>CAZKII010000009.1:0-8288 GCA_964552865.1 uncultured Thermoplasmata archaeon | reverse complement strand
CCTTCTCTCCCATCCCCTCAAAATACTCCTCAACCGCCTCTCTCGCCCTCTCCTTCTTCGTTATCTGCACGGAGATCTCGGCCTCCTTCATGCTCTCCAGAATCCTCTCGTCGATCTTTCTGGTGATCAGCACATCCACCCCGTTCTTAACGAAGATGTGGACACTGGTCGGCCCGGCCAGATACTCGTCCTTAACCGGCGGGCTTCGGATGAATCCCTCCTCTATTATCTCCCCCTGCCCATCCGTTCTCATGGTGGCAAGGTAGAAATACGGAGCGCTGCATGTATCAGGGGCAACAGGGGCCACCTCGTCATTGGAGGAGACCGGCACCGCGACCCTTATCCTCCCCCTCTCCGCCGGGACCATCTGAAGGTGAACGGCTATGACCTCATGAAACCTGTTCTTGACCGCATCCTCAGCGCTCTTCGCAATAAGGTAGGCGTCCTCCAGCCGGAGGTCCGCGGAAATGCCTATGGTGGCCTCGGCTATGATGAAGGGGCCAGAGCGCCTCAGCTTCATGGACCTTATGTCCAGAACACCTCTCACGCCGTAAAGGCACTCCCGGATGTCCCTCAGAAGGTTCGGGTCCACCCCCGAGTCCATGAGGATGAGGATGCTGTTCTTGGCCGCACTTATCCCAATCCAAATCACCATGGCCGCTATTACAAGGCCGATTATGGCAGGAAGGTACGGAATCTCGAAGTAAGAGAGGATGACGGATGCGAAGACCACAAGAGAACTGATGGTATCGGCCAGTGACTCCTTCGCATTGACGAGAAGCGACTGGGAGTTCAGTTCCTTCCCGGCCTTCGCCTCATATAGATAGATTAGAAAAGCGCCGAGGCTGGCGAAGAGGGCGGCACCCATGGCCAGATAGCCGTACTGCAGTTCGCGAGGAGCACCTATGTGCGTATATGCCTCGTACCCCACATCCACGCCCAGGGCGATTATGACGAAGGAGATGAAGAGGGTGATTATGGTCTCTGCCCTGTAATAACCGTAGGGGAATCTCTCGTTCTCCTTCCTCTTCGCTATATGGAGGCCGAAATAGGCCGCCGCGATGGTCAGAAGGTTGGCGGATGTGTGGATGGCATCCGCTTTGAGGGAAACATTTCCACTGATTTGGCCCGCCGTGTACTTTATGAGAGCGAGCACAGCTGTGAAGGCCGTGCCGTACAGAGCAACTCTCTCACCTCTTTTGAGAGCCTCTTCCTTCATCCCACTAGGTGAATGTATGGGTGTAAATAAAGTTTATTGCGAATAAATGAGAACAAAAGAAAAAAGATAAGGGATTTTATTCCGCTTCACTCGAGGGTTATTGCCTGTACGGGGCAGTTGTCCACGCATTCCGTGCATCCGTCTATGCAGGACTCGGGATGTACGACCTTTGAAACATCCTCCATCTCGAAGACCACGGGGTCCGCCGGACAGACGGAAACACACACTCCGCACGCAATACAGGTATCCTCATTAACTACTGGTTTCTGTGGCATTCTTTCATCTCCTTTCCCGCATTTCTGCGGTTCTGAGTGGAGAATGGAGCGTTGGTATATATGCTTTATGTGATAAGATATAGCAATGGACATAAATGCCCAATCACCTGTGTATGACCTCCTCTGCCGCATCCAGTACACCGGCGGCCGCTCTGAAACCGCTTTCCGATGTGTTTCTGACCCTCTCTTCCACAGTGTCTGCCATGCACTGCATCTGAACAAAAGTATCGCTGGGCACCTCGGCCTCCTTTCCCCAGAACGAGAGCATCTCGTGACGAGCCGAGGCTCTGGCGCGGAAGAACAGGTATGAAGCGGTTATGAGGACGGACATGGCGACTATCGCGATCCACCGGACCCGCCCCATCAGTATCGCGTCCGTAACCACGCTTTCGAGGAATCCCAGCAGGATCATGAACACGGTCCATCCGACGAGGAGGAAAACACCCATGAGAAGGAAGAGATCGGCGAAGATGGCGGCGATGCCGGTCATCGTTCCTCTCCCCTCCAGTCTCTCGGCCATCAGCTCCCTGTCGTGGATGGTATAGGCCATCTTCTTCCCCACGGAAATGCCGGAGAGTATGCCCAGTGCCGTGAAGCCCACCACGATGTAGAACATATACCATTCAAGCCCCGCATCAAGGCTGGCCGGAACCACAATGGAAAAGAGCACCGCTGCGAGAACGAACGCCAGGAGTCCGGGTAATACTGACCTTTTCCTCATCACACCACAGATTCTCAGCTGCGGAGGTGCTATTTATTCCTTTGGGTCAGATTATCAGAAATCAGAGTATCCTGCTCCTCCTCAGCCAGTCGATATCGCTTATGTAAATATCCCTGATGTCCTTTATGTCATGCACCACCATCATGAGCCTCTCGAGACCGAAGCCCCACGCCAGAACCGGCTCCTCTATTCCGAAGGGCGCCAGAACCTCGGGCCTGAATATTCCGGCACCGCCCAGCTCCATCCACTGGCCGTTGAAGAAGACATCTGCCTCGATGGACGGCTCTGTGTAGGGGAAATAGGCCGGCCTTATCCGTATCTTCTCGAACCCCATCCGGGCATAGAAATCCTTTATCACGCCTATGAGCATGGAAAGGCTGGCTCCCTTCTCCATGATTATCCCCTCGATCTGGGTGAACTCGGGAAGATGGGTGGAGTCGATGCTCTCCTTGCGGAATACCTTGCCTATGGCGAAGGCCCTTACAGGAGGTTTTGTATGCTCGGAGAGGTATTTTATGGTGTTGACCGTGGTATGGGTGCGCAGGATCGGGGTTTCCGCTGTGTCCCTGTCTATCTCGTATCCCCAACCGGTGGAGCCGGAATCCCCGCCGTCAAGGTGCATCCTTCCGACCTTTTCATAAAGCCCTTCATCCTCTATCTCCACCCTCTCCGGGCTGGAAAGGAAGAGGGTGTCCTGCATCTCCCTCGCGGGATGGTCCTGCGGTATGAAAAGTACATCCATATCCCAGAACATCGATTGAACATACTCCCCGTCTATCTCGGTGAATCCCATCTCAAGGAATATGCGCTTGACATCCTCGATCACGCGGCTCCTCAGATGGGTCTTTCCGCCGTAGACCTCCGGGGCGAAAGCGGTGACATCGTACCTGCGGATGCTCACATCCCTCCACCTTCCGCTCTGTATGAGCTCCGGCGTCAGCTGTGCCACCTCCTCCTTTATGCGGAGGTCCATCCGGGCGATCTCGCGGCCGAGGTCCGTAAGGCTGACCTCCCTTTTCACCTCCTCCCTCTCCTTTATGTACTCCTGTCTCGAGCGGAGGAGCTTCAGCGCCTTTTTGTCCTGTACGGCATCCTCAGGCAGTTCATCGGCGGCTCCGAGCAGTTCCAGGAGCCTCTCGTCCCCGCCCTTTTCATCCAGTGCGTCCCTCCCCTTCCCGGTCATGGAAAGAACGGTCTGGCCGTTCTCCTTCGATATGGTGGCCCAGCCCTTTCTCTTCAACCAGCCGAGCACTATCGGAATCTCCTGCTCCTTCACCTTACCGCTCTTTCTCAACTCCTCGAGAGTGGCGCTGCCGCGCTTCTTCCAGAGGAATTTCAGGGCCCTGCGCTCGGGAAGGTTCTTTGTGGTATACTGCCTCTTCTTGAGGGAGTAGTATGTGACCGTTCTCTCCTTTACCTTCACCAGCTTCTTGGAGGAGAGCCAGGAGAGCGCGTTCATGATCTCCACCATGCTGCCGAACCTGCCGGCTTTCATGATGTCATCCGGCCCGGCACCGTCCGGCAGGTCCCTCAGTGCCATGAGGACCCTCTTTTCCTGGGGGCTGAGCTGCTCCAGCAGGTCTTCCGTATCCTGACTCATGCAGGAAGGAAAGGAGAGGGGATTAAAGAGTTTTGCCCTCCAGCGCGCACAATCGCAAATTACTAATAGGTATAGGCATATATACGGTATGTAATGAAAACTCTGGTACTTGCGGTAGACAGGGACGATGACCTCGGACAGAAGGTCGGAATCGAAGGGCCCGTGATAGGAAGAGCGGAGATGCTGGAAGCGGCCACGAAATTCGCTCTGGCCGACCCTGAGGACACGGACATGAACTCCATGTTCTCCGCCATAAGGTACTTCGACGACCTTCTGAAAAGGGGAATAGAAGCGGAGGTGGCTCTCATAACCGGTGACCCGGATGTGGGTTTCAAGTCGGATCAGGTGCTCAACACCCAGATCGACATGGTCCTCGAAAAGGTAAAACCGGACTCCGTGGTCCTTGTCAGCGACGGGGCGGAGGACGAGTACATCTACCCCATGATCGCGTCCAGAGTGAAGATCGACTCGGTGAGAAAGGTCTATGTCCGGCAGAACCAGAGCATCGAGGGGACATACTACCTCATAAGCAAGGCACTGAAGGATGTCAAACTGAGGGCGAAGATAATAGCCCCGATAGCCCTTGTGCTCATAATGTACGGGCTGGTGGATCTCTCTCCGAAACTGTACAAACTGAGCACGGGAGAGGCGGACATAGAGAGTCTGTCTGATATGGCCTCCGGGACCATAAGCACAACCGTGGGCCTCTATCTCATCGGCCGAGCCTATCAGGTGGTGAAGCACATAAGGAACGGATTCGTCAAGGCCAGCAGGGCGGCACAGCGAGGGAGCGTGTTCATACCTTTCGCCTTCGTCTCCTTCATATTCCTCGTCCTCGGCATCCTCTTCGGTGCGGATTCGCTTGCGAACGGAGGCGGGAGCCTTTCCCACGACATAGTGATGCTTATTGCGGCTATGATATGGCCGATGGTCTTCTCCGTCTTTTTCTTCGAACTGGGAAAGACGATAAACGACTACATACATCACTCAGGCGTCAGGATGGACCTGGTGGTAATGATAATCTCCGTCTTCGCCCTCGGGTTCATTATTCAGGGGGCACTGGATGCGGTTGAGTACTTCACCGGCAGCGAGGGGATAAACTCCTTCATAATAGTCCTCGAGATAAGCACGGGAATACTGATCGCCGTCTTCGGTGCCATAATGAGTTCGACCCTGTTTCCGGCATCGGAAGAGGAAGACGAGCAGGTGTCCTCATGAAGTGGAGCGAATGGCAGCCGATTTATGAAGAGATAATATCTGACTTCGGATACGGCAGGGAACCGGACCGGAGGGCGGCCCGTCTACTGGATGAGCTTTTGAACGGGCATGTGATCGCGGGAGAGGAGGAGTTGCAGAGACTGGTCGCTGGAAAAAGGGTCCTCGTAGTAGGGCCGGCCCGGACCGATGGATCGGCAGACGGCTTCGATACGATTATTGTGGCGGACAGCGGGATGGAAAACGCCCTGAAGCTAGGGCTGTTCCCCGATATCATAGTCACAGACTTGGATGCATCCGGGGAGATGCTTCGGCAGCAGATGAAGATGAACGAACGCGGAAGCGTGCTGGTGGTCCATGCCCACGGAGACAACATTCCCGCGCTGAAAAGATACCTGCCGGAAATCCACGGAGCGGTTGCGGGGACCACGCAGGCCGAGCCTGAGGGGAAACTCCATAACTTCGGAGGATTTACAGATGGGGATCGAGCGGTCACCATGGCAGCGCACCTCGGAGCAGCGGAAATAGCCCTGCTCGGCTTCGACTTGGAAAATCCCACACCGAAAGCGGGGAGAGATGCCGAAACCAAAAGGAAAAAACTGGAGTGGGCCGGCAGGATAATCGGGATGGCAGACCCGCAAGCTTATATCCTATAACGAAATAAAGGGGTTATGAAGTATGTCTACTGCGAGAACTGTAAGGAAGCATTCCCTGCCCCTGCCGTCGGAACCCAGAAGTGCCCGAGATGCGGAAGAGAGTCATATCCGGTTCATGTGAAGAGAGGCAGGAACGGCCTCTTCGCTCACCTCATGGCCGCAGGCATAATAATTCTCATAATAGTTCACTATGTTGAAGGGAGCGGCTGGGACATCATTCTGGCCCCCATCGGAATAGTGCTCGCGGCGCTCTTCGTCCATTTCTCGCTGAAGGACAACATCCATATGAAAGAACAGGCCGCGGAGATGGCAAGAGAGGAGTACGAATTACCTTAGATAGAGGTTGATCCCGTTATCCCCGAAACCCCTCACATATACGAAGGGGTCCTCTGTATTGGCGTCCCTCTTCCTCTTCAGCAACTCCTCCAGCATGGCCTCGCTGTTATCTGCCAGATGGACCGCCTCCGCCTCGGGGAACATGGGAACCTTCGGGGAGCCGTATTCCAGCCTTCCGTGATGGCTCAGGATTATGTGTATTATCTTCCTCCTCAGAAGCTCAGGGAATCCCTCTATTTCATCCATCCACCCCTCCACCATGCTGGCACCCATGTATATGTGGCCTAGAAGGGTCCCGTCCTCGGTCGGATTGATGTTGGTGGTTATCTTCATCTCCCTTGCTTTGCCGATGTCGTGGAGGATTGCCCCTGTAATCACCAGATCCCTGTCAAGCTCAGGGAACTCGGCGCACAGCGAGTCGGCTATTCTGACCACTTTGAGAGTGTGATGGAGCAGGCCGCCCGAAATGTTGGAGTGGTGCGTCACCGATGCGGGAGCGTCCATGAACTCCTGAATAAAGGAATCGTCGGAGAAGAACCTGTTCAGCAGTTCGCTGAGGAATTTATCTCCCACGCTATCGCCAATGGATTTCAACTGGCCCAGCATCTCCTCCTTGTTCTCCACCGCTTCGATGAAATCGGAAACATCGTATTCACCGTCCGGAACAGGGGATATGGTCTGGCCGTCCCGGTCGCTCACATTGATCTCGATGTTCCCATTCCATTCCTTGGCCACACCGTAGAGCCTGATGATGTCCCCCACCAGAAAGGACGAGTATATGCCTTCCACCTCCTCCTTGTCCTGGCCACCCCAGTACTTCACATCTATGACCCCGGTCCTGTCGGCAACCCTCAGTTCGAAGCGGTAGCCCCTCTTGTATTCTATCACGGGCTTCTTTATCTTTACGGAGAACTGGGCGTTCACAACCTGCCCCGGGCGAATATCACGAACATAGAGTCCCTTCCGCTCCCCAGCCATCTGCTGCGGGTTCACATTCTCCCGGCTTCCGGAAGAGCCGTCGTCCCCTCCTTTTTCAGCGGTCCACATATCAATCGTTTTCCTCTCCATATCGTCACCTCATCTCATAGCTGTCGCCGTAGCTCATCTCAACCACATTGTCGAACCACTTCTTGAAGGTTTCGACCCCCTCGTCCGTGGTGTGGATCGGCATGACCGCTCTCGGCCCTATCGCTTCCACCATCTCCTTTATCTCGTCGCGGGAGGCGTGGCCGCTCACATGGGCCGTCCTCATCCCCCTGAAAAGGCCGAACCTGTCGAGCCAGCGGGTCATTTTCTTCCAGTCCAGTTCCATCTCCTTATCGAAGGGTTCGGTGGAGGATTTGATATAAAGGGAACCCTCCGGCGGCTTTAGGTCGATGAGTTCCACGATCTGGTAGTTGTTCAGGGAGAGAACATACCTCTCGGGCTCGGCCCTCAGGTCCTTCCAGCAGACGATCCTGTCCTCGTGGTCCACTATGAAGTCCCTGTATCCAAGGTTGTAGTAGTCGGCCATCCATGTATCCGCCGCGCTTCTGTTCCTCTCGCATATCTCGCCGTAGCCCGCCCTTTTGACGAATATTCTCAGATGTTCGTCCGTCAGCGGGTCGGCGATGTCCTCCCCCCTTTTCAGCAGCTCTTTTTCGTAGAGGCCCGACATGATCATGGCCTGCTGAGGGGTGACGGCCAGTATGCGGTCGCTGTCCACCGCCGCCCTGTAAAAGCTCATGAGCCGGTCTATGTCCCGTTCCGGGAAGTTCACGATGACCATGCCCTTCTTCACCCCGGAGATGTAAGCGCTCACGCCGGCCTCGATGTCCCCTTCCGTCCTGAAATCGTCCGGCGTGGTGTTGGTGTAATCGCCCTCGGTCCTCTCTTTTTCCATATCCTGCTTTCTGGCCACCCTTGTCCCCTCGGTGATGAGGAGGTCTATGTCCTCGGATGCAGCCTTCTCCACGAATTCTCTGGTGTACTCCGGGTGCTTTCCGTGGAACCGCAGGTCGCCGGTGTAGGCGATGGTGCCGGCGGATGTGTGGATTATATAGGCGGCCGCACCGGGAAGGCTGTGGTCCACCCGTATCATCTCAATGTCCAGAGAGCCGATCCTTCCGGGCTTTGAGGAAAGGGGGTGCTCCCATCTCTGTCGTGCCTTCCCTCCTTTTTCAATACGGGAAAGCTTGCCCTTGCTGTTCTCATAGTACCTGAACTTCTCGGCATCGCTTATGTTGTGCATCTTATTGCTGGCCGCCTCCATCTGCCGCATCACCTC
>CAZKII010000008.1:3530-28645 GCA_964552865.1 uncultured Thermoplasmata archaeon | reverse complement strand
TTCCGTCGGACACATCGTCCGACCAATTTAAAGGGATGGGATGTGAGACGCACTCTGCGTTTTTTCGCATCCGGCACTCGCGGTGATAATGTGTATCTGAAAGAGATAGAGCTGGAAAACTTCAAGACCTTCGGTGGCAAGACCAGAATTCCGTTCAGTCCGGGTTATACCGCCATAATCGGGCCTAATGGCAGCGGTAAGTCCAATATTCTCGATGCCATACTCTTTGTTCTGGGGCCGAAGAGCTCCAAATCGCTGAGGGCTGAAAACCTCACGGACCTCATATTCAACGGCGGGGCCAAAGGAAAGCCCGCCAGCTACTGCAAGGTCTCCCTTTTGTTCGATAACCGTGACAGGTCCATGCCCGTAGATCACGATGTGGTGCGTCTGACAAGGCATGTGAAGCTTTCCGGGTCCTCCGCTGGATATACTTCCAGCTTTTACATAAACGGTGAGAAGTCCAGTCAGCGGGAGTTCGATTCGGTGCTGACAGCTGCGGGCATACTGTCTGACGGTTATAACATGGTCCGGCAGGGACTGATAACCTCCATCATTGAAACCGGGCCTATCGAGCGACGACGCATCCTTGACAGGGTTTCCGGTGTTGCGCCCTTTGACGAGCAGATCGGCAAGGCCGAGAACGAGAGAGCGGAGGCCGAATCCAACATCGAGCGTCTGAACATCATTCTTACCGAGCTGTCGGAACAGCTTAAGGGGCTGAAAAAGGACCGGGAGTCCGCCATGAAGTATCAGGAGCTTCTGCAGAAGAAGAAGGAGGCCGAGGCGCTTATTGCATACAGGAACCGTGAGTCTGTTCAGGCTGAGATAAACACCATTAATGACAACATCAAGGGCTATGAAAGGGCCATTGAGGAGCTTAAAGAGCGCCGCGAGTCACTGAAAGATGAAAAGAAAAAGATCGATGACGCTCTGTCCGCCATAGAGGCGAAGATAAGGGAGAAGGGCGGAGATGCTCAGATAGAGCTCAAGAAGAAGATGGATTCCCTTAAGATAGAGCTGGCCCGCTCGAAGAGTGCCATCGAGACCGCTGAGGAAATGATCGCCGGGTTCAAAAGGGAGAGAAAGGAGATCGCCGCCGACATCAAGCGCCTGGACAAAGACAGGGTTTCCAGATCCAAGAAACTGGATGATCTGACTGCAAGGATGGCCATCATGGAAAAGGAGGTGTCCCGCCTCAAGAAGGGGATCGCAGAGCTTGAGAAGAAGGCCGGTGCGGCGGACAGCAGCATCCGTGAGATTCAGGGGAAAGTTTCGGCGCTGGAAGAAGAGATTGAAAGACTGCGCCAGAAGGAGCACGAGCTCTCCATAGAGAAGGACAGGGCCGTCGATTCCCTTGAGCGGGCCAATCAGGAACTTGCGGCGCTGGAGGAGCGACTGAGCAATCTTGAGTTTGAATTGAAGGATGTCAAGTGGTCGATATCCGAGATCTCCAAGGGCCTCAAGTCCACGAAGAAGGATCGGGAGGCCGTGCAGAATCTATTCTACAAGAAGAGGGCCGAGGAGAAGGAACTGCTTCAGCAGCAGAGCGAACTGGATGCCGCCCTTAAGAGATTGAACCGGGAGTACAGCAGGCTGAAGGCCGAAGAGGATGCGGCTCAGAACGCTGGTGGGGGCGTATTCCGTGCTGTTGATGAGATCCTGAAGGCCAGAAACGAGGGGAAGTTGAAGGGGATTCACGGCACCATAGATGAACTTGTCAGCCCCGAAGAGGATTTTGAGATCCCGTTCCAGATAGCAGGTGGGAATCGCCTGTTCGCCATCGTGGTGGATGACGACAGAAGGGCCGCCGAGGCCATAGAGTACCTCAAGAAGAACAGGCTTGGACGTGCGACTTTCCTGCCACTTAACAAAATGGATGCGGGGCGGCCCCGCGGAAAGGCGGTGCTTGCCGCCGGTAAATCCCTGGGTTTCCTTATGGAGCATCTCGATTACGAGGAAAAATACGAGGCGGCCCTCTGGTATGTGGTGGGCGATACCGTTGTGGTGTCCGACCTGAAGAAGGCGAGGGAGCTCATGGGGGGAATAAGGATCGTTACATCCGATGGTCAGCTCATTGAGGCCAGCGGCGCCATGATCGGAGGGAACATAGCCAAGGCGAAGGGGAAATCCAGATCGCTCAAATCGAAGATAAAATCCCTGAACGAGGAGATTGAAAGGACCTCGAAAGCCCTCAACGATGTGGAGTCCAGGCTCATGTCGGTCCGTTCGGACCTGGCGGAGCTGGAGTCAAAGATAAGGGATGCGGGTCTCGGCAGTGAGAATGAGGTGAAACTGGCCGCTCTCGAGAGCCGAAAGAGGGGGATTGAGTCCGACATCCTGTCCACCAGGAAGGAGATCGGCGGATTGAAGGAAACGATTAAGGTGCTGAAGGGAGAGAGCGAGCGCACGGAAAAGGAGCTTATGGCCGTAAGGAACGAGTTGAAGGAAAAGGAGGCCGAAAGGGACGAACTTCGCCGCTCTGTTTCCGAAGCCATGGGTTCGGACGGAGGCGCAAAGCTGAGGGAGATGCGCTCAAGCCTCTCCGAAAAGGTGGAGGAGATGTCCTCTCTCAGGACTGAGATAAATACACTGCGCAATTCCATTGATCTGATTGTGGGCCAGATCGAGTCTCTCAGGAAGAAGGATGAAGAGCTGGCCGAGAAGATGAAGTCCACCGCTCAGAGGATGGAGGCCACCCGGGATAAGATCGAATCCCTGAGCGTGGAGATCAAGGGGCTTGAGAAAGCCGAGTCCGGCCTCCACGGAGAGTTGGCATCCATGCAGAAGGAGCGGGACGAGCTCTATCGGAAGTCTGTGGACATTGAAGGGGAGATCGATGGAATCGCTTCCAGAATGGAAACCACCGCTGATTTCATGCGGGGTCTTGAGGTAAAACTTTCCGTTGCGAACGAGAAGCTCGCTGAGATTGAAAAAGAGATGGAAGGGATTGATATCGAGGTTCCCGAGAAACTGCCGTCCCTTTCAAAATTGAAGCGCACCGTTCAGGAGTGCGAGACCAATATGTCCATGCTGGGCGCCGTGAATATGAAGGCCCTTGAGGATTACGATGAAAAGAACGAGAGGTATGCCAGTATAAAAGAGGAACTGGAGCGGCTCGAAGCTCAGAGGAAGAAACTTATGGAGGTCGTCGAGGAGCTCCAGAAGAAGAAGAAGGAGGCCTTCATGAAGCTTTATAATGAGGTGAACGAGAACCTTTCCGAGATTTATCACATCTTTTCCAGAGGTGGGAAGGCCTCTCTTGAACTGGAGAACCCTGAGAATCCGTTTGAAGGGGGGCTTGACATAAAGGCGAGTCCCAGCGGTAAGAAGGTCCGCCTTTTGAAGTCGCTTTCCGGAGGAGAGAAGAGCCTCGCCGCCCTTGCGTTCATCTTTGCCGTCCAGCAAACCAACCCGTCTCCCTTCTATATTCTCGACGAGGTGGATATGTTTCTGGACGCAGATAACGCTGAGGTCGTGAGCCGTATAATCCGGGAGAACTCGAAGGACGCTCAGTTCATACAGGTGACGCTGAGGAAGGTCACCCTGAAACAGACGGAGCATATAATAGGGGTTATGATGCAGAGCGGTGGAGTGTCAGAGGTGGTCATGAAGCCGAATATTGACGATTTTGTTGAAGAGAACAGGCCGATGGAGGTTGAAAAATGATGGCGGATACGGGTCTGCGCATGTCGCAGAACAGCAGTGAGCCGGAAGAGATGGACGACGCAACGATGAGGGTTATGGAGCATCTCATGTTCCACAGATCCCTTGTGGACGATGCGGATGATGGGGTGAAGTACGAGCATTACATGGAGCTTGCCCGCAGCATGAAATCCTGCGAGGTTGAACCTTCCGATCCCTTTGACAGGGGTGTGGTGAGGGTTATGAAGCTCGTCACAGACGGAAATCTGAATCCATGGAAGATCGACCTTCTGGAGTTCTCGAGGATGTATCTTCAACAGCTTCGTACCACGGAGAACATAGACCTTTATACCGCAGGGAAGATAACCCTGATGGCCTGGTCCGTTCTGAGAATGCAGTCGGAGGATGCCCTTCAAGCCGCGGAGTTGAAAAAGGCGGAGGAGGATTATCCCTTTTACGGCTGGGACCTCGATGATTTCCGTTCGTTCGAGCCTGCTCAGGAGTGGTCTCCCGAAGCCTCTCCGGACATGGACTTTTCCCCGCCGGATTCCCCTCCGATACGGCCCAGAATGAGACATACGCAGCAGCGGACCGTTACTTTGATAGAGCTTGCCGAGGCATTCGGGGAGGCATATATGGAGGCGGAGCTCAATACCACTGTGAAGCGCATAAAGCGAAGGCCTACGGAAAAGAGAAAGTTCAGAAATCCCACCCATAAGGAGGATCAGGAAGCGGATATGAAGTTCACGCTGGAGCGCATAAAAAGATTTGAGGCCGGACCCATCGCCCTTACGGACCTTTACGAGCCCGGTGGAGGCAAGGAGGAATTCATCACCCTGTTCTCGTCGCTGCTCTACCTCGCCAAAGAGGGGGTGATTCATGTCTGGCAGAAGGACCTCCCGTACGGTGAAATATACGCCGAGATGAGGGTTCCGTTCGAGATAGCAAAGCTGGAGGATGCGGTTGGCGCCGAGTCTCAACCCGTCCCCCTTCCGGACAGGTTGTGAGGTGAGCCCGTGGCCCTGAGCGTGGAGCGTATAATAGAGGGCATTCTTTTTGCCTCCGGTTCTCCCCTGACAGTGAAGGAGATTGCGGACGGAACGGGCCTCTCCCAGTCCGAGGTCAGAAAGGCGATAAAGTCACTGAAAGCCGAGTACGAAGAGAGGGGAAGCGCCATTGAAATAGTCAAGACCGGTTCCGCCTACAGCATGCAGGTCAGGGAGGAGTACATAGAAGCTGTGATCCCGTTCTCTCCTGCGGAGATGTCCAAGAAGGTGATAAAGACGGCAACGCTCATAGCGTATCACCAGCCTGTTTTACAGAGCAAGATAGTCGAAATGGTAGGGAGTACGGCCTATCAGCACATCAGGGAGCTGCGGCAGAGGGGCCTAATAAAGGTCAAACCGTCCGGCAGGAGCCTTGAACTCAGCACGACAAGGCGTTTCCTCGATTATTTTGGCCTTGATGTTAAGAGCACTGAGGAGCTCAAGGAGTGGCTTCGGAAGAATATGTAGTGGGAGAGCGCAAGTATTATATGCCTTCCTCCGCATACGCAGTCGAGGAGAATGCAGGAGAGAGTTACTTCCGTCATCGACAGGCTGTCAAAGAAGAAGGTACGGAGAGTGGTAACTGGCTACCTCCGGACCGGAAAAAGGACGGATGTCCTCACGGTCGGCCCGCAGGGCCGCTACATTCGCGCAAGGCCTCCCAAAGGGGAGTCGGTCAGTGATATCGCCCTTCTTCCCACCATCAAGGCGGCCATTCTTCATGCCAAGGACGGGAAGATTGAGATCAAGAAGGGGGACTACAGGGAGAAGGTGAGGCGAAGGAAGATATCCAGCCTCATGTGCATCGTTCTGGATACGAGTAGCTCCATGATATCCCATGTGAAGATGGAGGCCATCAAAGAGGTGATGGATCAGGTCCTGCTCGATGCCTATCAGAAACGGGATCGCATTTCGCTTATAACATGCCACGGCACCGGTGCGGAGGTTCTCCTGCCGTTCACATCAAGCGTCGAGAGGGGCAAGTACCTCATAGAGAAGATAGATTTCGGCGGAACCACCCCCCTTGCGGCAGGTATGAGAAAAGGCGTGGAGATGCTGAAGTCAAGGATGAGGAGCGAGGCTGAGACCATTCCCATACTGATAGTGGTTACCGACGGAACAGCCAACACACCTGTGTCCACAGCGGGAGATGTGAGGTCGGAGCTGGAGGAAACATGCGAGGCCATAAACGAGCTTGGGATCCGCTCTGTATTCCTGCATGTCGGCTCAGGGGACAGGGACTTCATGGAGAGAATGGCTCAGATTGCAGGAGGGGTTTATTACCCGGTGCTCGGCTCATCTTCCGCTTCTACCATAGATGTTTCGAGAATAGAGGAACAGGAGCTTCTTCTCAGGGAGATTGAGCAGGTTCTTCTGGACGAGGATGCGAAGGGGGTTGTTTTCTCCGGCATCGATCCGAGCCTGATGGGAGAAGTTGTTGAGTTCATAAGGAAGGTAGCACCTGAAATCGATCGGGTGAGTGGCTGTAATTTCGGCTGTTCCCCCGCATGGGAGGAGAATCTGTGCTTTCACTGCAAGCTGAGGAAGGAGTATGGTCCGCTCCCGTCGGAAAAGGCACCGATGCCCGTCATTACCCTTCCCGAGAAAGCTGCGGTGACGGACCTTGTCGGGGAGCTGTATGTGCGTTATGTGCCCACCGATAGTATTTTTCTCAGGGCCAACAGAGGGATACTGCATGTCAATAATTTCGCCAGCCTTTCGACCCCTTTGAAGGAGGCCATTTACACAGTCATTTCCCTTGGTTACAACGAGGTTGGGAACGAGGATTATCTGTTGAAGTATCCGTGCAACATTACGCTCGTCGGCTATTCGCCCGAAGGGAAGGCGGACCTGCCCCCGCACCTCGCCAGTTATTTGAGGTTTGTCGACCTGCGTGAGATTGATCCGTTCGACAGGCTGATAAAAGAGGTGATATACGAGAAGAAATTCGACACCGACCCTGCGAACTTCCTGAACTCACTTGAAAAACAGAGAGGCATTCGCCTTCAGAGCATAGCTTCCAGTATCTCATCCCTCTCCGAGGTCCCTTTTCTTCCAGGATTGGAGCGTGCGATTGAGAGACTTTGCGAGGACGAGCAGTGTGCGGACCGCGTGAAAAGAAGCTCAAAGGCCAATGCGATCCTAGACGGCAGGGATTCCGTATCTCTTTCGGATGTTTCCAGAGCCTTCGTCAGCGAAGGGCTCATGCCCGCAGTGGAGGCCTCCCTTTCTTCGATGGACCCGGCTGTTGTACGCGAATATGCGTCTGCGGTTCTCGCCTCCCGAATCTCTCCGGCCCTTGTCACCCCTGACGAGGTAAAGGGTGTTATTGTGGAAGGGTTCAGCAATGAAGCGGTGGAGGCTGCCATGGAATACATCTCTTCGCTCGATATAGAAATGCCCGTGGTGGCCGGATGCCCCAATCTATGCGACCCGGGAGACCCTCAGCACCTCTGCAGGGAGTGTTCCCTCAAATACGGCGATTCCCAGCCCCCCGTGGAGACTGTTCCCATACCGGTTATTACCGTTGATGGCGGGGTTACTGCGGAGGAATTGACCGGCCGGGTTTATTTCCGCTACCTGATTACGGACAGCATCCTGCATGATGTCAACGGCGGCGTTCTTTTCATAAAAGACATAGATAAACTGGACGATGAAGCCGCTTTTGTCATATCCTCTGTGCTTGAAAGCGGAGAACTGACGGTTCAGGGCGAAGAGAACACGGTGACGCAGAAGTGCCGGTTCGTCCTCGTGGGGACCGTGGGTGAGGATGCGGCGGTTAACCCGCTCCTCTATGAGCACATATCCATGATCGTGGGTGCGGAGGAGAGGGATTTGGCAGCCATCGCGGTTTCTGCTGCAGCAGGGATATCCCTGAGAGAGAGGGATGCGAAGCGATTGAAAATGGCGAGGGAATGGGTCGGGAAGGTTACGGTGGGTGACAGCGAGCTGGACCTGATTACAAGGGTATGTTCCAGGATCGGAACGAAAGGAAATACCGCGGAAATAGTGATAGAGTCCCTTGCAAGGAGCCTTGCCGCTCTTTCCGGGCGCCGGCGCGTGCATGAGGACGACATTATAGAGGCCGTTCGTCTCGGCCTGCCGGTAATAGCGGCGGAGGTCGAATCGGAAGCTCAGGACATCTCCGGGAGCGGGAGTGTCGAGAGGGAGGTTAAAACATGAGCATGGTACCGGTGGAGGACGAAATACTTTCATCTCTTAAGACGGAAGAGGAGGACACGCTCTTTTCGTTCCCCTTTTCTGCGATAGTCGGGGCCAATACTGCTAAGAAGGCTCTTTTACTCGTCCTTGTGAACCCGGACGCAGGACCTCTCTTAATCCACGGAGAAAGGGAGACCGGCAAGAGCACGCTTCTCTCCTCCGTGCAGAATCTCCTTCCATCCGTCCCTTTCCATTCCATCAATTACATGACGCCGGATGACATGATCTTCCGCGGCTCCGATAGTGCGGTGGAGCGGGCCTCCGGCGGTTTTCTCCTTGTGGAGCGTCTCAACATTCTCGACTCGAAAACGGTTGTGAGGATAATGGCTGCGGCGGAGCAGTTTCTGTTTACCGTGCTCGCGACGATGAACGACGAGGATGCTCCGCTAAGCCCGAAGATCGCCGGGAAATTCCTCAGGGTAAGGATGGACAGGGTGACCGATCTGGAAGAGAGGATAGAGGTCATAAAGCGTGTGAAGGAATTCAGACAGGACCCTGTCCGCTTCTCATCGCGCTTCCGGGGCGAGCGGAGGATTGCGGAGGAGATTGAGGCCGCCAGAAAGATTCTTCGGAGGGTGCAGGTGGATGACAGGGTCATGTCTTCTTTGAAAAAAGAGATTCGAAGATATCCGGTTTCGGTCGATGCGGCGCTCCCGCTCCTGAAGGCCAATGCCGCTCTTAACGGGCGAACATGGTGTACGGGGGAGGACATAGAGGATATAATCCCCATACTTGCCGAGCAGGGATAGATGTCTCTGTTGTTATCACTTTTAATAATCACGGCTGGGAATTTCCCGTGAAAATCATAAGCTATAAATACCCGTAACGCCATAAGGGGGGCAGAGATTCATGGAGGAGCAAACATGAAACAGAAGATAATGGTAGGCATCCTTGTGATGCTGATGATAACAGTGAGCTTGGTAGGAGTCTTTAACACTGGCGTTAAGGCCTTCGATACGAACCCACAGCCTTTTGGCGAGATCCCCGGTCCTGCGGGCACATACGATGTGTATGGAGTCGCGTGGAACGATGCTGGAAGCTATGCCATGCTTGTCGGTGATAATTACGCTGCCGGGCTTGATTGGTACGATTATCAGAAGATATCCAATATAAGCGGCCTGAGTGCGAACACCGTCTTGAACGATGTCGTCTATGACAGCTTTAGTGGAAAATTCTATGCAGTCGGACAGGATGTTTCCGGCACCGGTGTCCCCGTGGCATACGAGTGGAGCCCCGGTTCAGCAAGCATGACTTCTCTTCCCGGGACCGGTTCGTCCGGCCAGTTCTTCAGGGTTGCAATGGGTGAGGACGGCTTTATGGCAGTAGGCGCTTATGAGACCTCTCTTGCGATGTATTATAACATTACCTCCGCAACATGGCAGAGTATAACCGTTGGCGGAGGATATGAGCTAAGGGCGGTCTCGTATGTCAACGGAAGTTTCTTCCTATTCGAATCGGCATCACAGGGCACTGATGTATATGTGATTACCGAAAATGAAGCAAAGAACGGTGGGACAGCATCGTTTGTGGAGTCACTCCCTGACCTTGCCGGAACCTACGATTCGGCCACGAATGGCGATGATATCACTGTTGTGGGTTTCAACAACTCCGGTGACGGCTTTGTCTTCACCTTCTACGCTGCCAATGGCTCCATAGAGTTTCCTTTGATGGTCACGACCTCCAGCAATCAGGATGGGTACACCCTGTATTTCAAGAGCATCGCGTGGGATCTCACCGGTTCGTGGGCGGTCATTGTCGGATATGAGGACTATAGCGGTTCCCCAGTGGTTTACAAGTACAACGACAGAGGCATGTATGTGGCCAGACTCTCCTCTTATGACGGAAGCGCCACGGACCTCTTTGGTGTAGCAGTGCGCCCGCCTCACAGTCCCTCCTCTGCCACAATAGTGGGTTCTGGTACGGGCGGTGTCACCACCCTTTCCACGACCACGGCAACTCAGCAGGTTACGGCGAACACCATCTATCCTCATATAAACTATATCGATATATACGATAACTCCAGCAATTCCTACATGAACCGGCAGATGAATGTGGACGAAGGGGCTGCGACGGATGAGTTCTACTATGTTGAGGTGGACGCTTATTACGGAGATGCCGTTAGCGGTCTCAGCTGGGCAGATATAGACACAGTGGATGTGTACGCGTGGTATGATGGTGGCAATCTTGGTGCCTCTTCGGTCTATGGTGCTGAGGTAGCTGGGAATGAGAACCTTCAGTTCCACTTCCAGTATGACAATAGCACAGGCACCCCTGCATGGAGTATTCAGTATCCCGTCAGTGGGGAGGTTCAGTTCTTCCCGTCTGTCTGCAGTGAGCAGTATGTAAATGACTTTGAGCGTATTCTTCAGTTCGCCTTTGCTCCGCAGCAGCAGGTGCACAACGGCTCTGCCGGGCAGGAGGGTGCCAACACGGCTCCCGATAATAGGTATAGTGCTACTGGGACATGGGTTGCGGAGTCTCAGAGCACCATCAATGCGCTCAATGACCCGTACACCTGGGACATGCATGTTCGCGTCGTCGATACCACCGGTTCTGCCTTCGCCGACGCTTACGACGAGTTCGGCATCTACAAGTTCACCGACCTCGGCACATGGAGCATTCCGGGCGATCTGAGCGCTTCGGCGGCTCCTAGTACCACTGGCGTTATTCTGCAGCAGGGTTCCAATCCGACTTTTGATCTGACCTACCGTTCCAACTGCGAGTACCAGATCCGCGTTTACATGGACGATAATCTGCGGAGCGGAACGACGACCGATATTATATACGCCACTGCTCTTACAGTCTTTGGTGGCAACATGAGTAAGGCGCTTTACTTCCAGGGTATTGGCGTGACTAATGCGATATACATTGTCGGGAATGTTACGGCTGTTGCCCCGGAGTCGAGCGGAACCTCCACCACGACCAGTCAGGTGGGCGCTCCGCTCCAGTGGACCGTTGACATACCTGCCGTGGACGAGGCGTCCTATACCGCAAATGCGGTATATGAGATACTGCACCCATAGGACGGAACGGCCAAACCTTAAACCCCTTATTTTCCAATTTTTCTGCACAATTCTTTTATAGGGTTAGCCCCATTCTGCACCGATGAGATATACCGTACTGGTCCTTGTGTTGATAATCCTCGTACTTCCTCCCGCTTCAGTTCTGGGTGACGGGATGAGGGACGGAACGAGCGTCTCCATTAATCTTCCGTATTCCGCACCGAGGGTCAATGCTTCCACCGGGAATCCCGCAATGGTGGCGGGCGTGTACCATAATCTGTCCGTTGGAATAGGGCATCCTTTTTCAAGGGTCAATGTCTCCTTCAGTAGAGATCTGGTGACCATTTCCTTCCTGTACGACAGCGGTAACTGGTCGGTTTCCGGCAATGAATCCTCTCCCCTTCTGGACAAATCCCATTCTCATGCTGACGCTGACTCGATCATGTTCGTTCTCGGCCTCCCCCTCTCATCGGAGACCGGCGACTGGAACCTCTCCGTTGCGGTGGACGGCGATCTTTCTTATCGGGGATATGTGAGTGTGGAACTCCCATATCCTCATTTCAGCATGGCCGCTCCCGATTTCGTGTTCAGGGTGGACCCTTTCACCAATGAGGTTCTTTATCCCACAGTGGACACGTATCGCGTCAGGCTCGTCAATCCCGGCAATGTCCCGCTGGAGATTCATCCGGAGTTCGAGTCGTTTGAGAACATGTTCTCCATCACCAATGCCACCGGAACATTCACACCTCTGGAACAGCGCTATCTCTACCTCTCTTTCACTGTGCCCGCATGGAGTCCTCGAATCATAAAGACCCATGTCTCGGTGGTGGGAACACCTATGTTCGTGATACCAACGGCCCCCGGCACTGCCAATATAAACTCGAGCTTCAAGCAGACCTTCAATGTGGAAATCGATGTGGTTCGTCAGGGCTACGAGTTGATCGACCTCGGCGATGTGACGGTTCAGTACAAAAAGACGCTCTACGCCGATTACAACGCGGAGATATACCTCGATCTGTTTTTTACCGGGGTGAAGAACATAACCCTCGATATAGAGACCGAGTCCATACGCCTCGACGGTGTCACCCTTGAGAACCGAAGCGTCTCGTCACCGGTCTTTATCGAGCTTACCAATACTTCGGAGAAGCATATGCGCCTGACTCTCAACACATCCAGCCCGCAGATAACCGCAACCGTTGATTATCATCTTCAGGCGTTTGACCTTTCCGTGAGCAGGGATTTTCGAACCGAAGTCGTGGTGGGACCCCGGCCAGTCAAGCCATATGACAGCGAGTTTTTTGTGAATGTGCTCGGCCTCGTTCTCTTCCTCGTGTTCCTTGCGGTCCTGTTCGGATATGTTTCAGTCATATACCGGAGGAACAGACAGACAGCGGCTAAAAGGAAGGAAGAGGAGAGGGAAAAGGCGATCCGGCGTGCAAGGAAGAGTGCGGAGAATAGGGTTCGTGTCAAGAGATATAACGGACGCCCTTCGCATGGTCGTACCCGCCGGGGGAAATCGGGCGGAGGAAGCAGGAAAAAGACCTGATATTATCATATTTGATTATCAGCCTGTGCAGTATAGGCACAAAATACATATAGTATAAACTGTATAGGGAGAGTAGTTGATATGCACGGAGGAGTCCGGATGAAGAAAATAGTAATCATGCTCACTGTGGCTATGTTCCTGATACCGTCTATGGTGTTTTTTAGCGGTGTTTCCGGTCTGGATAGCCCCAAGACTGGGGTTGAATCCACAATCACCCCAACTGCTTCTGTCTTGAGGACCGCCTGCTTTGATCCTGTTGGCAAGAAGGGACTTATAGCCGGAGAGAACGGCACCGCCTTCGTATTCGAGGAATACCAGACCAGATGGATAAACCTCAGCACGGATGTGAACATGACCTTCTACGGTTCTGCCTATCGGGCTTATTATGACTATTTCTATCTGCTTGGGTATAATGTGTCCTCGGGCAAAGGGATTCTCGAGACTGCTCATTATTACCGCTCCGGGAGCACTGTCCGATCATATGATATAGATACCGGCCACTCCCTTACGATAGTTTCCGCAGGGGTTACGGGCGATGATGCTGAGTGGGATGTTGGGCATGAGTATGTCTATGAATCGAGTTCCTCTTCCGTTACGATAGGGGATACCCGCTGCCTGAATGTTCCTACGACATATACCGCCAATTTGGTGGCAAGCGGTTCAGTCACGCTGGGAGGCACATCCTTCAGCCGGATGCCCGCCGCCGAGCATGTCACTCTGACCTACTCCGTTGTGAACGGAACATGGGATGTTCGCGGGAGCCTTTCCGGGCTTCAGGTGGGAAAAGCGACCACAGGCGCATCGTTTACATTCGACTCGGGGATCAATGCGAACAGGGTTGAGCTTTATCTGACAACAGGTACACCTGTGGATAGAGATACCATCGACTTTGACATAAAGAATGAACTCAGGAACAACTATCAACCCGGTAGTGTCGTGGGTGGTTCGGATAGCGATGTCGCCACCCCGCTTAAGCCGATGGAAAAGAAGGTGGGTAAGGATCTGGTTGGCAATTATTATATCGATAAGGATAACTCTGGCACAGTTTCTGCGGGAGATGTGAGAATCAACTCGTATAAGAGCATGTTTCCGCGCTATATGGATCGTTCGGACAGGCTGACGGGCATTGATTTCTCGGATAGCGGCGTGAGCGGGGCGGTAGTCGGATATGATTCTCAGGTATATACACTCACTTCTGCGGCCAATATGGCGGCCATAGCGGGCATTACCGATGTGGATTTCGAGGATGTCACATATGTGGGCGGCACGGGAGATGGCATATATCTTGCGGTCGGTGCAAACATCTCCTCAAACGATCCCGCCTTCTATCTCATCGATGCCGAGAACAAAACATTCCTGGAACTAGACTGGGAGAATCTGGTCGGTGCACCCGGCAACAGATTGACCTCCATAGACTGGAACGCTGACCTTGGGTATGGTATCGCGGTGGGGAACTACGGGACCTATTACAAGGTGGTCAAGAAAGGACCTCTTAGCTATGTTCTCGAAAGTCTCACCCTCCCTCCGGGCTACTCCAGTCCGAATCTTAATTCCGTCAGATGGACGCACGATGCTTCGGGAGCTATGATGTGCGGTGATGCCGGCGTTATGTTCCTCTATTCTCCCGATAGCGGGAGGACAGTTGTTCTGAACACCAACACGACTAAAGATCTCTTCTCCGTCGGCGTCAGGGGGGAGGCCAGTCCCGGCTTCACCTATGTCGTCGGTTCGGGTGGAACCGGCCTTTACTATTCTTATACCGCCGATACCTCTTCCACCATAACTGCGGATGTTTACTACCCCCATATCACCTCTTACGGATTGAAGGACGAGCATGGGTTCGATATAGATAATAAGATGACCGATGTGGACTCCAATATCAGTCTTCACATTCAGGGGTATTATGAGAAAGGATGGTCGGAGGTACAGATCGATTTCTATGCGTGGTATGACAGCGGTGGGTCCAGAAACACATACGACATAAATGAAAGCGATGCGGGCAACTCTACGAGGGCAGTACATCTGAGATACACCGGTGGCAGTAACGGTTCAGCTACCGGCACATGGAGTATGTTGTATCCTCTCGACCTGTCTTCCTACGGCTTCGGAAAGACGGTTTACTTGACCAATGAGAGCGAGTCAGTGACCACAGGAGCCTACGAATATCACGACCTGTTTCTTAACCTCAGCTTCGGGCCGCAGATGTTCCGTTCCCTGAACGATGCCATGACCTTTGTTAATGACAGCTCCCCTTCTACCGGCTTCAATGATGCCGACACATGGAACTATCAGATCGTCATGGCGGATGCCTCTGTCCCAACCTCCAACGATACTATTTACAGCGAGTTCGGTCTTTACCAATATACTGCCATAACGGTGACTGGTTCTCCCTCTGGCTCTGCGGCTCCTGGCTCCAGCAATGTGTCCCTGAAGGATCCGGGAATAATCAAATATTCGAGCAATACCTACTATGCGGTGGATGTCTCCATTACGAATCTTACGGACGGTAGCGGGCATGTGATCACTGCGGATAATGTGAGGGCCATCAACTGGGACGGAAATATCAGTGGAGCCAGCGAAATGGGCTATGATTCCGGATGGCCGATACACTTCCCCGCCGCGGATACTCCTGTAAGAGTCTGGGGTGATTCCGGCAGTATGCTGAATCCCGGAATGGCGGGTAATTATACCTACGCCACATGGCCCATGTTCTATACGCAGGACCGCCCCGTTCTGGTCGACTCCGGCGATATCGACATCGGCAGGCACCTGACCTACTGCCCTTACATATTTTACCATAACAGCGCAGCTGGCATGCTTGATGAGTTCGATTATTATTATCACACATCCGGTAGTAATGTGGTGGAGGTGGGGGATATTCGCCTCACGAGGACCATTCAGGACCTCTCAACCTACGAGTATCCTGTATATTCGGTGGTGAAATCCGGGGATCTGGATGTTGGGATGTCCCTTTATGCGCCGAGTGGTCGCTATGTCAGCGGACCTGATGATCGCTGGACAAGGGGCGAGGCGGTGTATGTCGATGCTTCTTCTCAGGTGAGCGCAGGCGACTATCGGGTAACGGATTTCGCAACAACCGTTTACTGGTATCTTGACATACCAGTTTCGACTCCGGAGGGCACATATACGGGGGTTATAACATATACGATTATCCATCAATAAGGAGGAATTGAATGGCGAGTGGAACGAGAACATGGTTGGCCTTGCTGTTGGTTGGACTTATGGTCGCGGCGGTAGTGCCGTACGGTAATGATACTGCTGCACGGGATATGGGTTCATCCCCCGTTGGGCCGTTCCCCGGTCTTCCTCCTGCCGAATACTGGGATATGGCATGGACTCCCAATGCGGAGTATGCTGCGATTGTCGGAGAGGATGTTTATTATATGTACTATGAGAGCGGTGATAGGCTTGTGAACTACTCTGATAGGATCGGAGGAAATTACTTCCGTGATGTTGAATTCTCCGACTACTGGGGTTCGATGTTGATGGTGGGAAATAACAGTGGAGGAGAGGCAATAGTAGATCGCTTCGCCTATGAACCCTCGGGAAGCGTTCTTGAATGGTATGATGGCTCAGCCCTAACCAGTGCAGGGGACTATGTTTCCGTAACCGGCGACGATGGTGTGTGGGATCGGCCGGGAGAATATGTTTATCTTACTCAGACCTCCGCTCCTTCTTCTGTGAGCGGCGGCGATACCCGCCTCGTGGACACCCCCGCTGCGTCTTTCGTTTCGGATGAGCATGGCGGCGGCTATATCTTGTCCTACACCCTTGAGAAGATGCCTGTGGCCGAGCAGATACTCTGCAACTACTCCGCCTTATCAACCGAGTGGACTGTTTGGGGGTCTGTGTCTGGACATCAGGTTCAGAGTGCAGCGACGGACACCTCTTATACTCTTGACACAGGGGCAAATGCCGGAAAGGTATCGTTCACCATATCTGGCTCGCCTTCCGATGGTGACTATATATCCATAAACATAACCGTTGATCCCCGAGGGTATCCCGCCCGGACGCAGGTTTCAAGCGCTGATTCAGATGTGGATACACCACTCAATGTGCTGAGCAAAGCCTCCTATTACAACACCTATGAGGAGAATTATGTGATTGATGCCAACTCCGACGGTACCCTGAACGAGGGCGATGTGAGGATAACCGCTTTTGCGGAGGATATAAACTATTACACATACTCCAGCGTAAGTGCAAGTTACCACGATGTAGTATTTAACAGCAGTGACGGTGAGCGCAGTGGTCTTGCGGTTGGGACCGGGGGCCTTGTCACATACCTTGACCTTATGGGTGGCACCCCAGTCGATATGTCAATCCCTGGAAACGCGGATTTCTACGGGGTAGCCATGCAGGAGTCAAGCTCTACATTCTTCATAGTAGGTGGTAATTCAACGCAGGCTTTCGCTTACGCCATGCATCCCGATCCGGCTGTTCCTGAGGACACTGTGACTATAAACATGACCTCGGACATCCCCACTTCTCCCTGCTGCCTTATTAATATCGCATGGAATCAGAGGTATGATTACGGCATTGCAGTTGGTGAAAATTCTGTTCTTCGTCTTGATTATGATCCGCTGAGTCACTCTTATTCATGGTCGGTTCTGGCTTCTGAGGATAGCGCCTTTTTCCAGGCGGTGGAGTGGACAGATGACTATGAAACCGCCATAATAGGCGATGGCAAGGGGAACATATGGAGGTATGATAACGGTGGTTCAGGGGTGTATGAGAAGGGGGGTGGTGCGGCCTCTCAAATTTTTGGCATAGCCATTCGCCCCCGTGCCAGCAGCCCATACGCCACTGCAGTAGGCACAAACGGAGCAGTGAATTACTATTATACCACCAGCAGTAGCAGTACGAACATTATTGCCAATGTGGACATTCCCACCATTAACGACTACGACATAGAGAACAGTGCGGGGCTCAGCATCCTCAACGCGATGACTGATGTGGACTCCACATATATGTTCTACATTGATGCATATTATGTAAGCAGCTTTAACACGAACATGTGGGATCGTGTGAACATAGACATTTATGCGTGGAACGACCTGAACGATGCTCGCGCCGCCTATCCTGCGGAGCTTGTTAATAACAGCTGCACCGCCTTCAGGCTGAATTATACCGGTGGGAGCAACGGTGCGGCTACAGGAACATGGACCGTAGCATACCCTCTTGCCGGACCGGACAATTACGAGGAAGTGAGCATAGTCAATCAGAGCGAAAGCTTTGCCGTGGAGGCGGACGGATACGAGCACCATTACCTCTTCATCAATGTCAGTTTCGGCCCGCAGCTCCGCTATAGTAGCAATACGGCCATGACCGACATAGGGGATACTTCGGAGTCTCTCGGATACAACGATGCGGATACATGGAATATGGAGATCCGTGCGGTGGACAGCACCCTCCCTCTCAACAAGGATTCCAAATATACGGAGTTCGGGCTTTATAAGTATACATCAATTACCGTTAGCGGAAATCCGTCCGGTTCTTCCCCGCCCGGACAGCATGTTGTGCTTACTAATCCCAGCAGGGTCTTTTACGCTGCCAACATAGACTACTGGGTGTATGTCCAGATAACGAACCTTACGAGTGGCAACGGCGATATAATACCTGCTACAAGCGTTTCCGCCATACTTCCCGATGCTGAAGCCGCGGACTCACAGCTGTATTCTTGGACCTATTTCCCGGGGGCCAATACGGAGATGACCGTTTGGGATATTCCGGATGCTCCGTATCTCGGTGGTAACGGAACATTCGGTGAGTTCGCTGCGGGGACCCTTCTGCCCTATGTGGAGTATCCTTCTCACAGCGTTGTCTCTTCGGACGATTATGACGCGGGCAGGATTCTTTATAATCCCCCTCCGTTCTGCAGGGTCACCGGTGCCAACGACACATGGGAGTCGGGGGAGTATATTTACATAGACAAAGACAATGATTATACCGTGACGGAAGGCGATGTGCGCGTGACTGCATATGGCCCGTATCCCGCGGGTTCCATTGTCAACGCAGGTGACACGGATCTCGGCGTGGCCCTCTCGTATCTTTCCAATGCCCGGATAAGCGGTATTGACGACGGCAGGTGGAATCATGGGGTTGACGAATTCATAATAGATACGGATTCGTCGTGGAACATCTCGCCCGGTGACCTGCGGGTCGGTCTCACGCCTCTGGTAAGCGGTGTTTACTGGGCTCTGGACATCCCTGCGGGTACTCCCAGAGGGAGCTATACGGCCACGATAACATACACGATATATCACCCGTAAACCCCTTCCATTATTCGCCATATAGAGGAGAGAGGAGCATGAGTGAAAAGAAGTTTGCCACGGTATTCGCCCTTATAATAGTGCTGGGCATGGTCATTCCCGCCTTCGCTGCTCTTTCCGCGCCTTCAGTCTCCTCTTTCGAAGTAAAGATACCAGGTGAGTCGCCTGTCTATTCGGGCGATATGCCTGTCATCGTGAGGGGCCTTATTCACAACATGAGCTTCGATATGTCGTCCCCGATAGAAGGGAACATAACCCTGCGGGCTCGTTACGGCACCTCCAGCACCGCTTCTTTTAACGATACCACGGAGTATGAGTGGAGTTTCGATTCCGCAACGGGAAAGTGGGCGGATGATCTCTATGGGAGATACATTCTCCCAGACGAATGCGGGGTGTACGGAGACATCATTTCCTTCCATGTGGGGCTTTCAACCTCCGCTTATGTGGGTGAATGGAACATCTCCCTCTATGTGGACGGTGATCTGATTTACAGCACGAGCGTCTCTGTAAGGGATTATGTTCTGGGCCTTGCGATCCAGAGCGTTAACACGGTCTTCACGGTCTCCCCTTTCAGTTCCGAGAGCAAGAGGGCGGAGTATCATGTTCGGGTTGAGAACAAGGGGAACATACCCCTGAAGTTATCCGTGCTCTTCGGTGAATATCAGACGCTTTTCACGGTGACTAACATAAGCGAACCGCTCCATGTGGGTGAGAAGAGGGACCTGTACATCACCCTCAATTCGATTCCCTGGTCTCCCAGGGTGGTAAACATAACCGGAACCGTTCATCCCGCCGTGCCGGAATACTTGGTATCTCCGGGAACGGTGAGCTTTGCGACCACGGCCGATCAGACATTCAACCTCAGAATCGAGGTGGTGCGGCAGGGGTACACTCTGATTCGAGTGGGCAATATCATGATACAGTATCGCGAGAGCATAGCTGCGAATTACGGCGATGCCGTGAGTGTCGATATGTATCTTTCCTCGGTGAATTCGTCCGGCAATGCTCAGGTGGAGATATCGGCGGACCTTCTTGTCATAGATTCGGTCAGAGTGAATAACGAAAGCTCTTCGCAGGAGCTGAGTCTGCAGCTGACAAACGATACTGAAACGCACCTGCAGGTTGTCGTTACACCGGAGAAGGCTTCGACCACTGCCTATCTAAATTACGACATAAGGGACACCCTTACCGCCGAGAGAAAGGTGGTGAGAACGGAGATTGTGGTGGGGATGGCCATAGTCCCGGATGATCGCGATGGTATGGTCCTTCTTATATTAATTTCAATAGTGATACTTTTTATCATAAGCATAATCTTTATAACCTTTATTCACTTCAGGAAGGAGAGACAGAGGAAAGGAGCGCATGCCTCCTCGAAGAGGAACCTGCGCAGAAGGAAGATGTAGAGTCAGGAGGAGTAGTAAGAATGAGAGCCCGAAGCGGGAACCGCAGCAGCTCGAGGATTTCCGTCGCCCTCTTTTTAGCGATAGCCCTCTCTGCTGTTTTGTTCCTCCCTTCTCAGTCCCAGGGTGCGGGTACCGGTGTCGGAGTTTTCAACAGCCCCCCGACATTCGTTTCCCTTTCCATCATAGACCATGTGGACCGGGTCGGAATATATGTCTCCATATCCGATTACAACGGATGGGACGACATAGCGTCGGTCAATGTCCGAATAACGGACAGCAGGGACCGGCTCATAAGCAACATGACATACTACCAGTATAATGCGGACGGTGTGAGGACGGACTCCTTCGTGGATAATCTGGGAGATTTTCTCATTCCTCCCGACCCGAATCACCCCACCACAACCTCCTATGTGGAGAGATTCAGCGGAGTTGGATGGTTCGAGGACAATACCACTCAGAAGATGGTGTTCATGATCCAGCCTCTGAACGGGGCGTTCATAAATGTTACCGCCTATGACCGTGACGGTGCGTCCTGCAGTTTTGAAGGTCCGTTCTCCGCACAGTACAGCGAGCCCCCCATAATAAATAACATCACCATAGCAGTAGGAGTTTCCCTTATCGCCGCCACTGGTGCCTCCGCCTATGCGGTGTACGGGAGGAAGAACAGCAATAAGATGGCAAGAAAGATCGAAGAGATTCTGTCTCAGGTATACGAGGAGTGAACATGCCCAGAAGATGCCCCATGTGTCAGACGATAAACTACGACGATTCGGAAGGTGCAGTCTGTACTAACTGCGGGGCCGAGCTCCCCCCGATTGAAGAGGCGGGCATTGATCTGGATGAGGAAGAATATGAAGATGATTACGCGGAGGAAGAGAACGCGGACGAAGCGCCTTCCGATGATGCGGATGAGGATGCGGCCGACGATGACGATGGCTTCTATTGCCCTGACTGCGGCTCCTTCATTCCGGCAGGCCAGACATCCTGCGACTTCTGCGGAAGGACATTCGAAGAGGGGGAAATCCCTCAGGAGGATGAGGTTGTCACCGGGCTTGAGGACCTGGAATCTCTGGCTGAGGTGGAGCAGGAGTTCATGGAGGAAGAGGGCGGCGAGATATCCGAAGAGGAAGCGGAGCCCGGGGAGGCGGAAGATGTTCCCGATGCCGAGAGTGCTCCCGAACCGGAAGTTATGGAGGAAGAACCGCCCTCGGAGGACGAACTTGAGTCGGAGAGCGAACAAGCGGGCGAGGATGCGACCGATTCGGACGAGCCCGGCGAGGACATCTCGGAGATGATCGAGGAGGAGGTAGAGGCCGCTCAGGAGGAGCCCTCTTCCGATGTCGCGGATACGAAGGAAGAGATTGAGCCGGAGGTCCCCGAGGTCACACAGGAGATGGAGGGAGAAGTTCCGCCGGAAGACCCCGCTCCCGATGAGGTTACAGAAGAGGAAGAAGTGGAGCTCGAGGAAGAAATTGAGGAAGAAGCGCCGGAGCCCACTTCGGAGGAAGAGGAAACAGGGAAGAAAAAAAGGTCCCTGAAAGGCAGGAAATCCCGGGAGATGGCTCCAAAGAAGGACAAAAAGAAAAAGAAGAAGGAAAAGGAGAAGGGGAGGAATATCAAGGACTTCCTGGATGAGGAAGAGGAACCGCCGAAGGAGGGTGGAATATACTACAAGCTCTCCCCCATCACATTCATGTTCTTCGTGTTCCTGTCGGTCTTCCTCCTTGTTGAGTTCTTAATGCTCCTGTTCAACATCTCCATCTACATACCCGCCATGTTCATGGGTATCGTGCCCATAATCGGAGGGCTCGTGAGAGAGGGAGTTCTGTTTGTGGCGCTCCTTCTTTCGTCGGTGGATATGGCGCTGCATTACTGGGATAAAAAGACGAACCTCTGGATCTCCCTTGTCCTTACATTCGTCATGATTCTGTCTCTCGGTGCGAACATCGCCCTGTCCGCCAATGCCATGACGGTTGACATACTCTCTCAGTTCGTTCTTCTGATTGTTCTCGGCCTCGTCTTTGTCATGGACCTCCTGTGCGTTCTGAATTACCCATCCGTCCTTGAGGACCCGGGCCGTGCTGGATTCGAGACCTTCCTCGAATCTCAGAGCGAGATCGAGCAGATCATAGAGGAGGAGCAGGAGAAGCTCAGGATGAAGGATAATGAGATCGAGCAGCTCCGCACTCAACTCGAGGTGCTTGAAAGCGAGATCGAAGAGGAGGAGGAGAAGCTCCGAATCAAGGACGAGGAGATCGCCGCTATATCCAGCCAGCTGGAGAGGGTTCAGGAAGAGCTCATGGAGGAGGAAGAGAAGCTCCGTGTGAGGGACGAGGAGCTCGAAACCTATGTTCAGCAGGAGCTGGAAAAGCGTCAGGAAGAGATGATGCTCGAAGAGGAAGAGAAGCTCCGCATGAAGGAGGAAGAGGTCATAAGGGTGAGGAACGACCTGGAGATACAGAAGAAGCTTCACGAAGAGGCCAGGGAGAAGCTCCGCATGAAGGAGCAGGAGCTGATGACCCTGAGGACCGAACTGGAGAAGCAGATACGGGAGCGCCTCGAGGAGGAGGAGAAGCTGAAACTTAAGGAAACGGCCGCAAGGCTGGAGCAGATGGAGAAGAAGAAGCGCGTTCTCTTCCCGTTCACCGCCATAGTCGGTCAGGAGAAGATGAAGAGGGCGCTCATTCTCAATGCGATATACCCGGAGATCGGCGGGGTTCTTATCCGCGGCCAGAAAGGGACCGGAAAATCGGTTTCGGTGCGTGCTCTCGCCGATGTTCTCCCGGATATCGAGGTTACCGGCTGCAGGTTCAACTGCGACCCGGCCGAGCCGGAGAACTTCTGTTCCGAGTGCGAGATGAGGGCGAGCAAGGGGATGCTTCAAACATTCTCACGGCCTGTGCAGGTGGTCGACCTCCCGCTGAACATCACCGAGGACCGCCTGCTGGGAAGCATAGACATAGAGAAGATTCTGCACGAGGGAAGCCGCTCGTTCGAACCGGGCATTCTGGCGGAGGCCCATCGGGGTATCCTCTATGTTGACGAGATAAACCTGCTTGACGATTATATTGTGGATATCCTGCTTGATGCCGCCTCGTCCGGCCGTGTGGTCATCGAGAGGGAGGGCATAAGCATAACGCATCCCGCCAAGTTCATCATAGTCGGGAGCATGAATCCGGAGGAGGGCGAACTGAGGCCCCAGATCCTGGACAGGATTGCGCTTCAGACCGATGTCGTCGGGATTCACGATGTGGACAAGAGGATAGAGATCATCCGCCGCAGGGAGGAGTTCAGCAAGGACCCGGAAGCCTTCCGTGAGAAGTACCGGCCGGCACAGGAGGAGCTGAAGGCGAAGATAACGGAGGCCAGGCGGATTCTCAGCAATGTTACCACACCAGATCGGATTTACAATCTGATTGGGCAGATTTGCCTCGATTTCGATGTGGACGGCCACAGGGCTGATATCATAATAGAGAGAGCGGCGAGGGCAAACGCCGCGTTCGAAGGGAGGCTGGAGGTCACTGCCGAGGATGTGATTATAGCCGCTGAGATGGCTCTGCCGCACAGGATGAGAAGGCGGCCGTATGAGGGTGAGGAGTTCAGCATAGAGGCCCTGAGGCGCTGGGTCAGCAAGAGGGAACTGGAGAGCGAGTGATATGCGGGACGAAGGTGGTCTTGAAGATGACGGCGAGCTTTTTCTGGAAGAGGACTTCGAGGAGGAGGAACAGCTGGCCGGTTTCGTAGGCCACGATACGGAATCCCTCAACCTGGAGATTCTCAGCAATGCCCGTAGAAAGGAGATATATCCCTTCGTGGCCATAGTGGGGCAGGAAGCCCTTAAGAAGGCCCTGATTCTGAATGTCATAAACCCGGAGATCGGCGGGGTCCTGATACGGGGTGAGAAGGGGACGGCCAAGTCCATCGCGGTCAGGGGGTTGGTGGACATTCTCCCGAAGATAAAGGTGGTCAGGGGGTGCAGGTTCAACTGCGATCCAGACGTGCCGGAGAAATACTGCTTCGAGTGCAAGATGAAGGCGGAGAAGGGCGAGATAGTTCCGGAGTACAAACCGGTCAGCATCGTTGACATTCCGCTGAACATCACGGAGGACAGACTTATCGGTTCGATCGATATAGAAAAGGTCCTGACCGAGGGGAAGAAGAGCTTCGAGCCCGGCCTCCTCGCAAAGGCCCACCGCAACATCCTTTACATAGACGAGATAAACCTGCTGGAGGACAATATCATAGACGCCCTGATAGATGTAGCCGCCATGGGTGTTGTTACAATAGAGAGGGAGGCCATAAGCATGAGCTATCCGTCCAAGTTCATCCTTATCGGTAGCATGAATCCCGAGGAAGGAGAATTGAGACCTCAGCTTCTGGATCGGCTTGCGCTGCAGGTGGAGATCAGGGGGCTGGATAATGTGAAGGACCGGGTTGAGGTCATCAAGAGGGCCCGGGAATTCCTGGAGGACCCCGTGGGATTCCGGCAGAAGTTCATGGATGAGGAGAGAAAGATTCGGGAGATGATCGCCGAGGCGACCAAGAGACTCGAACAGGTGACAACGCCTCCGAGAATGCTCGCGCTTATAAGTCGCATAGGCATAGATTTCAATATAGACGGCCACAGAGGGGACATAATCATGGAGAGAACGGCCAGAACCCACGCGGCCTTCGAGGGCAGGCTGGAGACGGATGTGGAGGATGTGGTTGCGGCCGCAGAGCTTGCGCTTCCCCACAGAATGAGAAAGCAGCCATTCGAGGAGGAGGAGTTCAGCTCATCCATGCTCCGGCGCCTTGTTGACAAGTACATAGAGGAAGGGATGTAGGCATTAACCTTTTTTACCCGTGCGGTATTGCGGACACATGGAGATTCCCCGCGACAGGATGTACCTGAAGTTCAGGCTGTACGGTTTTCTGAAGAACCTGAGGTTTTTCGACCCGTTCATCATCCTGTTCTTCAGGGA
>CAZKII010000008.1:0-3430 GCA_964552865.1 uncultured Thermoplasmata archaeon | reverse complement strand
TTCAGGAGCGGGACACACAAGGCCATGATTCTGGACTACCTGAAGATAAACGGCATGGAGGGGATGAAGGTGGAGTACTACGGCCACACCCGCTCCGCATCTCAGTTCGGCTCGGCAATCTCTGCACTGATTGCTATTGTCCTGGTCTTCTACTACGGCAACTACAGGGTGGTGTTCCTCGCATCTATCGTTCCGTATGTTCTGGAGCTGTTCCTGATGGCGTCCTATCCCGCATACCTTGACGGAGATATAGCGAGAGGGAGGAAGAGGGAGAAGGGAGGCCTGAGAAAATCGTTCTCGGAAACATGGCGGTCGTTCACGCACATATTCAGGAACAGGGATGCCCTCGGAGGAATACTGAACTCTTCCGTGTTCGGCGGGGTATTCAGGGCCTCGAAGGAGTATCTGCAGCCAATCCTGAAGGCGCAGGCCATCGCCCTCCCTGTTCTCCTCTATCTGGCGGACCAGCAGAGGGTGGCCGTAATCGTGGGGCTGACCTATTTCTTCCTCTACACGCTCACATCCTTTGCATCCAGAAGTGCGGGCCGATTCGCCAGAAGGATGTCTGATATTTCAACGGGCATAAACCTGACATATGTTACCGGCGCTTTGCTCCTCGTAATCTCCGGCCTGTCCGCATATCTCGGCTGGTATCCCGTTGCGGTGGCTGCGTTCGTCGGCCTCTATATTGTGCAGAATCTCAGGCGTCCCCTCAATGTCGGCTACATCAGCGATACCATAGAGAGCAGGGTAATGGCATCCGGCCTCAGCGTGGAATCCCAGTTGAAGACGATCATAACCGCGGTTGTGGCCCCGGCAATCGGCCTCCTTGCTGATGTTTACGGCGTGGGAATGGCGCTGGCTGTGGTGGGCGTGGCGTTTATAGCGGTGCTGCCGGGGGTGAGGGTGAGGAGGGTTGGAGGAAATAGATAGGGGGGAGGTTTCTGAAAGTGTGCCCTTATTCATCCATATTAAACTCTTTCTCGCCTCTGCATATCTTCACAATATCCTCTGCATCCAGTATCTCGATGCCCCCTTGTTCTTTGAGGCCGCTTTTGTCCCTGACCAGAAGGATTCTCCTGCTGTGGTAGTCGGCCAGTTTTTCCGCTATTCGCCTTATGTCAGCCTGTGATACCTTCTTTCTCCACTTAACCTCACCCACCAGCACGAGCCTCTCGAACCTCTTCAGAGCGATGTCTATCTCCGGGTCGTTTATCTTCACCTTTTTGAGGCCGAGGTTTCTGGCTAGCATATCCCAGATGAACCTTTCGATATCCCTAGGGAGCATGGTCCTGACCACATCTTCTATGTACTTCACCGGCACATCCAGTTCGGTGTATCCGTACTTCTCCTCGAGATAGAAGTGCAGGTTGAAAAGAGGGGATTTGTGGGCGTAGTAGAAGCCCCTCCCGCTCGTTTCGATCTTTTCAATCAGGCCGATTCTGACGAGGACATTCAGGTATCTCTGTATGAAGCCGGGGTTGTCCTTGGGTATCAGTTTTCTGGAGAATAGGTATGACGAGATTTCGGTGCTCACTCTCTTGCCGTCCGCTATTGCCCGAAGGATTCCCTCGTAGACAGCGGATATGTTCCTCTGCTCCTCTGTGAATATCTCTCCGATTATCTCCCGGAGCGTCAGGCGATTGGAGTGCAGGTAGGCCGAGAGGTATTCCGGCAAGGGGGGCTCGAAATCACGGGCCAGCATGGGTTCGCGCAGATAGACTGCAGCCTCCAGTTTCTCCGCTGCTTCGGCTATATCGAGAGAGGACACGGCGTCGCACTCATCCACCAGCCCGAATATGTAGAGCGAGAAGAGGCCGAGGACCGGGGAGCCGGAACCCAGCAGTTTCTGAGAGAGCCAGAGAGTGGAGGAAACACCGGTGATTTCTCCCTTCTTTCCCACGGAATGGAGGTAATCGAAGAACTCATCGGGAAGCCGATGCATCTCGTCGATGACCATCTTTTTGTGGCCAATGTTCTCCCGCACCAGCTCGAAGAAGGTTTCATAGGACAACCTCCTTCCGTCCTCCGTGAACACCGTTCTGTCCCTGTTGATGAAGAAATAGAGGTCGTAGTCCGTGAAGTTCCTGACAAAGAATGTTTTACCCGTTTTCCGCCGGCCGCAGATGTATATCCATTTCCCAAGCCTTTTCATCTCTTCAAGTTCGGCCTCTCTTTTTAGTATGACCATGGACATAATGATGGGGAACATAGTTATAAGTTTTTCGGTTATCAATCAGAAGTGGGGTTGTGGCCCCGGTGATCGGCCTCCTTGCCGATGTTTACGGCGTGGGAATGGCGCTGGCTGTGGTGGGCGTGGTGTTCATTGCGGTGCTGCCGGCGGTGAGAGTGAGGAGGGTTACAGCTTTATGAGAAAATATTTTATAGGTTTCTTTCTTTTCATCTCCCTGTATTAATGCATGTGAGCGTGGCGATATGGCAAAGATAATAGATAATAAGCAAATAACCCTGCGTGAAGCAGGAAAAGATGAGTATTGGCTTCAGGATTGGATAAGCGAAAAACCAGACAGACTAGGCCTTGGAAACTTTGAGATTATCGCTCAAGAATTGACTCAGTATAAGAGAAAGGGCGGGCGTTTGGATATTTTGGGATATAGTAAGGATATTAATACTTACTATGAGATTGAGGTGATGCTAGGTGAATGTGATTCTGACCACGGTTTTCGCACTCTGGATTATTGGGCACGAGAGCGGGTTAAACACCCTAACAGTTTTCATTATGCGGTTCTGGTTGCAGAAAATTTGCAGGGTCGATATAAAACCCTAATAGAAACACTACCTCAGTTTATCCCGTTCATTGCTGTGGAAATAAGGACACTGGAATTACTGATGGATGATGGTGAAAGGAGAGCTACTGCTTATGCAGAGATAATAGCTCAACCCGATGAGTTAATAGCCTTGGGAGGTGTTTCAGCGCTTTCTGAAGGGAAGTCGATTTCGCCTCGAGATGAGGATTGGTGGAGGGAAACAGCGGGCGATTCATTTGTAAACTGGGTTAAGGAAATGGCTGCCTTTTGTGAAGAGAATGTAGGGCCATCTCGCATTGATTATACGGCCAATAGCTATATTTCTCTTAAGAAGGGAAGGAGAGCGTGGCTTCCGATGTGGTCACGAGTAGATGGTTTTTATGTTTATCTTCCAGACGATGGAACGGGAACGGTAGATGAGCCGTCTGATAGATTCAGAAGGATACAAGAACAGTTAAAGACTATTGGAATTGAGGCCTCCTGGGTTTACGGCTATAATGCAGGAGCAAACCCCATAGGTTTCCATCTCCCGAGCAAGCTCATGAAGCATGAGGTAATTCTTGAATTACTGAGGGAGAGCTATAATCTCGTTTAAAAAGAATTCTATAATGGGCCCGCCCGGATTTGAACCGGAGTCAATGGCTCCCAAAGCCACAAGGATG
>CAZKII010000007.1:0-31057 GCA_964552865.1 uncultured Thermoplasmata archaeon | reverse complement strand
TGAGCAGTATCTTCATGGTGGAGGGAAACGAGGAGGGATAAATAAAGTTTGGTGCGAAAGGCTCAGGCCTTCCCCTCCACAATCCTTATCTCCTCATCCGTCAGGCCGTATAACTCATAGACCAGAGAATCAATGGCCCTGTCTATCCCGTCAATCTGCCTCTGTATCCTCTCCTTCTCGTTCTCCAGCCTCGCATCGGCCAGCCTCTTATGCAGGTCCAGCATCTTCTCAACGAGTTTCACCATCTCGTCGTGCTTCTTCTTGTCGGCAGGGTCGGCGAGGTCGAGGGCGGGGATAGGGATTTTTCCGAGGTATTTAAAAATCAGTTGATAGCCATTTTGAATCTGTGTGCAGTGCCTACTTATAAGATACCAGCCAAGTCTTGAATTTAAAATGCCGAGTAGGTACTTGTCTCCTTTGGGAATTATCCATATTGCATTATTGCCATATTGACCATCCTCATCAAAACTAAATGCCGGTTTAACCTGAAATACTAAATACATTATTTTCGGCTTCTCAAACTCCTCGTAGTAATCGCAGGCCCGCAGTTCCCACCAGTAATCTCCTTTATCCCATCTCTTTCTGGCCTTCTCCTCAAATTGTGCGAGATGTCCGGCAACTGCGGGATATGTTTCCGAGAACCACTTCCAAGCATCTTTTCCTTTCATGTGTTCTTTTGTCCATCCAGAGGGAATGAGAATCAGGTATCTGTCTTTGTAGTCGATGAAATACCGCTTAATATCCTTCCCAACAAGGAAGGGTTTTATGACTTCTGCGCTCTTCGGGTCCTCTTTTATCAGCTTTTCCTTCGTGTCTTTGTCTATAACAAAAGCCTCATTAAGGCCTGTTAAAACACCCCTGTAAATCTTCCCGTCCACATAATCGCCCAGCGGCTTTCCCGCTTTTCTCAGTTTTTCCAGCAGTCTGAACTCCTCCTCGCTGACGAGTGCCCAGCCGGAATCATCCAGCGATGAGTAGGCCACTTTGAACCGCGTCTTTCTCACCGTTTCCTTCAGTCTGGACGGTTGCAGGTCCTCGAAATTCACGGCCCAGAACTTCCTTCCCGGCCTTCCTGCTTTGACTATCATTATGCACGGGTATGTCGTGGCCTTCTTGAACACCGGTAAATCTCCGAAGTCCAGAATCTCGATTATGTTCCTCTTTTTCAGCCATTCCCTTAAAGACCTCCCGTAATTGGCCCTCATCCATTTGTTGGCCACTATAACGCCGTAAAAACCGTTCTCATTCAGAAGTTTTATGCTCTTCTCGATGAAGTAGGCGTAAAGGTCCGCTGTTCCGTGATATACCTCATAGTGCTTCTGGAAATACTCCTTGAATTCCTTGAGGCTCTCCTGCCTCACATACGGCGGATTCCCTATCACCGCATCGAACCCCCCCCTTTCCATTATCTCCGAAAACTCCTTCTCCCAGTCGAACACATTTATCCGGTCCATCTCCGCATCGTCAAGGGTCGTCTGCCTCCCTCCCGCGTAGAAGTCCGGGCCTATCAGCGAGTTCCCGCACTTGATGTTATTTCCGAGGTCGGGCAGGGCCCTCTCCTGCCATAACTTCTGCTGCTGCTCCAGAACATCCCTGTTGGCCCCTTCCAGCACCTTCAGCAGCAGGCTCAGCTTCGTGACCTCCACGGCCTGCTCGTCTATGTCCACGCCGTATATGTTGTTCAGGAGTATGCGCTTCTTCTCCCTTATGGTAAGCCTCCACTCCCCGTTCCTGTCCTGATACACCTTGTCCTTGTACCTCTTCGGGTTCTTGGCCTTCGTGTAGTAGTCCAGATGGTATTTCAGAAGGTAGGTGTACGCTCCCAGAAGGAACGAACCGGAGCCGCAGGCCGGGTCCAGAATCCGCAATTCCTCCATCTGCTTCGGCGTCTTTCCCTTGCAGAGTTTCCCCACCGTGTTCTCCACTATGTAGTCCACGATGTACTGCGGGGTGTAATACACGCCTCCCGCCTTCTTCACCTCCGGCTTCTCCTCCACCTTGGCCCTGTGCCCCGCCGTGAGCCGTATCACCTTTCCGAGGAACTGCTCGTAAACATTCCCCAGTATCTCAGGGCTGAGAACGGAGAACTCGTATGGGCTGTCCGGGTAGTAGAGGCCGGTTATTATCCTCTTCAGCACCCTGTCGTCTATCGTTATGTTCGGCGTTATGTTGTCCGGGTAGGTGGCCCTTCCCTTCTCCTTCTTGAAGTGGAACAGGCCGGAGTTGTACTTGTTGTCCGCCTTTTTGTAGAGTTTAATCAGGGATGCGTATATGTCCTCCTTCTCCGCGGCCTTCAACAGCTGGCCGTACTTCTCCGCCCCCATGTCCTCGCACATTCTCAGGAATATTATCCTGTCTATCGTCCTCTGGACCGCGTAGTTAAGTTCCCGAACCGTCAGGTCCTTGTTTCTCAGGGCGATGTTTCTGGCCAGCTCGTCCCGCCACTGCTCTATCTCCTTCAGAAACTCCTCGTCCACCTTTGCGGTCCCTCTCTTGTTCTTCGCCTCCTCTGCGAACTTCTCAAAGGAGCCTTTCCTCACCGCATCTCTGGAGAAAATCCCGTATATCTCGTCCCACTTCTCCACATAGTCCTTGTAGGTCAGGTACATTATCCTCTCTGTGCTCGGTTTGTCGTCCTTCTTCGGCCTCTTCCTCGCCTCGTAAACCGCGAACTCCTCAAAGTCCGTAAGTATTGAAAGCGGCAGGCCAGCGCTCCATGCGTACCTTCTCAGCTGATAGGCCGGGTGCGTGTCCTTCTTTATGTTCACGGAGGGCTTCTTCGTCTCCACGAAGAACATCTTTTTACCCGATAGGGTGAAGGCGTAGTCCGGCGCTTTCGTCCCCTTCGCGATCCTTATGGAATCCTCGTGTATGACATCCCGATACTGCGGAGCCGCTCCTCTTTTGTTCTCCATATCCCAGCCGAGGGCCTCGAAGAACGGATTTATGAACTCCTGCCTCAGCTGGTCCTCTTTGTACGCCCCGCTCTTGTATGCGTCGATGTTCGCCTCGAATCTCTTTACAAGCTCCTTTATCTTTCTGGGTGCTGCCAGATATATCCCTCCGTCGCGGCCGCCTTCAGGCGTGTTTTACGGAGAGAGGAACGCGCCGTGATAAATAAAGTTTGGTGCGAACAACCCTTAAATATCTTCTCTCCAATCCCCACCCATGGCCGAGCTGACGGTAGGCCAGAGGATAATTCTGCACCTGAGCAGATTTACCGGGCTGATATCTGAGTTCGAGGTGCCTGCGGACATGACGCAGGAGGGCACTGCCAGAGCCTGCGGGATAAGCCGTTCCCACGCTGCAGTGGAGATAAAGAGGCTGAAGGAGAAAGGGCTTTTGACCGAAGAGCTCCGGCATATAAAGGGAGGCAGGACGCGGCGCAAGGTCTATTTTCTGACCGAGGAGGGGATGAGGGAGAAGCTGGCCATACTCAGGTTCGCGGAGGAGAACGCGATTGTTATGGACACATCTCCGCCGCATTCCGATGGGGCGGACGACGGGATCTTTATCGGACGGGAGAGAGAGCTGTCTGCTCTTAAGGAATGGGCGGACTCCGCCACCCGTACCGTTCTGAACATCCACGGCCCTCCGGGGGTCGGTAAGAACACGCTGCTCCGCCGATTCGGTGAGGTCGAGGGGATCCCCGTATTCATTCACGAGATAAGGGGAACGGACAGCTTTCGCGCCGTGATACTGCATCTGGCGGATTTTCTGGCGGCGAAGAAGGCACCGAGGCTCAGAAAGTCCCTTGAGCGCGGTTACGACACTGGCGAAGTGGCCTACATACTCTCCAACGACATCGGGCGGCTCATAATCGCGATCGAAGGGAATAGGCAGGATATTCTCTCCCCTCTCTTCTCCCTGTTGAACGGCCTTCCGCCCGGCATAAAGCTCGCCGTTATTACGGAAAAACCCCTAGAGGACAGACCGGACCCGGCAGCTGATTGTTCCATGGAGGCCATTTCCGTCCCACCGTTTACCCGCGACGAGGTGGCCATGTTCCTCGAAGCCAGAGGTGATGATTCCGATGCGGATTCCATGCTGGCCGAAACAGGGGGCGTCCCCCTCTTTCTGGAGGCACTTCTTGCCGAGAGGAGGGGTGGAAGCATTTCTGATGTTGTGGAGGGCGTGGTTGAGGGACTTACCGGGGAGAAGAGGGCGGCCATGCTTACACTGGCGGTTGCCCTGGGGGACATCCCCGCAGAGGCGTTTGCGGACAGACTCCCTCTTGTGAGCCGGAAGGGGGGCTTTGTTCGCCTCCATCCAGTGCTGAGAGAGAGGCTCCTGGGCGCGGCCTCGGATAGGGAGATCCGCGAGGCGCATGTGCGGGCGGCCGGACTGACCACATCAGCTGTGGATAGGCTGAGGCACTTTCTCATTGCCGGCGAGTTAGAGAAGGCCTCTTCGGTACTCCGCAGGGAGATGGAGAGCATAACAGAGAACCACCTGCACCTTCTGGAGGGGTATCTGAGAAGGGAGGATGCCACCACACCGGAATTAAGACTTCTGACGGCAGATTACCTCCTGTGGACCGGGGACCGGAAGGGTGCCCTTGACATGTGCCGCGAGGCTTTGAGCGGTGCCGAACCCGGCTCGCTGATGGAGGCCAGGATTCTTCTCCGCTTAGGCAGGATTCACTCGCAGGATATGGCGACGGACACCGCTACCGATCACATAAAGAGGGCCGTGGAAATATCAAGGAAGAAGATGTACATACGGGAAGAGGCCGCCGCCCGGAGGGAATGGGCCTCGCTCCTCATAAGGAGGAGGGAGTATGCGGAGGCAAGGAGACATCTCGACATCGCTCTGGATCTGGCCCTGATGGCGAGGGATGAGCCGCTCATCTCGAAGATAATGGCCGACAGAGCGGGCATAAAGCTGGCGGCCGAGGATGTGGATGGGGCCTTTTCCGACTATACCTCCTCTCTGATCGTTACGGGGGACAGCCCGACCCCGGGGAGGACATACAGACTGGCCATATGCCACCAGAGAGCGGAGCTCTTCGAGGCCTTGGGCGACATGAACAGGCTCTCCGCTGCTTACATGGATTGTGCAAGGATATACAGAGAGATGGATAATCGGGAGCGAGCGTCGTATTATGCCCGCAGGGCCCTCAACATCGCCAGGAACTCCGGTCTCCCGTCTGTGGTAAGGAGGGCTGAGGATACCATGAGACGGATCGGTCTCAGCTGAGCGTCCTCTCCCTGTATTCCAGTGCCGCCTTTATCAGGCCGTAGTGCAGGGGGGAAGGCCTTTCCGGTCTTGAGAGAAACTCCGGGTGGAACTGAGAGCCCATGTAATACGGGTGGTCCCGTAGTTCAGCTATCTCCATCCTTCTGCCGTCGGGCGAGCGGCCGGAATAGGTGAGGCCTGCCTCCTCTATCATGTGGATGTAATCCGGATTCACCTCGTATCTGTGCCTGTGCCTCTCGGATATGTTCTTCTTTCCGTAGAGCTCGAAGGCCTTTGACCCCTCGCTTATGCTTACCGGGTAGGCCCCTCTTCTCATGGTAGCACCGAGATCGGTAATCCCTTTTTGCTCCGGGAGAAGGTCTATTACGGGGTGTGGTGTGTCAGGGTCGAACTCGCTGCTGTTCGCCGATTGCAGCTTGAGAACATTTCTGGCGAACTCTATCGTGGCTATCTGGAAGCCGAGGCAGACGCCGAGGAAGGGCACTCCGTTCTCTCTCGCATACTTCGCCGCCAGTATCTTCCCCTCTATCCCACGGTTGCCGAAGCCCCCGGGTACCAAGATGGCGTCTGCGTTCTTCAGGACCTCCCAGCTCTCGTGGTCGTCCTCTTCCAGGTCCTCTGCCTCTATGAAAGTGACCTCCGCCCTGGCATTCAGCATTGCACCCACATGATGGAAGGCCTCTATGTGGCTGATATACGCATCTGCGAGCTCCGTGTATTTGCCCACGCAGGCCACCCTGACCTTCTTTTCGGCTCCGAGGAGGCGCTCCACGAAGTCGTACCACTCCTTCATATCCGGCTCCGTCACCACTTCCTCCAGACCGAGTTTCCGAAGCACATAGTCTCCCACCCCCTGCTCTTCGAGGATTCGCGGCACATCGTATATGCTCTCGGCATCGGGGGCGCTCACCACCGCCTCCAGCGGAACATTGCAGAAGAGGGAGATCTTTCTCCTCCGCTTGTACTCCAGCGGTTTCTTGGATCTGGCCACGATCATGTCGGGAATGATGCCTATGGCCATGAGCTGCTTCACGGAGTGCTGGGTCGGTTTCGTCTTCTGCTCCCCCACGGGCCCCATGATCGGCACGAGGGTGGTGTGTATGAACATGCTGTTCTCTCCCGCTCCCGCCTCCATGTTGAGCTGCCTCACCGCTTCCAGGAAGGGCATGGACTCTATGTCCCCAACCGTGCCGCCCAGCTCCACGATGCACACATCCGCTCCCGCTTCCTCCGAGACCTTTATGATCCTCTCCTTGATCTCGTTGGTGATGTGCGGGATTATCTGCACGGTCTTTCCCAGATAGTCGCCGTGCCTCTCCTTGTCTATGACCGATTTATACACCTTTCCCGTGGTTATGTTGTGGTCCCAGCCGAGGCTGATGTTCAGGAATCTCTCGTAGTTGCCAAGGTCCAGGTCCACCTCGCCTCCGTCATCCAGCACGAAGACCTCCCCGTGTTCGAACGGGTTCATGGTCCCCGCATCAATGTTCAGGTACGGGTCAATCTTCACCGCCGTAACCTTCAGTCCTCTGGCCTTGAGCAGTTTTCCTATGGACGATGCCGTTATACCCTTTCCGAGGCCGGATAAAACGCCGCCCGTGACGAATATGTACTTCATATCATTCACGGGAGAGAGAGAAAGTAGCGCACCTAAATAAAGCTTTTCGATGAGCGGGGACGGAGGATGTGTCTTCCTAAAAAATTATTAATACACCCTGCGGTTTAGGGTGGTTTACTTCGAAAATAGGTGAGCCCATGAACAGGGAGCAGGTAATAAAACTGAAGGTCAAGGAAGTAATGAACAGGGATGTCATGGTAGCGCATGTGGACGACCCCATATCCGATGTTCTGTCCCGAATGCAGAAGAACGATTTCAATGTCATGCCTGTGGTGGATGATGACGGCAAGTTTCAGGGGGTAATCTCCTATGACAGCCTCAACAGGAGGCGGAGCCTTCCGCTGACGGCAAAGGCCTCCTCGGTCATGATCAACTGCCCCGAGGTCAAGCAGAACGATACCGTTATAGATGTGGTGGAGCAGATGATGGCCAGCGAACTGCGCGGGCTTCCTGTTCTCTCCAAGAAGAAGGTCGTCGGCATAATAACCAGAAGTGATGTGATAAACGCCTTCAAGAACCTCAGGATAATGAAGGAGATAAAGAACCGCGAGATCATGAACGAGAACACCCCCTTCATCTCTCCGAAGGACACGGTCACCGAGGCCAGAAGGATTCTCAACGACATAAACGAGAGGAACATCGCCGTGGTGGACAGAGGCTATCTGGTTGGGGTCGTGGGCCTCAAGGATATAGTGAAGGCGAACTATACAGATAACAAGAAGGAGACCAAGGCCATAAACAGGAAGTACAGGAAGGAGAGCGGCCCCGTGGACATTCAGGTGGAGTCCATCATGGTGACCGCTCCCGTGACCGCAGCTCCCGACGATCCCATCATAAAGACCGTTGAGCTCATGAATAGCCACAATATCTCCACCGTCTTCATAACCGAGGATGGAAAGCTGAAAGGAGTGGTGAGCGAGCTCGCCCTGCTGGAGCTGTTCCACAGTTTCAGACCGAGGGACGGCGTCTATGTTCAGATATCCGGGCTCTCCGACGAGCACCCTGAGGTTTTCGACATCCTCTATGAGATGATAGAGAAGAGCATGAAGAGGGTGAGCAAGCTCCTGAAACCGAAGATTCTCACCATTCATGTGAGCAGGTACAACTCCGACGAGGGTAGTCGGCAGAAGTACAGCATCACCGCGCGCCTTACCACGGAGCACGAGATGATATACGGGAAGGCCTTCGAGTGGGACCTCTTCAAGGCGATGGACGATACGCTGGAGCAGATTGAGAAGAGCGCCAGAAAGATAAGGGACCGGAAGAAGGATAAGGGCGGGCGGAAGTAACTACTCCACGCTCCAGAACCGGCTCTGAACCTCTGCGGCCCTGCTTATCTGCTTTTCGGCACGGATGTTCCTGTCTCGCACCATGTCGTACTCCGGTTCTCGCACCTCTTTTCCGCTGAGCAGTGCGGTTATGCCGGTCACCACCTCTGCCAGCGCTCCGAGGTGGTATCCGCCTTCAAGGGTGAGCGCGAGGCCGATTCCCGCATCTTTAGCCTCCCTGTAGAGCCGTCTAACAAGCTCCACATACCCCTGTGTTGAAAGGCTGAGGCTGGCCAGAGGGTCCATGTAGTGCGCATCTGCGCCCATGCTTATCAGGAGAGCATCCGGTCCGAATTCCCTGAGGGCCGGGATCACGATCCTTTCGAAGGCCGAGAAGAAGCTGCTGTCCCCCGCGCCCGAAGGAAGAGGGATGTTGATGTTGTATCCCTTTCCCGGGCCGGAGCCCACATCCTCCGCCCTTCCTGTCCCGGGGAATATGCCCTGCTGATGGGTGGAGATGTAGAGGACCGAGCTACTCGAGTAGAATATGTCGGAGGTACCGTTTCCGTGGTGCACATCAATATCAACGATGGCCACCCTCTCGGTGCCGCGGGCAAGGAGGTGTTCCGCAGCCACGGCGATGTTGTTTATATAGCAGAAGCCCATGGCATAGTCCCTACCCGCGTGGTGGCCCGGCGGTCTGGTGAGGGAGAAGGCCGCCTCTTTTCTGAGAAACGAGTGTTCCGCCGCAGCCACCGCTGCCCCTGCGGCCTTCACGGCGATCCCGTATGTTTCCGGATGCAGTGCCGTGTCTGCGTCGATCCTTCCTGTCCATGCTCTCTCCAGCATCTGCAGATAAGACTCGTCATGAACCCTTGCCAGTTCCTTCGTCTCCGCATTCTCCGGTTCGGTGGGGTGCCAGAGCCCAGCCTCTTCTAGTTTCTCCCTTATTGCCCCCAGCCTATCCGGGGATTCGGGATGGTCCGGCCACTGAACATGCCTTTCGAAGGAGTCCGAGTAGAAAAGTCCAAGATGAGTCATGCCATCTCCAATCCGCATCTACGATATAAGAATTCCCTCAGGGGATTCCGCCCAGAAGATGGTAGAGGATAGTGGCGAGGGCGAGAACAATCAGGGTGGAGGGGAAGTAGCTGATGGCCACATTGAAGGCCTTTTCGAAGCTATAGTTGTCGTATGTTATGTCGGCGGAGTTGACCATCCTCTTCTCCAGGTGGTAGTCGATATAGACCGGTGCGAGGCTCAGGACCAGCATCCACGGTTCAGGGTACCACAGGTACATCGCGATGGAGACCGGAAGGGCTCCGAATGTCATGGAGTCCACCGCATGGGTGAAATATCGGTACAGATAGAGGGATCCCACCAGGAAGAGAAAGATCTGGACGCCGCTCATATGGAGGCTGGGGATTGGATCGAAAGCCCTCTGCGTAATGCTAGCCGTTGTGAATGAATTAACTACGAATGTCGCGGCCACACCGGTGGAGAAGAAGAGTATCGGCAGCTGGATTGGAACCCTCTTGAAGGTGAGGTTCCTGCTGGCGTAATCCCAGTCCATGAAGTGAATCCCCTTGTATTCGACGAAAAAATCAATGGTAGCAGCCACAATCCCAACGATTATTCCGGTGAAGAAAAACGCGGGGCAGTCCGTCATTACCAGCAGGAGGAACGCCGCCGTGGCCAGAGAACCGCCCGCCAGTACGCTGAGCCGGTCCTTTATTATCTTCTCGCCCTGCTGGGTGATGGGCATGTTAAGAAAGCGCAGTTTTGCCCCTTCCACCGCATTCTTCACGGTATCCGCGGCCTGATCTATCTGTTGAATCCCTTTCTGAAGGTGTTTCTTTCCCGTTTTTATTCCACTGTCTAGCTTTTTGTCTGTCATAAGGTATTCCTCCGTTACTCTTTCGGTATGCTGTCAAAGGAAACTATCTCGATCTGGTAGAGAGCGATCACCCTTCCGCTGTCGTCCTTGATGTTTATGGTTTCAGTCTGTCCCAGTGTCCTTCCGTCCGGATAGACCGTGAACCACCAGCCTACCAGCTGCTTCCAGTACGGGACGGTCACATACCCGTCCTCAGGCGTAGGATTCCTGTCTCCGATATAGACCTTCAGGGGGACGCACTGATCCTCGGTCTTGTTGACGAAGTCGGAGGCCTTGCTGTAGTTCCTGTCGTCCTTGACCACGCTCCACATGTTCGTATCGAAAACCTTTCCCCTGTCGTCCGGGTTATCCGCAATGGTCGAGTGGGTGGCGATGTAGTTTATCGATATCCTGTCCCCTTCCTGAACATAATAAGTGACGGTTTCGCCCTCCGTTCCGCCTCCGTTGCCGGAGGGCTGGGTGGTCGAGACGAATGCGATGAGAGGGAGCGCGACCAGAAGTATGACGACGAGGGCGACGACGATCTTTCCGTCCCGATACCATCGGCCGCAGTGAGGGCATCTCAGGGCACTGGGCGAAACAGGTCTTCCGCAGTAGTAGCATTCTATCCTGTTCTTCTCCTTCTTCGCCTCTTTCTTTCGCTTCGCCATGGATGGAGATAGGAGAAAGAATATTTACGGTTATCGGTCGATAAAAGATGTGTCCTCTCCCTTCTTTTTCCATATGATCTCGCGCCCGCAGGAGATGAGGAGGATCCTGTGGTATGGAATCGCGGTCCCTTCCGTATGAAAGAACATCTGTCCGAGGTCGGTTATCTCGCTTACGGGAATGGAGAGGAAGTCGCCGGGAACGCCTCTGTGCCTGTAATAGATGATGCACTCCTCCGCTCTGTATTTCCCTCCCCAGAGTATCATGTTTATGGCGTCTCTGGCCAGCCATCTTCCGCCCTTCTCATGGACCGGTTCCGTAGTAAACCCTCCTCATCACGAAGAAGTAGTATATGGCGTAGGCGCACATCACTATGAGCGAATTGAGGATATGGATGTATCTGTAGTTCCCAAGAGCCGCAAGGTATACCTCGGTGATGTAGAAGATATCCGAGGCCACATAGGCCGCGATGGTCCCTCTCGCCCGTATCCGCAGTTCGGGGGCCACCTCCCCCATCTTCGTGAGGGCGTAGAAGCTGGGCAGTATGAGGAAGAATATGGATGTCACAAGGCTCAGGTTTGCCGATTGCAGGTTGAATGTCCCGTGGTATATCCCTCCTTCGAACTGGACATCGATGATGCCGGGGAAGAGGAAGGGGGTCAGGCTCAGCGCCGAGGAGGCGGCCAGAAAGATCATGAACAGGCGTTTTCTCGTCCTGTCGTCCTCTTTTACGATGGCTATGATGGCCATGACATAGAAGAAGGGCACGAACACCAGTAGCGCGGCCATGATTCTGAAGACAAGGAGGGCTCGCTCGTAGCTTCCTGCGAAGAACATGAAGGGAAATAGCGAGAAGACGATGCCCCAGATGAAAAGGAGGTAGGATAGAAACATACCGGCCTTCTCCTTTCTTGAGTGCAGGTAGGTGGCAAGCCCCAGAGAGAGGATGAGGGGACCCCCTATCATATAAGGCAGTGACTCCAGCGGCCCCATCAAACGGCATACCTCCCGGCTATGTAGCCCCCTCTTTTAAGTACCTCGCTGAAAGAGATGGTAAGCATTGGTAGGAGAAGAACGGTGACTATCACATTTCCGGTGAACCACGCCATCCACGACGGGCCGAAGGGAGGGAGTCCTATCAGGAGGATTCCAGCACTCGCACCGAAGAAGTTTGTGAGTATTACCGAAATGAGGAGGAAATCCGCGAAGCTTCTCGGATTGTATATTATGGGGGAGGAGTTAAGCAGTCTGTAAAGCAGAGCGGGGATTGCGGCCTGCAGTGCGTCTGCCAGCATAAGCACAGCGGAGTGCTCAAAGGAATAACCAGCCATCATTCCGCCCAGAACCGCTCCCATATATACTCCGGCCACACCCCACAGTCCGAACCAGATGCCGAAAGCGATAATGAATGCGATTGCGGGATATAGCTGAGAAACGCCCCCTCCTACATCTGTAAACCTCAGGCCGTAGTAGCTCATCATGGCCACTATGACGGCCGAGAATATCATGGACACCACTCTTTTCGGTATGTCTGCCTCGTACTCCATCTTAACAGTCCCCTCTGGACGGGGATGGAAATGCCAGAGGGCATAAAAAGGTTTTGATTAAGGGTTTTAGTCCTGCATGAGCGTGAGCATCACGGCTTTCTGGGCGTGGAGCCTGTTCTCTGCCTCGTCGAACACTACGCTGTGCGGGCCGTCAACAACCTCGTCGGTTATCTCGTAGCCCCTGTGGGCCGGCAGGCAGTGCATCACTATGCAGTCGTCCTTCGCCGCGTTCACCAGTTCGGTGTTGACCTGATACGGAAGGAACAGCCTCTCCTTCTCCTCCTTTTCCTTCTCCTCGCCCATGGAGACCCAGACATCGGTGTATATGACATCCGCGCCCTTCACCGCCTCTTTCGGGTCGCGGAGTATCTCTATCTTCGAGCCGTTCTCCGCGGCTATTTTCTTCGCTTCCTCCGTAAGCTCTTTATCCGGCTCGTATCCTGCCGGGCAGGCCACTGCGAAGTCCATCCCCACCATGGCGGAGCCGAGCATCAGCGAGTTGCAGACATTGTTTCCGTCCCCCACATAGGTCAGTTTCAGCCCTTTGAAGTCCCCTTTGTGCTCCTTTATCGTCAGAAGGTCGGCGAGTATCTGGCACGGGTGTTCTTTGTCGTCGAGGCCGTTTATCACGGGGACCGTGGCGTTCTCGGCCAGCTCCCTCATGACCTCGTTGCTGAATGCCCTGTACATTATGGCGTCCACGAACCTGCTGAGAACCCTCGCGGTGTCCGCTATCGTCTCCCCCCTCCCCATCTGCAGATCTCTGGGGCTGAGATAGAGGGCGTGGCCGCCCAGCTGGGTCATCCCAACCTCGAACGAGATTCTGGTCCGTGTGCTCGGCTTCTCGAATATCATGCCGAGACTCTTGTTCTTCAGGGGCTCGCCTATCATGCTCTGCTTCTTCTCTTTCTTCAACTTCATGGCCAGGTCAAGGAGTTCGTGTATGTCGTCCTTTATGTCCAGCATGGAAATGAGGTCTTTCTTCATGGTATCACCGCGTGGTGTATGGGATTGCATATTAAATCTTTTCACTGGAAAAAGGCGTTCAGACCTTTCTGTAGGGCTGCATGTCCTGCGCCTCGCCGAACTCGTTTCCGTCCACGGTCTGCGGTAAGGTTGCCTTGAACTCTCTCTTCTCCTTATGTTCCTTTCCCGGCCGGACGGAGGATAGCCATCCGAGATGGTCTTTGACCTCCACACCGTGGCCCTTGCTGTGGACGGCCATGTTGTACAGGAGGTCCTTCAGGGCTCCTTTACTGAGGCCTCCCACCCTGTTCCTTACGAGCAGCCGCTCCTTGCCCGCATCCACAACCACGGCGCCGAATGGGAGGTGTATCGTGGACACGGAGGTGACGGATTCCCACGAGACCCGATATATTTCGGTATTCCCTGCGTACGCCCGGAAACCGGTGCTGTCGAAGAAATAGACCTCTTTAATGGGGAGGTACGGAGAGTTTCGGCTGAGGAAGCCGATGTAGGAGAAGTAAACGAGGATATAAGCCGCTGAAAACAGAGGGCTGGAGTGGAATATGAGGGGAAGAAGGAGAAGGAAGATCCCGGAGAAGATGTCAACGACCTTCCTTTCAAGGATCCGCTGCCGGTTGTCCAGAACCACGGTGGGCGTATATTCCGAGGGAGTAGGCATATGCGGTGCGTCGTCCGCCGTGTGGGGTTCGCAGATGTAGAAGGCCGCATGGAAATCCACCCTTCTGTTCACCCGGTAGCCGTACTCCTCGCTCTTTGCGGAGAGTTTGTGGAATATGAGGTTCAGGGATTCCGGACTGAACTCGTCGCTACGGAGCTCTATCGTCTTTCCGTCCCTTGCGCTTATTAGAAGATGAGCAACCGCTGTTCTCACACACGACTCGACCCTTACCAGATCGGACTCAACCTCCTTAATCGAAGAGAACTGGATCTCCGTACTTTTTGGTTCAGCAGCCGTGCTTTCTCCACTGGCCGTATTTTCCTGTTTCAGCGATATTTTATCCTCGTCTATTTCCACGGTCTTCTTTTTTGCCCCTCCCGCACTGATAGCCAGCAGGATCAGGAATATTAGTATGGCGGGACTCAGCATCAGGAGACACTCCTCTGAAAGGGAGTTCCAGAAGTAGGAGACCATGATCAGGATGGGGGCAAGCAGGATAACAAGGACGGAATATGTGCATGGAACGGTCGGGTCCTTCCTTGGCCATACCGATTGAACCTCTAACACGGCATACAATATCCGGCGGAATAAATAAACCTTTGCCCCTGCTTCTCATCTATTGCCCCCTGCTTATTCGACGGCTCGGATGAAAAACTTTATATATCTCTTATGACATTCATGCTCATGGATGAAAAGAAATCTTATCCATACCTCAGAAGTCTGCTCAAGTGCGGGATGGGTACAGCTGCAGTCCTATCTGCCATATTCGCCGTTATAACCTTCCTTATCCTTCAATCCAGTGGAGAGGTGGCACTTTCGCTCTTTTTCGCAAAAACCTTCTCTTCCTTACTGATCCTTGTAGGGGCGATCCTTTCCCTTGGAGGGCTTTATGCATCCACAATCCCCTCTCCGGTTGTGGCTTATAAAACATCCAGTCCGATGCTGTATCTCTATTCTGGGAAGACGGGAACGGGGGTCAGGATATTCAATAAAATCGTACGCAGTGGAACAGATGCGGAGCCGATGGCCTGCCTCTTCGTTGCCGGTATTTTCATGATACTGGAAGGGGTGGTCGTTTCGGTTATCTGGGGGTGAGAAGACGGAGGAGAAAAAGTCCTATCCATACCTTCGGGCCGCCGTCCGCTGCGGTGCGGCCCTTACCGCTCTGCTGGGAATCCCTGTTACAGCTTTATCGCTCTTTGCTAGCGGAAGCCTCCGCGATAAAGTTGAGTTTCTGGTATTCCTCTATTTTGTCCTTGCGGTGTTCACAGGGGCGATGGGTCTGGCCAGAGGGACGAGGCCTACATCCGTTGACTATGCAAAGACCCTTTCCATCACCATGATGAGCGAGAAGGGGACCGGCAAGGAGTTGAGAAGAGCGCTGGACAAGCTCTATCTGGCGGAGACCGACCTCTATGCGTGTGCCTTTTTGAGCGGGGTCTTTTTCTTCCTCTTCGCCCTGATTCTTATCGTTGTCCTCTGGCTGTGGTAAAGGTAAATAAGGGGGCGGCGATACCGGCCCGTGCGCGAAATAACCGTGGGAAACCTGACCCTGACATCGCTCGGCGCCCTCATAATAAACGGCAGCGAGAGGACGGCGGTCATATCCGACCTCCACATAGGGTTCGAAGGAGTTGCCAGACTGGACGGTGCGGCCTTTCCCAGCGTGCAGAAGCCCTACCTTCTGAAGAAACTCTCCTCTCTTTTCGAGCGCTACTCTCCGGATAGGGTGGTAGTGAACGGGGATATGAAGCACGAGTTCAGCCGGAACCTCAGGGACGAGTGGAACGAGGTCTCCTTTTTCATGGAATGGCTGAAGGAGAGGGCCGAACTGACCCTTATCAGAGGGAACCACGACAATTATCTGGCCACCATTGCGGGAAAACACGGGCTATCCCTTCTGGACTCCGTGGAGGTCGAGGGATTGCTCCTCACACACGGCCACAGGCATGTAGAAACAGATAAAAGGGTTGTAATCGGGCACGAGCACCCCACGGTGAGGATAAAGAGTGCGGTCGGACCGCTGGCACGGGTCTCCTGCTTTCTTGTCTCTCCGTCCCTCGTCGTTCTGCCTGCCATGAGCCGTTTTTCCCTGGGGGGCGATATTCTCAACACCGAGCGGAGAAGTTACCTCTCCCCGCTGGTGACGGAGGAGAGGCTGAAAGGGGCCGACATATTCGCAATGGCAGGGGATGAGATAATGCCGCTCGGGCCTCTTTCCCTTCTTCGGAGGATTTAGTCCCCGATTCCGCCTTCCTTTACCATGAAGACCGCTTCGGCCTCCGGCAGGTTCGGGGAATCGATGAGCCTTGCGATCCTCTTTCCCCCTTTACTTTTTCTCAGGTATATCCTGAATGTGGCCGCATGGCCCACGATGTGCCCGCCTATCGGTCTCGTGGGGTCGCCGAAGAACGCGTCGGGCTTGGCGGAAACCTGATTGGTCACGGCTACAACCGCATTGTTCAGGTCCCCGAACCTCAGCAGGTCGTGCATGTGCTTGTTCAGGAGCTGCTGCCTCTCGGCCAGCGCACCCCTGCCCACATACTCCGCGCGGAAGTGTGCCGTGAGGGAATCGACTATCAGCAGGCCGACTTTGTACTCCTTTGCGATCTCCATGGCCTTATCCACCAGAAGCATCTGATGGTTGGAATTGAACGCTCTGGCCACATGTATCTTGGAGAGCACCTCCTCCGGGTCCTTCCCGAGCGCCTCGGCCATCTGGATTATCCTCTCCGGGCGGAAGGTGTTCTCCGTATCTATGATGATGGTGTGGGCATCCATACCGCCGTCCTCCACCGGAAGGCTTGTGTTCACCGCCAGTTGATGAGCCAGCTGGGTCTTCCCCGAGCCGAATTCTCCGAAGAACTCCACTATGGCCTGGGTCTCGAAGCCCCCTCCCATCAGGTCGTCCAGGGCCTTTGAGCCGCTGGTCAGCTTCATTATGCTCTTTCTTCTCTCAAGGATCTCGGTCCCCACCTCGAAGTCGCCGACATTGGCGGCCTTCTTTGCGGCGTTGATGACCTTTGCCGCGATGTTCTCTCCGATCTCAGCCAGTTCGGCCAGGTTCTTCGGGGATTCCACGGCTATGGCCATGAGGTCCGTGAATCCTGCGTCTCTCAATTTTTCGGCAGTTGCAGGTCCTACTCCGGGCAACTGTTCAAGTTCTACTTCTTCTGTCGTCATGGTGTAATCACCGCATCCTCATTCCGCAGGGGGTTTATAACGATATCTGTCGGGGGTGAGTGAAAGTACTTTGCAAAACGATTTATAGCCGCTCCGGTATTGCCGGGCGTGAGACTGGCCGCTCTGTTCTCCGGTGGGAAGGACTCCGCATTCGCAATCTACATAGCGCAGCAGTACGGCTGGGAGATAACCCACCTTGTAACCCTCGTCTCTAAGTCGCAGGAGTCGTACATGTTCCATGTTCCGAACATCCATCTGGTGGATGCGCTGGCCGATGCCATGAACATCCCTCTGATAAAGCACGAGACCGCAGGGGAGAAGGAGGAAGAACTGGAGGACCTGAAGGCCGCTCTCTCCATACCGGGAATAGACGGCGTGCTTACAGGGGCGATAGCGTCGGACTATCAGTGGAGCAGGATAAACAGGGTGTGCCACGACCTGAACCTGAGGGTGTTCTCGCCGCTCTGGAGGAAGGACCACGCCATGCTGGTGAAGGATATGATAGACGCGGGTTTCGAAATAATGGTGGTGGGTGTGTATGCCTACGGCCTCGACGAAAGATGGCTCGGCAGGATTCTGGATAAAGAGGCCTTCGAGGAATTGCTGGCTCTGAAGGAGAGGTACGGCATAAGCCCAGCGGGAGAAGGGGGCGAGTTCGAGACTCTGGTGCCGAACGCGCCGCATTTTGAGAAGAGACTGGTGGTGGAAAAAATGGAGAAGGAGTGGCACAGGGACAGCGGGAGCGTGAGGGTGAGGCTGGCTTAAAAATCAAATGTATGTTGTTTGAAACAACAAACTTTAAATAGATGTGTGTTGTTATGTTCCACAATGAACATCGATCATCTGAAAAGAGTCATAGTAAGCCAGCGTGAGGAAATGGAGGACATGCTCACAAGGGAGAGGATAATAGAGCGCAGTATTGACACTGCTCGACTGAAGGGATTTATATCTCACCCGAACATTCTGGCCATACTCGGGGTCAGGCGCAGCGGGAAGTCCCTCTTCTCATGGATGCTCATGCAGGGGGAGGCTTATGCCTATGTGAATTTCTTCGACGAGAGGCTTTCCGGTTTCGAGAGTGCGGATTTTGAGGGATTGATGCAGGCCTTCTACGAGCTCTACGGGGATGTGGAATATCTGGTGTTCGATGAGATACAGGAGGTTGAAAACTGGGAAAGGTTTTTGAGCCGCCTCAGAACAGGTAAAAAAATAGTTATAACTGGGAGCAATTCGCATATGCTGTCGGGGGAACTGGCAACATATCTTACTGGCAGATATATGGATGTTCAGCTCTTCCCCTTTGACTTCTCCGAGCATCTCAGAATCAGGGATGTGAAGCTGAGCGAGGAGTGGCAATACTCCTCAAAGGAGGTGGCCCGGGTGAAAAAAGAGCTGGAGGTGTATCTGGAGGTCGGCGGCTTTCCAGAGGTTCACCTTTTCGGAAAGAGGATGCTTCAGAACATCTACCAGAACATAATCGACAGCGATGTGCTCAGGAGGTACGAGGTGAAAAAGAGCAGGGAACTGAAGGATATGAGCAGATATCTCATATCCAGTTTTTCAGGGGAGTTCACCTACAACAAGCTCGGGAACAGCATCGGCCTGAGTGACAGCCATACCGTAAGCAGGTATGTGGACTACCTGTCTAGCGCCTACCTGATATTCCCGGTGCAGCGCTTCTCCTTCAAACTCAAGGAGCAGATCCGCGCACCAAAAAAGGTATATGCCATAGATACCGGGCTCATAAATGCTGTCTCCTTCAAAAGCAGCGAGAACAGGGGCAAACTCATGGAGAATCTCGTGTTCATAGAACTTCTGAGGAGGAGCAGTTATTCCTTTGGGAACGAGGAGATATACTACTGGAAGGACCATCAGGGGAGGGAGGCCGATTTCGTTGTGAAGAGAGGCGATTCAGTGGCCGAGATAGTTCAGGTCACATATGCCTCCTCTAGCGATGAGGTGGATAACAGGGAAAAGGAGGGAATCATCAGGGCATCTGCGGCCCTGAGATGCAAAAATCTGAGGATAATCACATGGGACTACGAGGGCACTGAGGATTACAAGGGGAATAAGCTGGTATATACTCCGCTGTGGAAGTGGCTTATGAGGCGCGAGAAATAGCAAGGATAGAAGGCTGGAGGACTCCTTAGAGAAATTCCGCAGGTCTGGAATCGCGAAGACCGATAGTTTGATATACTAGTAATGCATTGTATTACATGTGATACAATGTCAACCACACTTTCAGTAAGGATACCGGATGAGATTGCCGATGACCTTGAAACAATCTCAAAGAGAATTGATAGGCCCAAAACATACCTCGTAAAGAAGGCGCTGGAGGCATATCTCGAGGAGTACTCGGACTACTTGATTGCGCTGGAGAGGCTGAACGACAAGGACGACGAGATCATATCTTCTGACGAGATGAGGGAGAAGCTTGGGCTGTAAGGTCAGATACAAATCCTCTGTTTTCAGGGACCTGAAGAATCTGGACAAGAAGACGGCCGCGAGGATCATGGATGCTATAGAGGGCGAACTAGCGGAGAACCCGGATATTGGAAAGGCCCTTACGGGGAATTTCAAAGGGCTTTACAGCTATCGTATCGGTGCGTACCGGGTGATATACACCAGAACAGGCGGTGATTGTATTCTCGTTCTTAGGGTGGGGCACAGGGGGAAGGTGTATAAGCGGTAGGGGGGGATGTACAAGTTTTTCATATATCTAAATCCTTAACCCTTTTGGAAAAGACCTTATGGAATTTCTCAGCTTTCCCTCCTAACCACTCAAAGTAATCGTTCCATTCCTCTCTTTTTTCGACATCTGCTCCCAAATTGTATAAAGCAATTCTACAATCTCTCGCCTCTGGAAGCTCCTGCCAATCCAGTTTTTCTCCCATTTCACGCTCTATTTCTTCTTTCTGTTTGATAAGAGTGTGAAAGGCTTTCTTCGCCTGTTCCCCAGATAGATATAGTTCGCAACCTATTCTTGGTTTCAAAGTTCTTACGGTCAGATATATTTCGAAATTAGACCTCCCTACTGCCAGTGAGTACCAGCTCTGAGGGAGCGGTTTTCTGAGCTTTAAGAATGTACCCTTTTCTTCCATAAATTCATTAAAAGATGTCCAGAAGGCTTGTTTCAGCATGTTACCTTCCGTTACTTTTCCGGTCGTTGAGGACTTTTTTGCCATTTTTGCCCATTCGTTAGGGCTGCAAACAATATTGAATTTAGGAGCGGGTGGCGACTCATTGATTTTCCATAATTCAATCTCCAATCCAAAGAAGGCGATGTCTTCTCCCGTGATGTCATTAAGCCAATCTATGGCCTTGCGATGCTCTTCGGTAATCTTTCTCGAAATCCATACCACGATTTCTGCGTCCAGTCCGCTGGCGTATGTGATTATCTTTCCGAGGTGGTCATGATCTGTTTTTTCGAGTTGGTTCTCTATGATAATGACTCTATTACTGCTGATTTCTCTTGCAAGTATGTCCACTTTGAAAATGCCCACAGAAACTTCCGTTCCCTCAACCTCGATTCCAATCCCTAGAGTTTCACCGAGTAACTCTATGTTTTCTTCGGTTGCTAGCCAGGGGGTGAAGTCTCTTGCCTCATCCTTCCATAACTTTCTCAAATCTACTTTTTCCAATTTCCCAAGTTTATCAATCATGCTAAGTCTCCTACTCCTTATCTTTTTTTCATAAATAAAGATTTTGCTGATTGTAAGACCCCTTTCTTTTCGCCAAAACATTTATACCGCCCCCTCCCATCTCTCCCCGATTGCCATGAACAGAATCCCCAGAATATACGAGAACATAGAGAGCGAAATAGACTTCATACTCATACACAACGGGGCCGAGCCCATGATAGACCTGTCCTTCTTCTACGCCACTGGTCTATATAACGGGCTCTTCGAGGGCTCCTATCTCTTTATGTACCCAGACGGCCGCGGCGAGATACTCACATCGGTTCTCGAGGAGCAGAGCGCCAGCAGGGCCACGCTTCCGGTCTCCGTCTTTTCCACAGGTGCGGAGAGGAAGGAGATGCTTCAGTCCCGGCTCAAAGGGGCGAAGAAGATAGGGATAAACGCCTCGGCCCTCACTGTCGGCGCCCTCAATTCCATAAAGGAGTTCAACCCGGATGCCGAGTACATCGACATAGGTAAGGCCATAGATAAGGCGAGGATGATAAAGGACAGCGAGGAGCTGGAGATAATGCGGAAGGCCGCACGGATTGCCAGCGAGGTGGGCGACCATATCCGCGATTTCGTAAAGCCCGGCATGAAGGAGTACGAGGTCGCTGCGGAGATAGTCTATCAGATGCAGAGGAGAGGGGCCACCGGCCCGGCCTTTGAAACCATCTCATCAAGTGGCCCGAACACTGCGGAGCCGCACTATACTTCGGGCACCAGAACGATTCAGGAGGGTGACTTCTTCCTCTACGACTACGGTGCCAGATACAGGAAGTATAATTCCGACATAACCCGGACCATCGTCATCGGCAGGGCCACCGAGGAGCAGAAGCGCATGTACGAGGTGGTTCTGGACGCGCAGTTATCGGCCATCGACGCCATTCATGCCGGTGTGAATGCAAAGGACATACACAACATCGCAGCCGGGATAATCGATAAAAGCCCGTACAAAGGCAGGTTCATACACAGCCTGGGGCACGGCCTCGGGCTGGCCACCCACGACAGCGTGGGATTTTCCCCTGCGAACGACATGATCGTGGAGAAGAACATGGTCATGACGGTGGAGCCGGGCGTATATGTTCCCGGATTCGGCGGGGTCAGGATAGAGGACGACATAGTGGTTACGGCTGACGGCTGCGAGGTCATATCGTCCCCGAAAAAGGATTTCTTCGAGGTGCTGTGAGAGAACACGGAATGTATGCACTATAACTGCAAACTTTACGCAGGAAGTATGCACTTCAAGCGCAAACTTCGAGACTTCGAGATAAAGATAGTTTGTTTCCCATAACATTTAAGTAACATCCTGTCCTTAGCCTTCCATAGACTCGTCTGAATACGGAGGGAAGAACATGAAGAAAGCAATCAGCATATTCATGGTTGCCCTGATGCTCATCGGGGCGTTTGTGGGAGTGGTAAGCATAGCTTCGGAGAATGCGCAGGCCGCAGGGCTGGCGGATAGCGCATGGCCGTGTTTTCATGGGAACGCAAGGCACACGGGGTTAAGCCCGTATGATATGAGCGGGAATGATGGAACGTTGAAGTGGAAATTTGAGACTACGGGTAAAGTATACTCTAGCCCATCTATTGGAGTTGATGCTATATATGTTGGTTCTTGGGATGGCAACCTTTATGCAATAGATATGGATGGAACATTAAAATGGAAGTATACACTCGGAAGAAGTGTTAGCTTGAGTAGTCCTGCAATAGGGGCTGATGGCACGATATATATCGGTAACGGGGATGGCCTGTGGGCTATCAGTAAGGATGGTACATTGAAATGGAATTTTGAGGGGGCGGAGGTGATTTCTAGTCCTGTTATTGCCTCAGATGGTTCGGTATATTGTTCCTCGCTTGCAGGTTCTTTATATTCTTTGAACTCAGATGGTACTTTTAAGTGGTTTTATGTTCTTGGGGGCGGATCTGAATCTTCTCCTGCTATCGGGAGGGATGGTACGATATATCTTGGCTCTGATGACAATAATTTATATGCCATAAATAGTGATGGGACCCTGAAATGGAAGTTTGAGACTGGAGGAGAAATCTACTCGAGCCCTACAATAGGAAGCGATGGTACTATATACATTGGCTCCAAAGACCAGCATCTCTATGCCATAAACAGTGATGGGACCTTGAAATGGAAATATAATACGGAAGGTGCCATTTACGGTTCGAGTCCCGCTATTGACTCGCAAGATGTTATCTATGTTGGGTCTCAGAGTGGGAATTTGTACGCCATATCTGACGGGACATTAAAATGGAGTTACCCAATTTTTTGCTTATATTCTAGCCCTGCCGTTACTTCAGAAGGCACTATTTATGTTGGGTCTGACGATAACAATATATATGCCATAAATAGTGATGGAGCCCTGAAATGGAAGTATAAAACTAATGATGACATAAGTTCGTCTCCAGCCATAGGCTCCGACGGAACTGTTTATATAGGATCAGATGATGGTAATTTATATGCAATTTCTTCTCAGACTCTCTCTGCATCCCTGCCTCCAAATATCCCTACTACCCCATCTGGCGAAACCTCAATTTCAGCAGGTAAGCCATACTATTACGAAACCCAAACCACAGATCCAGATGGCGACAACATAAAATATCTATTCGATTGGGGTGATGGTTCCACATCGTATTATCCTCCTGAACTCATGTGGGCTGATTCGGAATATACAGCGGGTGGTTTTGATGTTGGAGTTTATCATACCTATGAGTATTCTGGAACCTACAGTATCAGAGTCAAAGCGATTGATGAAAATGGTGTTGAATCAGAATGGTCTCCCTCTCTTACAGTAGTTGTCACAGGCGGTTCTAGTCCTCCAACTAATGATACAAATGTTGATAATACAGGTAGTGATGGGGGAGGTGGACTTGGCGCTCTTTCGTCCTCGCCATTTTTTTGGATTGGTTTGATAGCAATAATTGCAGTCATTGTAATTGCTTCGCTCGTTTCTGGGGGAAAGAAGCAGGAAATTGCCCCTGAACAACCATATGCAAGTCCTCAAAATTATCCTCCGCCACCTCCGCCGCCGGAGCAAAGCAGACAATATGTTTCACAACCGCAGCAGCCTCAATCTTCATCCGTTGGGGTGTGTCCACACTGTGGAAAAGCGGTAAATAGCGAATGGCAAGCATGTCCGTTTTGCGGGGGGAGACTATGAAACACATAAATAGGATCTTAAACTCGCTTTTTGCTATGATGATTGTCTGCATCATTATATTCCCATCAATTGCATTAGCGGTGAACTATAATGTGAGCGGCAGTGATCCGACTGGGGATGTAATGTATGGATATAGCGAAGTCGGTGGGTATTCATATATCGATATCACTTATTTGGAGAGCAGAGAATCTGGTGGCGACATTGTAATTACGCTCAGATGTGCTGGAGATTTGGTTTATAGGGACGATGTAACATATGGAATCACTGTACTTTTTCAGTATGGAGATAGTTCAAACATATATGGATTAGGCATCGGTTACTGTTCAGTACAGCAAAATGTATTTTACTTCCATAATGATGGCTCATATTCAAGAATTGATTCTGCTACTTTTTCCAGGAATGGAAACGAGTTAACTGTTAGATTCCCCAAAAGTGCTTTTTCGACTCCACCGGGTTGGTACCTTCATGCTACAACAAATGACCTCAGTGAAGGGGTACAAGATATTGCCAGTGCAGAAGCAGGGTCAACTGCCCCTTCCTCCCCATGGATTCTGATAATACTTGTGCTCGTTGTGATTGTGATAGCACTCTTTGTCATCTCAAGAAAGCGAGGGAGCAAAGGAAGCCAAAGTTTGGGGCAACCACCAGAAACAGGACACTACTACCAGCGACCGGCGGAGCAACAGCAATTCACATCTTTCCCTCAAGGGATACAACAACCTCCGCCACCTCCTGCGTCAGTTCCGCCGCTAGGATATGTGACCTCCAATGTCTGCCCCAATTGTGGAAAACGAATAGAAGAGGGGTGGGGAACATGTCCCTTTTGCTCTGCAACAATTATGCCGGTCGCTCCTACTCCATCGACTCAATCCCACTCAAGCATGTGTCCACTCTGTGGGAAGCCTATTGATGCCGAATGGATAACCTGTCCATTCTGTGGTGGGCGACTGAAATAAGCATCTCCTCCGAAGAAGGATTTCTTCGAGGTGCTGTGAGGATAAATAATATATCCCCCGCCCCCTTCTCCCTCCGATAGCATGAAAGAGTACACCCCATCGGAAATAGAAGAGAAGTGGCAGAAGGCCTGGCTGGATTCCCGTATCTACGAGGCGGAGCCAGACCCGGAGAAAGAGAAATTCTTCATGATATTCGCGTACCCCGGGGTTTCTGGCTACCTCCACATAGGCCACATGAGGGGCTACACATATACCGATGTCCTCACCAGATTCCGAAGGATGCAGGGGTACAATGTCCTCTTTCCGGTGGGGAGCCATGCAACTGGGAATCTGGCCTACGCGTTCGCCAGCAAGGTGGAGAGAGGGGACCCGGTTCAGATAGAATACCTGAAGGCCAACGGCTGCTCGGACAAGGAGATTGAACGGCTGAAGGACCCGATGGAGGTTATAAGATTCTTCAACGATGTCTATATGAACGAGTACTGGAAGAAGTTCGGCTTCCTTTCGGACTGGCGCAGGTTCACCTGCACCGCGAACCCGGACTATCAAAGATTCATAGAGTGGCAGTTCCTGAAGCTCCACGAAAATGGCCTCCTTATCAAAAAGCCCTATTACGCCCCGTTCTGCGTGAGGTGCGGCCCCGTGGCTGTTGACGCATCGGAAACCGACCTGTCGAAAGGGGGCAATGCGGAGAAGTACGAGTACACCCTTTTGAAGTTCAAAATAGACCTCGACGACGGCCATGACAACGAATACCTCGTGGCCGCGACACTTCGGCCGGAAACGGTCTTCGGCCAGACCAATTTCTGGATAGACCCGGAGATAAACTATGTGCGGGCGAAGGTCGGGGATGAGGTCTGGATTATAAGCAGGGAAGCGGCCGAGAAGCTGAAGTATCAGAAGGACGGCGTGGAGATTCTTGGAGAGATTCCGGGCAGAGAGCTTGTGGGGAAGAGCTGCGTCGCTCCCATGATACACAGGGAGATTCCCATCCTCCCCTCGGAATTCTGCGACCCAAATGTGGGGACCGGCCTTGTCACCAGCGTTCCATCGGATGCTCCTGCGGACTGGATGGGCCTGCACGACCTTCAGAACGACCCCGAACTGTGCAGGAAGTACGGCCTTGACCCCGAAGCCGTAAAGAGAATAGAGGTCATCCCCATCATCGATACGAAGGGCTGGGGGCCGACCCCTGCCGTGGAGATATGCGAGAAACTGGGCATAGAGAACCAGCACGACCCGAAGCTCGACGAGGCCAAGAAGGAGATATACAGCGCCGGATTCCATTCCGGGAGGATGAACGATAACTGCGGCGATTATGCAGGGATGCCGGTGGAACAGGCCAAGGAGGAGATTAAGCGTCGTATGATCGAAGAGGGTGAGGCCGACATAATGTACGACTTCTCCGAGGAAGTGGTGTGCAGGTGCGGCGCCCCGGTGGTGGTGAAGAAGATACCGGACCAGTGGTTCATAAACTACGCCGACCCCGAGCTCACCGAGAAGAGCAAGGCCCATGCCCGGAGGATGAACATACTCCCGCAGGACTATGCCAACAACATAATCGACATTCTGGACTGGTTCAAGGAGAGGGCGTGCGTCAGGATGGGCAGATGGGTGGGAACGCCGTTTCCCCTCGATAAGAAATGGATCATAGAGGCCATCTCCGATTCCACGCTCTATCCCGCCTACTATGTGGTTTCCAAGTACGCCAACGACGGGAGCATAACGCCGGAGCAGATGACCGAGGAGTTCTTCGACCACATCTACCTCGGGAGGGGAAGTGCGGAACAGGTGGAGAAATCCACGGGAATCCCCCGGGAAACGGTGGAGAGAATCCGCTCGGACTTCGAGTACTGGTACCCTCTGGACATCAACCTCGGGGGGAAGGAGCACATGACCGTTCATTTCCCTGTCTTCCTCATGAACCATGTGGCCATTCTGGATGAGAAGGACTGGCCCCTCGGAATCCTCGTTCACTGGTACCTCACCATGAAGGGGGGAAAGATATCCAAGTCCAAGGGGGGGGCGCAGCCGATACCGGACGCCGCCGAAAGGTTCGGCATAGATGCCATGCGCCTCTACTACTCGCACATAGCCTCGCCGTTCGTTGATGTGGAATGGGACGAAAAGGCCGCTCTGAACTACAGGAGCCGGCTTGCGCGGATATGGGGCCTTGCGCAGGAGCTGATGAGCTACGGAGATGCCGATGACGAGGAGGAGATAGACCGCTGGCTCATATCGAGATTCAACCTGCACCTTGAGAACATAGAAAAGATGATGGACGCCTTCGACATGAGGGGGATGAGCACCATCGTCTATTTCGAGATGATGAACGACATCCGCAGGTACATGCAGAGAGGGGGCCGCAGCAGGAGGACAGCGCAGGAGGTCCTGAATATCTGGGTCAGGTCAATGGCCCCGGTAACGCCCCATCTTGCTGAGGAGATATGGCACGACCTCGGCCACGATACTTTCGTATCCGTCGAGAGTTTCCCCGAGCCGGACCGCGCGCGGATTTCCGAGGAGGCACTGGAGCTGGAATCGTTCATAGACGGGACAATGGACGACATAAGGGAGATCATCAGGGTGACCGGCACGGAGCCCAAGAAGGCCGTAATATACACAGCGGCGGACTGGAAGTGGAAGGTAACGGATATCGCTCTCTCCATGGAAAAACCCGAGATAGGCGCCATACTGAAAACGGCCATGCAGGACCCCGATATAAGGAAACAGGGGAAGGCGGTGCAGAACTTCGTGAAGAACCTTGCGGGAGAGTTGAGAAAGAGGCCGGACCTCCGAAAAAGGCTTCCGTTCCTGAAACGGGCGGGGGAATTCCTCTCGGCCAATTCCGAATACATGAAGAAGGAGATTGGCCCGGAGGTTCTGGTGTTCAGGGAAGGGGACGAGGGCATATACGATCCTGCCGGAAAATCGAGGGCGGCGCTCCCGTGGAGAGTGGGCGTCTATCTGGAGTGATCAGGCGGCGAGCAGGTATATTATCAGTGCGGCCCCAACGACCCAGCAGTAATAGGCGAAGTAGTGGAATTTCTCTGTGACGATGATTTTGAGCAGGGCCTTCACGGATATGTAGCCCACGATGAGGGATGAGAGGAAACCGGCTGTCAGGGAGAGCATATCCATATCAGCGTTTCCGTGTATCGCCTTGTACAATTCCAGCGTGCCTGCCCCTGCAATGGCAAGAATGGCCATGAGGAACGAGAAACGGGCGGCGGAGTCCCTTTCCAGCCCTGTGTGTATCCCTGCAACGATGGTTGTGCCCGACCTGGATATGCCGGGGATCAGGGCGAATATCTGGGCGATGCCTATCAGGACGGCCGATCGTATGGTGGGCTCCTTCTTCTCTCCCATCCTCCCCTTCACCGAGAAGAGAACGATGCCGGTTATCGGCAGGGTTACGGCCACGATCCATAGGGACGAAAAGGCGGCCTCGATATGGGATTGAAGGAGAAGGCCGACGACGACTATGGGAATCGTTGCAAGCACGGCACCGAATCCGGTTCTGGCATCCCCGTCCTTCTTCATGTTCTCCAGCGGGTTGCCCTCGAGCGCGAGAATAGACGCTTTGAATATCCTCCACACGAACTCACGGGTGGCCAGCAGGACCGCGAAAAGCGTGCCGAGATGGACCACCGCGTCGAAAAGCACGGGATTTTCCTGAACTCCGAGTATGTGCTGGAATATGACGAGATGAGCGGAACTGCTGATGGGGAGCCATTCGGTAACCCCCTGTACAATGCCGAGAACAAGGGCTGTCAGCAGATCCATGATTGGAACATGATGGGAGAGTACTTAATGATTTCTCCGGGACGATAGGGAAATCAATCGTGCGAACTGTTATATAGCGGCAAAGTGTTTATAAGCCGATGAGGAGAAAGGCATTTCTGAGTCAGGAGGAGCGCGATTCCATAAAATTCGCCTTGGGGGTGTACGGTATTGCGGTGCTGTATCTTGTTTTCACATTCATGTTCAGAATGGGAACGGACTACGACAGGATGTACGAATCCGTCATTCTTGTGATTCTGCTGGTGTTGATTGTGGGCATGGTCCAGAGAAGGGCACAGATAAGCACTCGCTCGAACATCGTAAAGGTCGGCATCATTTCCGGGCTGATGGGCGGCCTTCTTTATCTGTTTCAGGACCTTATAATCATCTGTAATCCCCTTCTCGGGGAAGTGTCGATGAGTGGGGCATTTCCCCGAATAGTCGTGGATATTTCCATGCTTGTGATTTCAATCGCTCTCGCTACCGGCATTCTGCTTCTGAAAAGGAACCACGTCAGGCGGCCAGCTCTTGTAGAACTGGGGCCGCTGGCATCTCTTTTTGTAGGTCTTGCCATCTACTGTGCTATGCTACTTCCCCTGTTCTTCTTTCTCTTTCGATTTGAAGTGGAGGAATATCTCTCGATGGCCACGGCTCTTTCGCTTCCCGCGTTTATCCTGATAGGAGTTGTTCATGCGAGATATGCCGAAGAGGATCTGAGAGTTGGGGTTATCGCTATCACAGGTTTCTTTGCTTCTGCATTTATGATAGGCCCCTTCATAATGGCTTCTCGCGCTGTGACTGACCCGGGCGGAGAGCCGCCGCTACTTCTCTTTATAATGTTACCACTTCTTCCGGCAAATATCATATTCTTTTCTGTGATTATTGCCGCGTTTGTTCATACCTTTTTTGAAAAAATTGAGAGAAAGGAGAGGTACAAGAAGAAATACTTCAAACATCTCGGTGAGATGAAAGTTGTTGGGAAGAGCCCCCTGCATAAGAAACAGGAAGAGAGTCCGGAGGTGGGGAAATATGAGAAATAAACGCCCAGATGGTATGAGACAGTTGTTTTTGGTAATTTCTCTGGTAATAGTACTTGTGTCCCTGTTCTTTACTCCTCCTATAACTGGCTCTTCTCCCGATACAGAAATAAAAGACCCTAGCAACTACTCCGTTACCATTACCGGTCAGCAGGTGGTAAACACTGGATATACAGCCTTATTATATGTAAGAGTCACCCAGAATGAGAAAGCGGTAGTTGATAGAGAGGTAAGACTCACTTGCTCAAACGGTAGCGTGGAGAAGAGCATAGTAAATACCGATGCAAACGGGATTGCGAGGTTTAGATTTGATGCATATCTTGATCTTGGCGAGGGAGATAATCCCGTAAAGGTCGTATTTAGTCCGGCCATAAACATGGTCGAAGGAGATATGTCCGCTCCCGATTGGTATTACCCGCCTTCCGATTTCTCTATTACCGTGTATCCTCCGGATATTAAAGTAGCGGAAATATCCCTATACAGTGGATGGGCTCCATCTGTCTCTCACTCTGACATAGCGAATAAAGGCATAGCCCTTAATATGACCGTAGGTAGCTACGCAGAGCCTCCTCTATCCAATGCGAGCATCACAGTAAAAATAATGGATCAATCGGGAGGTTCCGTGTTTTTGGAGAGAAAGACGACTGACCTCTCTGGCAGGTGTGATGTGCTAATGAGGTATCCGGTTGCTCCGAGCAGCGGCGTTTTTCTTGTCGAAATTACAGCTAATAAGACGGGCTATGAAGATGGCTACATGACCCTTCCCCTACTGGTTTATCCGCACGGCATGAACCTGAATATAAGCTTTATACCTGACAACCCCAAAACAGGAGATAGAGTAACAGTATTGGTTACGGTCCTTGACAAGGATAGTGGGTTGCCGGTAAAGGGGGCTCGGGTTATAATTAAGTATGATCCCATGGAAGGCACTATTTTTGAGCAAAAGGAGGGGATAACAAATTCATCAGGTCAGTTCAGTACAGATATAGAGACATGGAGTCATAATTACTATTTGCATGTTTCCGTTTCTGTCGTTGCGGATGACTACGCCACGGCCCACTGCAGCAATTCTGTGTATGTCGCTTACTATAACCCGGCGGCAGCAAGTTGCCTTTATCCATTTGCGCTTTTCTATGTGATAATTATTCTCATTAGCCTTGTAATGCTCAAGAGAGCCGGCCGCAAATGGTATGGGCCTTAGAGGAGGCGTTCTCTTATCATCCATCCACTGTAGAGTACGGTTATTTTTTCGTTTTTCTATGTCCATGCTCGTTCCTCCTTTCCATTTGTGCCATAAAGAGGCCTAATAAGGCCTCTTGCGGGGCTTTTCTGAGAAAAGCCTCGTCAGGATTTTCTCCTATCTTGAGCCATAGCGATCCGTGGATTCTATGATTATACCACTCTGCAAACTCGTCTATTGATTCAAACC
>CAZKII010000006.1:0-34663 GCA_964552865.1 uncultured Thermoplasmata archaeon | reverse complement strand
TGGATACGCAGAGGGAGGCCCTGAGCATAATGGGCTGCTCCGGTGAGAACAGCGCTAAGAAGCTGGCGGAGATAATAGGCGGGGCCGTTCTGGCCGGTGAGATATCATTGATGGGAGCGCAGGCCGCCGGAGACCTCGGGAAGGCACATAAGAGTCTGGGGAGGTAAGTAACTGGATTATGCTTACTTACATCCTATCACGATATCTTTTTTTGATCTCTTCAGGAGTCACTACACGTTTTTCAAGAAAACTAAAATCTGAAACATTATTTGTGACTAGCAGGGTCGGGGCATAGTATGCATGGGAGGCGATCATTGTATCTCTCCAGTTTTTCTTAAAATCTGAGCCTTGGCTTTCATCCAAGATCTCTGAAACAATTTCAATTGTGTATCTTGCTTCTTTAGTTGTAAATTGTGGAATCTCTAGTTGCGCCACTTTTTTTATTAAGTAGTCTATCTTTTCTTGGTTTTTCCCTCTTCTTCTCTGGCCAATACTATATTCTATGTATGCAATAAGTGGTAGAATCTTAGAGCCTCTATAGCTATTTAGCCATTTAAAAAAACTTTTGTCGTTTATGAGAGCGCATGTATCTATAACAATTTTTTCCCACAAACATCTGCCTCCGTCTTTTAGTTAGTTCGTTTAAAAGTTTTCAATGAATTGCAGTTCCTCTTTTTTTTCTTGTTTTCTCTTTTCTAGAATCTCCTGGAGTTCTCCTTCGAATAATATGTTTTTTGAATTAAGCGTAAGAAGAATCTCTGCGAAAAACCTATCAAACTTATTTTTTTGGAATTCTAGTTGGCTCTTCCAATATTCAATGACATTACGGGGAATATTCTCATAGCACTTTTTATGTATTCTAAGATAATATGAGAAGTAAAACCAAATGTCTTCTGTAAGTTCCTTAGCAATTTCGACGTTGAATTCCGGCAGTTCTAAGAGTTTTTTCATTAGCATGTAATAGTTTGTTATACGTTCATAAACTTCATTTGGGAACTCTTTCTTTGGAAACGATTCTATGGTTTGTTCTAGCGATGATCTCAGTACTTCTTTGAAATTTGAGATGCCAACGCTAGCTACTGCCATTCCTTCAATATTTAGCCGGAGTTGTCTAAAATTTCTTTGGAATGTAAATGGGGCTGAAGAATAAACATCATCAACTAGCTCTTCTTTGCTTTTATGCTCATATTTTTTGATAGTCTCCTTGACTACCCTTTTTATAATTTCTCTTTCTTCTCTCTGGGTGAGCGGTTCTTGGCCAACCCATGTGACTGTTGTGTATTGAGGTGTTTCGTGATTCCATCTGATTGCGTTTGGCATAAGGTAGCGTACTACTTCATCTCCATATCTATACCAACAATGTGGAAGTTCAATATTTATGTTGTACCTATTCCGTAGCTCTGCATAAACTAGAGACATTAGTTTATTGAAGTACAGGCCCGTAATGGGCTCTCCTGTTTTTTTTTCATATTGTCGAATGACCTCAAGAGAGGCCAATTCGAGAAGAGGTTTGTTAGTTGAGACAGGTGCAGACATGGGTTCACCTCCAGAATTGCTTCTTATCAGCTCTACAGTTATGAAGAATATTTAAGATTATCGTTTTCTTCATTTAGGGCAATAGTGCAGGGGGAGGGATTCGAACCCTCGAACCTCTGAAGGACAGGATCTTAAGTCCTGCGCCGTTGGCCATGCTTGACTACCCCTGCATGGGGTAACTGGGCAGATGCAGGGGTAGTCTAAAGCGCAACACCAATGGGTCCAAGTGCGCTGTTTGACTACCCCCCTTTTTCCAATTTCTTTTACGGGGAAATCGGACAGGTGCAGGGGTAGTCTAAAGCGCAACACCAATCGGCCCATGTGCGCTGTTTGACTACCCCTTTTTTCCAATTTCTTTTACGGGCCTTCTATCACACAATCTCCTCCTTCTTATATCTCTTTTCCCTTGAGATAAGGTATATATCCCCTCGCTCTATCCCCCTCCTCATGAAGGTCGAGTTGATAGCCTACACGCCGGAACCGGACAGGCTGGCCTCTGTGGCCGCGAACACCTGTTATTCCAGCCAGTCAGCCAGCAGGATCATAGAGAAAATAAGCCCGGAGAAGTCCGAGAGGATAATCAAGCGCGTGGTGGCCAGCGGCCATCATTCCGTCATAGAACATGCGGTTTTCACATTCAGCATAGAAGGGGTTTCTCGCGCTCTGACGCATCAGCTCGTAAGGCACAGAATCGCCTCCTACTCTCAGCAGAGCCAGCGGTATGTCTCCATGAAGAAGGCCTCCTATGTCACCCCAAAGACCATTGAGAAGAATCCCGAGGCGCTCGAAAGATACGAGAAACTGATGGATGAGATATGGAAGGCCTACGGAGAGCTTGCGGATATGGGGATTCCCAACGAAGATGCCCGCTACCTTCTCCCCAATGCCTGCACCACGAACATCGTTGTGACCATGAACGCCCGGGAACTCCTCGGCTTCTTCAAGATACGCACATGCATGAGGGCCCAGTGGGAGATAAGGGAGATGGCCAACCGCATGATGACCGAGGTCAAGAAGGTGGCACCCGTAATATTCGAGAAGGCGGGGCCGACCTGCAGAACGGAGCCGTGCCCGGAACCGGACTATGACTGCCCGATTCGGGAGAAGATGGATAAATTGAGGGAGAAGGAGAAGAAAGAGGAGGAAGAGAGGCGCAAACGGGAGAGGAAAAAGAAAGAAGAGATGGGGATAGAGGGGTAAAGGTTTTTCAGAACAGCCCCGTTATGTTGCCGTCCTCGTCTATGTCCATTCCCTCGGCCGCCGGTTTTTTCGGCAGGCCCGGCATGACATTCATCTCTCCGGATATGGGGACGATGAATCCGGCGCCTGCGGATATGGATATGTCGGTTATGCTCATTATCCAGCCCGTCGGCCTTCCGAGGAGATGCGGGTCGTCCGATAGGGATGACTGTGTCTTTGCCATGCAGACGGCCAGATTCCCGTAGCCGAGCTTCTCGTACTTCTTCAGTTCCCGCTTTACCTTCCTGCTGTAATGGACTCCGTCGGCCCCGTAGATCTCCTTTGCGATCCGCTCTATCTTCACAGTCAGAGGCTCTTCTCTGCTGTAGAGCGGTTTGAACTCGCTCTCTTTTTCTGTTGCTTCCAGCACGAGACGGCCGAGCTCCATGCCTCCTTTCCCGCCCTGAGAGTACACATCGGATATCGCCACCGGGACTCCGAGCTCCGTACATCTCTTTTTCACGGTTTCCAGTTCCTCCGGGTCGTCGAATTCGAAGTGATTGATGGCCACAACCACGGGAAGCCCGTATTTTCTGATGTTCTCTATGTGCTTCTCCATGTTGGGGAGGCCTGCCTTCAGAGCCTCTATGTTCTTCTTTTTCAGTTCGTCCTTTTTGAGGCCGCCGTGCCGTTTCAGGGCCTTCAGTGAGACCACGAGGACAACCGCGGACGGACGGAAGCCAGCCAGCGGGCAGACGATATCGAAGAACTTCTCCGCCCCGAGGTCCGTGCCGAATCCCGCTTCCGTCACCACATAGTCCGCCAGTTTCAGGGCCATCCTGTCGGCGATTATGCTGTTCGTTCCGTGGGCTATGTTTCCGAAGGGGCCGCCGTGGATTATGGCAGGCGTGTTCTCGGTGGTCTGCACCAGGTTGGGTTTGAATGCGTCCTTCAGCAGCATCGCCATGGCTCCCTCGGCCTTCAGGTCTCTGGCCCGTACGGGCTCCCCCCTCATGTTGTAGGCCACGATTATCTCTCCCAGACGCTTTTTCAGGTCGGAGAGGTCGGAGGCGAGGCAGAGGATGGCCATCACCTCGGAGGCCGCGGTTATGGCGAAACTGTCCTCTCTGGGAGTTCCGTCCTTTCCTCCGCCCAGCCCGATTACGATGTGCCTCAGAGCCCTTTCGTTCATGTCCATAACGCGCTTCCACACCACCTTGTTAACATCGATGTTCAGTTCGTTCTTGTTGTGTATGTGGTTGTCCAGAAGTGCGGCCAGAAGGTTGTGGGCTGCGGTTATCGCGTGCATGTCCCCTGTGAAATGAAGGTTTATGTCCTCCATCGGCAGGACCTGCGAGTAGCCACCACCTGCCGCACCGCCCTTTATGCCGAACACGGGGCCGAGAGACGGTTCCCTCAGGGTTATTATCGCCTTCTTCTTCAGTCTGTGGAGTGCCTGCCCCAATCCCACGGTGGTGAGGGTCTTTCCTTCCCCGCTGGATGTCGGGGTTATCGCTGTTACCAGAATCAGTTTCCCGTCGGGCCGGTCCTTCCTGCGTTTCAGCACATCGAAGCACAGCTTTGCCTTGTAGTTTCCGTACGGTTCTATCTCATAATCCGATAGGCCGATGCTCCTTGCTATAATCTTTATCGGCTTTTTCTTTGCCTTCTCGGCAATCTCTATATCGTTTAGCATTACACGGTCATAGGGATTTTCTATTAAAAAATTGCGGTGGACGGACGGTTTCTCAGATTTCTGAAAAAAAGAAACCTTAAATAGGGCATCGGTGTGCCAGGGCTGTCGGCATGAGCCGGCAATTGCAGGAGGCATATGGATGGCAGCCGCACACGACACCTTTCTCCGGGAGGAGAACAGAAGAATGGTCGGTCTTGTAGACGAAGTTTTGAAGGGGCACCCGGGAGTGCTTGTGGACCTTGACAGAAGGGAAACCATAAAGCAGGCGGTGGAGAGGAATGAGGCGTTTGTTTCCTCCGGCGGAGCCCTTGCCACATGGACCCCGTCCGAATCCACCGGCAGGAGCCCCAAGGATACGGTAACGGTTAAGAGAGCGGAAACGGAGGGGAACATCGACTGGGATTCGCCCAATAACATCCCCATAGACGAGGAGACCTTCGACATGCTCTTCGAGGACGCTCTGAATACCATAAAGGAAAAGGAAAGGATATATGTTACGAACAGGGTTCTGGGGGCGGATTCCAGATACGCACTCCCTACCAGAACCATAACCGACAGAGCGCTCACGGCCCTTTTCACCCTCAATATGTTCCGCCCTGTTCCCGAGGACATAGAGAGGAGCGTCTTCGGAGACGAGGTGTTCACGCTCATCGTCCTCCCCTATGACAAGCTGGACGGTAAGAGATACGAGGGTCGGCTCAGAAAACTGCCGGACGGAAGCACCAGCACCATGGCCGTTGCCATGGACTACGATAGACGCATGGGCATAGTTTACGGTTCTGCCTATGCTGGTAGCGTGAAGAAGCTAATGTTCACCGTTATGAACTACCTTCTCCCTGCGAAAGGGGTGCTACCGCTCCACTGCTCCGCCAACGAAGGTCGGGACGGAAAGACCGCCCTTCTTCTGGGACTCTCCGGCACCGGGAAAACGACCCTTTCCGCGGACCCCAATCGCGCGCTTCTCGGAGACGACGAGCACGGGTGGGGCGACGATGGTATAGCGAATTTCGAGAACGGATGCTATGCCAAGCTCATAAACATACGGAGGGAGAAGGAGCCGGAGATATACGACGCCATAATGCACGAGGCGGATTATCTGGACCACGGAGCCATCGTGGAGAACGCCATGTTCTATCCGGACGGAACATTCGATTTCGACGATGATAGGCTCACCCCCAACTCCCGCGGGTCCTATCCTCTGACATTTCTGAGTAATATAAAGGAATCCTCCACCGGAGGCCACCCCTCGACGGTTCTGTTCCTCACGGCCGATGCCAACGGCGTGCTGCCCCCCATATCGAAACTGACGCCGGAGCAGGCGATGCTCTGGTTCCTCATGGGGTACACCAGTAAACTTGCGGGGACGGAAACCGGCATCGTTGACCCGGTAAGCACCTTCTCACGCTTCTTCGGCGAGCCGTTCATGCCGAGGAATCCGGATGTGTACGCCGAAATGCTGGGAGAGCGGATGAAGAGACACGGAACAAAGGTGTATCTCGTCAACACCGGCTGGAGCGGCGGACCTTATGGTGTGGGCTCAAGAATGGACATAAGCCTCACACGCCGTCTGGTGGATGCGGCCCTCAGCGGAGAACTGGACGGTGTCGAATACCGCGAGGATACTCTTTTCCACCTCTTCGTTCCTCAGACCTGCCCCGGTGTGCCGGATGAGATTCTCAATCCTGCAGAGACATGGGAGGATAAAGAGGCGTATATGGAGAGAGCGCGGCGGCTGGCGGCCGACTTCAGCGCCCACTTCGACAGGGCCTACGGGAACAAAGGCATAAGCCCGGAGATCGCTTCTCAGTGCCCGGGAAAGTGATCTATTTCCTTCCGCACTCCACGAGGTATTTCAGCATGGCGCTGTGCTCTATCATGGTGGTGACCACGAAAGCCTCTTCCAGAATCTTGCCGACTGCAAATGTTCCGTGTCCCCTCACAATGGCCCCCTTTCTCTCCTGCAGGGCGGCGGAGAGGTTCACTGCCATTTCTTTGGAGCCGATGCCTCCCGTCACAATCGGTACATCGTGGAGGAAGTACGATCCCTCGCTGTCTATCGGTACGAAGCGGTCCGATTCGGTCATCATGGACTGCACAACTGCATAGGGAGCGTGGGTATGTATGATGGCCTGCGCCGATGTTTTCTGGTATATCATCCTGTGGCTTATGGTTTCGGAGGAAGCGATGATGTCCATGCTCCCTTCTCTGTACAAATCCACCTCCACCACATCCTTTTCTGTAATCTCATCAAGCATACTGCCGGAGCGGGTGATCAGTATCCTGTCCCCCGTCCTTACGCTTATGTTCCCGAAGTGGGACGGGACTAGACCCTGTTCCACTAGCTTCCTTCCGAAGCGGCCGATTTCACGCCACATGGGAAAGGAGATGGATTGGAGGTAAATAAAGGTGGTGCCGCTCAGTTCGCCCATCATTCATCACCGGTCAGAACGAGTTCTTCATCACTGCGGCAGGGGGACATCGGGTGAATCCTTAAATATTTAACTCCACTGGCGAGGAGCATGGGATATTCCCCGAGGATTGTGATATATCACACCGCCCAGGACGACCCGAAGAAGTGCACCGCAAAGAAGATGGTGCGGTTCGGCTTTGCCAGAGAGGTGCGCAGATTGAAGGGGCTGCCCCCGCGCTCCGTTCTTCTCAATCCGTATTCGGAGAGGGTCATATGGAAGGGAGACAGGGGTATCATCGAGAAAAGGGGCCTGTCCGCCGTCGATTGTTCGTGGAACGAGATCGAGAGCCGCTTCTTCTCCTCCGATTATTTCGAGGGGCGCAGGCTCCCCGCTCTGCTTGCGGCCAACCCCGTCAATTACGGGAAGCCGTTCCGTCTCTCCACCGCCGAAGCCGTGGCCGCCGCTCTTCTCATCACTGGCTTCGCGAAGGAGGCGGATGAGGTAATGTCCAAGTTCGGCTTCGGAGAGACCTTCCTCACCCTCAACAGAGAGCCTCTCAGGGCCTATGCTGCTGCGGAAAGCCCGGAGGATGTGATAAGGGAAGAGGAGGATTTCTTCGGCCCGGTCAGAGAAAAGGATTAAATAATGCTCTGGCTATTAGCTCCAGAGAATCGAAGGTGAAACTATGCTGGAGAGTCTGAAGGAAACACTTGCGGACATATCCGAAAGGAACGGTCTTAGCGTATGCGCCGTAATATCGAGGAACGGAGTTCCCATTGCATGGCACGGGCTGGATGACGGGAACAAGGAGACCTTTGCCACCCTTACCGCAACGGTGCTCGGTGCCACGGAGGTCATATATTCCAGCCTCGGTATCAGCGGCCCCATCACCGTGAACTCGGTGTCGGATAGCGAGAACATGGCCATGATGGGACTTAACAGGAAGTCGATGGTGGCTGTAATGGGTAAGAAGGACCCTGCCGAGCTGAACGAGGCCGTTCAGGAGGCCGTTACACGGGTGAAGGAGGTGTTCGAGAATGAAAGATAAGATCTCTCTGCCCATGGAGATAAAGGAGTTCTTCGACAAGCCGGGCGGGCGCTCCCTTCTGGTAAAGGGCGCAGCAGGTACCGGGAAGACCACCCTTGCACTTCAGTTGCTGGAGGAGCTGGCGGATGCCAACACGAGTTTTTACCTGTCCACAAGGGTTTCCGACGCCTCGCTTTATGTTCAGTTTCCGTGGCTTCAGGACAAGGAGATGAAGGCTCGGATAGTGGATTCCAGTCGTGTGCTTCTGGAAGTGCTCTATGGCGGCGAAGAGGAGGAAGAGGAGGGGACCGAGGATGTCAAGCTCAAGAGCGCGCGCGAATTCCTGAGTTCCATCGGAGAGGACAAGACCGCTCCCCCTACCAAGGTGGACAGAACGAGACTCTCTGTTCTCACCGAGCGCCAGAGGATACCGGAAATAGAGAGGATCTACGACCGCATAGAAGCGGTCCTGCCGGAGAAGGCCATGCTTGTGGTGGATAGCGTGGAGGGCGTCACTCAGAAGTACGGGCTGGACATGGAGGACCTCATAATGACCCTTCAGAAGGATCTCGCCGAGAATTCCAACACGAACATACTCTTTGTTCTGGAGAAGGCAGAGGCCCCCGATATAGAATACCTCGTCGATGGTGTCATATCCCTGTCGCGGGAGGAGATAAACGGCCGAAGGATACGACGGATACATCTGGCCAAGCTTCGCGCCACAGAGATACGCCAGCCAAACTACCTGATGACCCTTACTGGCGGCAGATTCAGGAGTTTCGAGCCGTTCACACCGCATTTCAACAATGTCAAACCATGGGAGCCAGTCCCCGACTCGAAGGGGAGATACAGCACCGGCACGCCAGACCTCGATGCCCTTCTGGACGGCGGTTTCAGGGTAGGAAGTTATAATGTATTCGAAATAGACGAGAACCTCTCCGTAGAAGAGTACGATTCCATAGCACGGCCCATAATACTGAATTTCATATCCCATCACAGAGGCGTCGTGGCCACACTGACCGGAGGAACGCATCCGGAGATGGTCAGGAAGGATTCGGTGCGCTTCATCCCGGAGGAGGATTTCGACAGGCATGTCCGCGTCATGGACTACTTCTCCTCCAGCAGTGACAGGAAGTTCGTACTGCCTCTTGCCAGAGGAAAGGACGAGGCCATAAAGATGGTGAAGGATGCCTATCGCGAGCTCATCGGCCCTGAAAGGCGCCCCATAATGGAATACACGGGATTCGATACCATAGAGTACCTGCGCGGAGATACCATAGCCATCAAGGAGCTTCTCAGTGCGGTTTCGAATATAAAGAACTCGAAGAACCTCGGCATCGGCGTGATAAAGCCCGGCCTGAAGCTGACGCAGGAGATAATGAACATGGCGGACAGCTACTTCAGGATTCTGGACATCGACCGTACTCCGTGCATATACGGAATAAAGCCGAAGACAGGGATATATGCCATTGTGGAGGACGAGGAAAAGGGCGCACCCCATGTAAGACTGGTTCCAATACTCTAGGCCGAAAAACCTTTCCCTTATTTCTCCAGACCATCTAGCCGCTCTCTGGCTCTCGCGATGTCCTGCTCCGCTCCCAGGTCCTCGAATATCTTCAGAGCCTGTTCCAGAGCCTCCTTTTCCTTCTCTTTCTCGCCCATGGTGTGGTATGTCTCGGCCAGTTCCATCAGGGAAATCCCCTTTTCGTACGGGATCTCCATTTCGTCCGCTATGTTCAGGGCCTTCTGGAATATCTCCACCGCTTTCTCCGGCTCCCCTTTCTTCGTCAGTGCGATTGCCAGCGCCTTGAGGGCTCCGTGCTCTCCGATCCTGTCCTTCATCTCTCTGCAGATCTCGAGCCCTTCCCGCGCGTACTTCTCGGCCATCTCCGGGTTTCCGCTCTTCGCATACGCCTCGGCACCGTTGAACAGGGACCACGCGACGAAATTCCTGTTTCTGGCTTTTTCCGCGCTTTCCCTGCACTTCTCGAAGGATTCGATGGCGTTGTCCCATTCCCCGCGCCGCAGGTATATGTCTCCTGCGTTATTGAGCGCCCTGGCCAGCTCCTGATAGTTCCCGAACTCTCTGAGGGTTTCCATGCTTCGGTTGTAGTAATCAAGGGCCTTGTCCAGATCCCCTCTCTGGTTGTAGGTGTTCCCTAGCTCTATGAATATGCGCGCCATCAGCTGACTGTCGTTGATCTGCATCGCGCTCCCTATGGCCTCGTTGAAGTGGGAGATTGCGTCCCGGAACTCGCCCTTTCGCCAGTGGATATATCCGAGGCCCCTGTTCGCCTCTGCAATGCCTTTCTTGTCGTCGAGGTCCAGTGAGATCTCGAGGGATTCGTCGTAGAGCTTCTCGGCCTCCGCGTAATCGCCCAGATTCCTCAATGCATCGGCTATCCCGCGCTGGAAGAGGGAGAGATACTCTCTGTCGTCCAGTTCTCTTGCCAGATATATTCCCCGTTGAAAGTGCTCTTTCGCCTCGTCCCAACGGCTTTCGCCCATTAGCAGCTCTCCGATGCTCCAGCTGAGGTGCATTATGTCCTCTTTATGCTCCTCGATGTTCATATGCTGGGTCAGAACATTGAGGGCGGACAGATAGTAATTCAGCGCCTTTCCGAGCGCCAGCCTTTTCATGGAGCCCTCTGCGGCTTTTACCAGATATGTGTAGGCCTTATCATAGACCTGCCCTTCAAGGAAGTGTCTGGCCAGAGAATATACCCGCTCCTCTCCGCTTTCCGCATACAGTTTCTCCATGGCATAGCCCAGTTTCCTGTGGATGATGAGTCGTCGGCTTCTGCTCAATCTTTCGGAGATGAGAGATGTGGCGTGTTTTCTGGTGAAGGTGAGGAATATCTTGTCTCCCTTTATCGTTTCTGAGATGATCCCCGCATTTATCAGTTCTTCAATGGAGTCGAGAATGTCCTCCTCGCTCATTTCGCAGACATCCAGTATCAGGTCAAGTTCTATTTCGTTCCCTGTGAGTGATGCGTACCGAAGCACCCTTTTGGCTGCGGTGGAAAGGTTTGCGATCCTTCTTTCGAGCACATCCACGATTGTACTGGGAATGGCGAACGATATGATGTCCACGCCGTCGTCCCATCCTTCGAGGCCCCTGTCTATTATCCCATCTTCCATCAGGGAGGCCAGAACCTCCTCCACGAACAGCGGGTTTCCCCCCGTCTCTTCATAGAGCGCATCGCATAGTTTGTCCGGGATCTCCTCTTTCCCGAGTATGTTCCCCACCATTCTGGTGAGGTCCTCTTTCTCGAGGGGTCTTAGTTCCATCCCCACATATATTTTCTCGCTGACCAGTGTCTCTATGACCTCCGTGAGCGGATGCTCGCCCCCATCCGTGCCCATCAGTTCATCCGAACGGTGCGTCGTGCATATCATTATTCTGGAGTCCGAGATACTGCCGGCAAGGAACGAGAAGAGCTGCAGGGTACCGTTGTCCGCCCAGTGAATGTCATCAATGAACAGTAAGATCGGCTTTTCGCGGGCGACTTCTTTCAATTGTTCGAGGATCTCCCTGAACATCTTGTCCTTTTCCAGCATCAGGCTTGCCACATCAGCCCCTTCCTCCCCGGTGGGAAGGCCCATAAGTCCGGTCGATACGGTGTCGGCCGCTTCCACGAAACCCATCAGGCCCATCCCCATCCCCATGTCCGCTTCCAGAGTCTTCAGGGAGTAGTTCTCCAGAGCGGTGGTCACCGGCGCATAGGGAATCCCCTCGTCCTGTGGTGTGCACTTTCCGTAAAGGAACGCTCCGCCCGCTTCCTCCACTCTTTTTCCGAATTCCATCATGAGGCGGGTTTTTCCCACCCCGATTTCTCCGTACACCATCAGGATGCTTCCGCTCCCCATCTTCGCCTGTTCGAACATGGATTCGAGAACGGCCATTTCTCCCTCTCTGTCCACAAATTCCGTCTTCTTTTCAAGTATGTTCTGGTGGGCCATTGCAAACACATCTCCGGCACGGTAATGTCATCATCGGATATAATCTTTGTTGCGCTCCGGCAAAAAGCTTTAAATCCACTGGCAACTTCTCTCCCTCCATGCTACCATTACCTACGAAATTCTTCGTGACATCGGGGAAGGCGGTGAGCAAGGTTTCCGACCTCAATGCCTTTGACCTCGCCCTTCTGAACGCGAAAATAGGGGAACTGAACCTCGTTTCCGTCTCTTCCATTCTGCCCGTGGGGATCGAGCAGGTTCCTATCAAGGAGCTTCCCATGGGCTCGATAACCCACTGCGTTCTTGCGGAACAGAGGGGGAGCGAGGGAGAGATGATCTCGGCCGGTATCGCCTACGGTTTCAGGAAGGACGGTAAAGGCGGTTATGTGGCCGAAGGGCACCTCCACGGCACGAAGAAGGCGCTGAAGGAGATTCTGGAGTGGAAGATGGAAGAGATGGCCATGATACGGGACATAGAGTTCAGGAAGATAGAGTACAGGATCGAGGAGGTTTCCATCCCTATGGACCACTACGGTGCTGTTCTGGCCGCTCTTGTTTATCTTCTCTGATCCCTCTGTATCCCTTGCAGACGACATACACCTCGGAGCTTGCCGAGCGCGAGGCCTTTGGGGAGTACACCTTGACCATAGCGAACCTTTCTCTCACGATTTTGAGGTATTCCGGAAACAGGTCGCCCTGAAACACCTTGGTTACGAAGTTCCCGCCCGGCTTCAGGAGTTTTTCCGCGGTCCTTACCGCCATTTCCGCCAGCTCCACCGATCTGGCCTGATCATACGAGTAGTGGCCGCTGATGTTTGGGGACATATCGGATATCACCACATCCACCTTCCCCCCAGCCGCGTCCTCCACCTTTTTCAGCGTTTCCTCCAGAAGCATGTCTCCCCGGATGAATTTCACCCCCCTTATCGGCCTCATCGGGTCTATGTCCACGGAGATGACCGTCCCCTCCTCTCCGGCGAGTTCCGCCGCCACCTGCGACCAGCCGCCGGGGGACGAGCCGAGGTCTATGACCCTGTCCCCCTGCCTTATAAGATGAAACTTCGAGTTGATCTGCTTCAGTTTGTAAGAGGCCCTGCTCCTGTAGTTCTCCCGCTTGGCCATGCGGTAGTAGTGATCCCTTTTTTTCTGGAGGACCCAGTTCTTTCCCATGGGTGTGCAAGGCGGAGGGATGTATTAAAGATTATGCCCGCTCTTGAGACGGAAGATAAGGGCCCCGGCCAGAGAACCGAGGGAATCCGCCACCGCATCCCACGAACTGCAGCTTCTGGCCCCTCCCATCCCCTGCATGAGTTCGAGGAGGGTTCCCAGTGCGGTTCCGAACAGGAAGGGTATCAGTATGCCCTCTCTTTTCCCCTCGAGGGAGAGCGAAACGAGGAATGCGAGTACGAGATAGGCGAGGAAGTGTTCCGCCTTGTCCAGTCCCCCGGCTGTGGGGACTCCGGGCGACGGAATGAGCGAGGCGATTATCAGCGCCGCAGTATAGACTATGGTGACGGAATAGATGGCGCTTCTGCGTAGATCGGGCATGGATGAGGAAGTGTTCAGGCATATAAATGCATACTGTGCCACGGCAATAAGGTTATATAGCGGAGCCCATATCTGCATGACAGTGCAGATTTAGTGATACCATGAAGTCGGGAAGGATGATTTCAGCTATGCTCTCCGTGCTCATACTTGTAGCGGCCTTCGCCCAAACAAACGCTACTGTGAGTGCGGACAGTTCGTTTTCGGCATATCCCGCAAAGGTATCCGTAATCCCGGGAGATACCGCTCTGTTCTCTCTGGTATTCGATAACAACGGTACGGTTCCGCTCTCCGTTTCGGTGGACATGGTGAGCATCGACCCCAGAATGTCGTGGAACCTCATTTTCGAAAACAGCACGGTGAAGGAGATATCGGTGCCCCCCGCTAGCTCCGTGAGCGGAGTGCTCTCCGTTTCCACCTCTTCCACCATGCCCATCGGAACATATGACTTTTCGCTGAAGGTGAGCGGTTCCAGCGTTTCCTATTTCAACGGAAGCGTGGTGGTGGAGACACCCGTCCTCTCTCTTTCCCAGCCGGTGATCGTCCGTGATGGCGATTCCGTGGCCTTCAGCCTGAATCTCACGGTTATCGGGAATGTCAGCGCCCACAATGTTGCGGTCTCTCTTTTCATAGACGGAAAACTCAGCGATACCGCCGAGTTCGGGACGGTCCCCGCCGGTTCCTCTGTTCCGGTCTCCATAAGAGGGAGCATGGGTGCCGGCACCCACAGTTATAACATAACCGCGGTAACCATGGAGGGCTATTCCCCTGTCTATGTGGCAGGTACGGAGACAGTACCCCCTCCGACCGAACCGCAGTCCCCGATTCCGTATGTCCTTCTAACCATCCTTGTTGTTCTCGGCGTGTTCTCTCAGGTAGTCCGGGTAAGGAGAAGAAAGGCGAGACTGGACCGCAGGCGCTCGGGCGGCGGGCTGAAGCCGGAGGAGATGCTCCGCATGGATTCTCAGGAGGGAGAGCAATGAGGCGTTTCCCTGTTCTCAAGTGGCGCATGCTTCTCCTATCCGTGATACTTCTCTTTGTCATGGTCCTTCCGTCGCTGTTCTCCCCTGTGCTCAACTCACCCTTCTCGGTGGATAAGAACGCCGGAGGTACCCTTTCCTATGCGGATTCCGATGGGGACGGCATTCCTGATGTTAAGGAGATATATGACTACGGAACGAATCCCTACTCCAACGATTCGGACGGCGACGGTATGCCTGACGGCTGGGAGCTGGAAAACCGCCAGTGGATCGAGTCTGCCGGGGTCTGGACCCTTGACCCGACATCTCCCCTTGACGCCCGTCAGGATACGGACAACGATGCTCTCCCGAACTATGCCGAGTTTCTGAACGGCACCTCCCCTGCCAACCCCGATACCGACGGCGACGGAATGCCCGACGGCTGGGAGGTGTTCAACGGCCTTGACCCCCTCAATCCGGACGACGCCGCAGGGGATATGGATTCGGACGGTCTTCCGAACCTTTCCGAGTATCTCAATCACACGGGAGCGAGCAATCCCGACACGGACGGCGACGGCCTTCTGGACGGCTCGGAGGTCTCCGTGTATCACACCAACCCTCTTTCCCCGGATACGGACGGGGACGGAATGCCTGACGGCTGGGAGGTTTCCAATAATCTCAATCCCCTCCTTCCAGCGGACGCCGCGCTTGACCCGGATACGGATCTTCTGGCGAATCTGGGCGAGTATCTGAACCTCACCGACCCATGGAACCCGGACACGGATAACGACAGCATGCCCGACGGCTGGGAGGTGCGCTACGGTTTCGACCCTCTGGACCCCTCCGATGCCGAACGGGACGCCGACGGGGATGGCCTCACGAACCTCATGGAGCTGCAGCTGGGCACGGATCCGAGAAACAATGATACCGATGGGGACGGTCTCGGGGATGCCGAAGAGCTTGAGTACGGTACCAACCCCCTTGTTCCGGACACCGACGGCGAAGGTATCAGCGATGGTACAGAGGTTCACGGCGTTGCGAGTCCGGTATACGCCAATACGACATATTTCACCAATGCCACCGAGAGGGATACGGATTCGGACGGTCTCACTGATTATCAGGAGGTCTTCGTCTATTTCACGGACCCGAACAACCCCGATACCGACAGCGACGGCCTCTTTGACGGCACGGAAGTCGATCCTCAGAAATATGCGGCGAAACCGACCAATGCGACGAACCCCGACACCGACGGCGACGGCATACCTGATGGCTGGGAGTATTTCAACGGAGAGTATGTGGATTATCACTGGGCACCCGACCCGAACAATGCATCGGATGCGCAGACGGACCTCGACGGCGACGGCCTCACAAATTATCAGGAGTATCTGTCGGGGACCGACCCCTGGAACCCGGATACCGACGGTGACGGGATGCCTGACGGCTGGGAACTGCACTATTCCCTCAATCCGCTGGACCCCTCGGATGCGTATGAGGACAACGATGCGGCGGGTGAGGACGGCGGCATTTATTACTGGGTGAATCTCGTGGAATATCAGCACAACACCGACCCGAACAATCCCGACACGGATTTCGACGGCATAATAGACCCTCTGGACCCATATCCGAACAATCAGAGGTCGGACGCGGGGTGGCCGTATCCGTGGCTCATGGGGACCATATCATCCGATACGCTCCTTTTCAACATAACTACAGACGGCACATCCGATGCCATAAGGTACTGGAAGCTCGCCTCTTTCGACAGGTATGACGGATACTGGTGGTACCCTTCCGATACGCCCGAAGTCTATGACGGGCGCACCATCGATACCGAGGTCAGCGAAACATATTATCCGGGAACGAGCCATAGTTATGAGGTACATCTGAACAATACCCTTTTTTCCCCGACATCCTCCTTCATCTACATGTTACCTTCTGACGGTATCATCCCCACCGCTCTTCACACCACTGCGGTGAACGGGACCGGTCTCAAGATATACCCGGAAACGGGCGAGTTTCAGAGCGAAGATATACCGGAGTCCTACACCTTCAACGCCACCACCTACCATCTTTATCAGAGCGATGTGGAGACCGGCAGCGTTCCTCTTTTCCGCACCGATCTTCTTACACTTCCCTCCTCGGTTCCCTCGCGCCTTCTGGACCTGTCGCGGAATGTTACCGCGAACTACACCTCGGTTTACGGAAAAATAGCTGCCATTCGTGATTTTCTCAGGATGAATTACAGGTACAACGATACGCCCTCCCCTCCTCCGGAAGGGCACGATGCGGTGGACTGGTTCCTGTTCAACAGAAGAGAGGGGACCACTGCGGACTTCGCCTCGGCGTTCTGCCTCATGGCGCGTCTCAATAACATTCCCACAAGGGTTGCAGTGGGCTTCCGGCCCGGAACCACGGCGGACGGGCACAACTACTCGGTTACCCTCGGCGATCTTCATCTCTGGGACGAGGTGCTCTTCTACAACATGGGCTGGGTCGAACTGGATGTTACCTCCCCATATTTCATAGGTCCCGGGGACGGCTGGCCGGCGGCCGGGGATGCCAGCATCGTATCTTATCCTCAGGACATTACTCCCGCCTACTCCTCCGTCAGAAACCTCACCGTCAATGTGACGCATGTTTCCGACTCATCGGTCGTTAGGGGAGAGGGGCAGATCATTGTGGAGGGTTTTGTTGTGGACGACTTCGGGACAGCGGTCCCATCCGTACCAGTGAGCGTATATCTCAATTCCTCGGACGGGCAGACGCTTCTGCGCCTCGGCTCCGTCACCACCAACGACAACGGGTATTACAGGGCAGTATGCCTCATACCGTGGAATGCGAGCCTTGGCAGCGGTACCGTAGTGGCCAGAGCGCACGGGCTCAACGACGAAACGAACCTGCGCTCCTATCTGCCCGCATGGAGCCGAACATTCTCTTCGGGTATCGTAATCACCGCCCGACTTTACATAGACCTTTCCGCTCCGTCCGTTGTCTTCAACGGCTCTTCCATGCCTGTTACCGGCTCCCTTACCGACTGGAACCTGAGGGCGTATTCCGGCTTCAACGTGTCGCTGCGCTGGGACGGTGAGTACCTCAGCACCTTCTCGACCAATGAGAGCGGGAACTTCAACATCACGCTGGTGATAAACGACACCGCCGGGCGTCACTATCTTTCCGCACGCTTTAACGGCACCTCCCTGATCTACCCTGCCAGCGGCACCGAGACCGTAGTGGTGCGGCACAACCTGACGCTGAACATGAGCGTCGTTACCGAGAATGTGTCCGCGGGTTCGGAAGCCGTGTTTTCCGGCACGATAATGGACGGAGATGTGAGCCCATCCCTTGTGGACGGCTCCATAAGCGGTATGTGGTTGATCTATGAAGGGGCCTATGTGGCCCGGAGCGATATAAATTCCACCGGTTTCTTCCTTCTGAACTTCACCCTTCCCTCCGATACTGTTCCCGGGGTGAAGAATGTTTCCGTCTATTTCCCGGAGAGCGACTTCTACGGCTGGGTGTATCTTCCGCTCAATCTCACCGTTTACGGAAACTGCACCGTTTCCATCGGCAAGAGCGAAGGGGTGCGGAACAGCACGGTGTCCATCGAAGGGGTCGTGCGAAATCTACAATCGATGCCTCTCCGGAACATGTCCGTGATTCTTTATGTGAACGGAAGCGAGGAAGGTGTCGCCGTCACCGGACCGGACGGCAGTTTCTCAATCCCCTACCATATTCCCGCGGACACACCCGGCGGCCCTCTCAATATATCCGTTTCCACACTGGACGAGAACTATTATTTCGCTTCCGAGGCGGAGTCCAGTATTACGGTCACGGTCCCAACGGTCATAGATGTGCACGGTATGGCCCTGGTAAAGGGGGACAGCTTTAACATAACAGGCAGCCTGGAAACAGAGCTGGGAGAGCCCCTGCCAGATGGCCGCGTTTCCGTCTTCTGGGACCGCATGAATATAGGGACTGCGGAGGTGCGGAACGGCCTCTTCTCCCTGCCTTACAATGTTTCCGTCGGAGATCCCGGCGGCGTGATTTCCGTAACGGCGACATTCGACGGCTCCGGATTCTATCTCAACTCCACGGGGACTGGGGATTTCACGGTGTTCGCGCGCACCTCCCTGGTGTTCCTGCCTATTGACGATGCGGTGGCCGGACGGAATGTCACCATCTCCGGCAGGCTTTACGAGGACGATCTGAGCCCGGTTTCATCGGTTCCGGTGTATCTGGAGTTGGCCGGCGAGAACTGGACCGCGATCACCTCTGCCAACGGCACCTTCGTTTCCGTTCACAGGCTCGGGAACATAAGCGCAGGCCACTACTCCGTCCGTGCGTATTTCAACGGGTCGGATTCCTCCTATCTTCTGAGGAGTTCCGCCGCCGGCGAGGTGAGGGTCAGGGAGGAGAGCTATCTCAGCATCGTCCTTCCGGACAGAGTGACCCGGGAGTTCGAGATCCGGGTGAGGCTCACCGGCCAGCAGGGTGAGGTGCTCGCAGGACAGGAGATCGTGCTCCTCACGAACAGGACATACACCGCCGTCACCAACAGCACTGGCTGGGCCACGGTTCCCGTTTATTTCGCAGGGAATGAGAGCGGAATCATGGGGATAAAGGTCATGTTCAACGGAACGGAGTTATATCTCCCCGCATCCGCCAATTCAACCGCCCTTCTCTTTGTGGAAGGGGGGATCTCTGGCTCTCTGTCGGGGGTCATGGTCGTGTCCATGGGTCTTGCTGTCGCAGTCATTGCCGTTCTGCTCTATTTCGTCCGTAAGGGGCGGATGAAGGCGATAAAGGAGGCGATGGACCGTGCCATATATCACCTTGAGGTGAGGGACGACTACCACCGCATAGTGTTCGAGACATACCGCCACCTCATCAAGTTGCTGAAGCGCTACGGCTATCTGAAGCAGGACTGGCAGACGGTCAGGGAGTTCCAGCAGGCACTGAGGGAGGCCATCCCCGGCATAAGCGAACGGAACCTGAAAAGGATATTCGATATCTTCGAGGAGGCCAGATACTCTCATCATGGGATATCGGAGGAGGAGGCCCGGGAGATCAAGGCCGCCTTCGAGGATTTCCGCAGTGAGATCATAGGGCTGATGGAGGGGAGAAAATGAAAGGGGTGAAGTGGCTTCGGCCCGCCGTTCCCGTGGTGATCATAGTCCTTGCGCTTCTTTACCCCGCAGTTGTCTTCCACGCATCGGCCCCGCTCCTCTCCACATCCACCGCTCCGGACGGGCTCCACTCTTTGAAGGAAATATCATCCAAGGAGGCTGGCTTCGTCTCCATACTCTCCTCTGCCACCGTGCTCAACGACATTCATTCCGCCGAGAACAGCCTCTACATGGGCATAGGGATCTCGCGCCCGTACACGCCTCAGGAGATGTCGGCCATCTCGTCCTTCATGGAGCGGGGCGGGAATGTCCTTATCGCGGACGATTCTGCAGGTGCGAACCCTCTTCTGTCTTACCTTCTTTCCGGACGGAACAGCAGCATAAGCATGAGCGGCCATGCGGTTCTCTCTTCCTATAACGCTGGCAGGCCCGAGACACCTCTGGTGAACGCCACCTTCTTCGTGCGCAGCGGTAGAAACATGACCACCAGTACGGTGGTTCTGAACATGGCCACGAGCCTTCTTGTGGGCGGGAATGTCCAGATCGTCGCCAGAAGCAACAGTACGTTCGTGGATTACAACGACAACGGCGTGGTTGATGCCGACGAGAAGGAGAACGCTATCTTCATGGTCATGGCCGATGTTGGGAGAGGGAGGCTGATGGTCGTCTCCGACCCCGACATGTTCACCAACGACATGATATACCGCCAGAACAACAGCGATTTCGTCCGGGCCATCATCGGTAATTTCGCAGACGGCGGAACGGTTTACTGCGACGACAGCCTTCATACCACCGCGTTTTCGGTGGCGGGATATACCATAATGGTGAGCACCACCGACCCTTACGACCTTCTGTTCACATCGGTGATACTCATGGTCTCTTACATAGTCGTGATCCTCGTGAGGGATCCCGAGGTGTGGGAGCACAGGTACAGGCCGGACCGCTTCATCCCGCGCGGGAGGCTCAGAGAGGAAAGCAGGCGGGAGCTTCTGCGTTCTTCCAAGGCGATGCAGCTGGCCGCCAGGAAGAATCTGACCATAGAGGAAGCGGAGGAGATAATAAGCTCCGGGAGACACAGTTGATGATTAATGAGAAAAGAGGAGGACAGGAAAATGAACGAGAAAAAAGATGTAAAGGAAACGGCTCCGAAGGAGAAGACGCTTAAGAAGTCCAATTCCGAGGAGATTCAGTGGGTCCATTCCATGACCGAAGCGATCAGGAAAGAGGTTGCAAAGGTGATAGTCGGGAAGGAAGAGGTTCTGAAGATGGTGGAGGTGGGGATACTCTCCAGCGGCAACATACTCTTCGAGGACTTTCCGGGACTGGCGAAGACGCTCATGGCCAACACATTCGCAAGGGCGCTCGGCTGCGATTTCAAGAGGGTTCAGTTCACGCCGGACCTCCTTCCGTCCGATATCACCGGAACCGCCATATACAACGAGAAGGAGATGGTGTTCGAGTTCGTCAAGGGACCGATATTCACCAACATACTTCTGGCGGATGAGATAAACCGCGCGCCGCCCAAGACGCAGGCCGCACTTCTCGAGGCCATGCAGGAGAAGCAGGTGACCACCGAGGGTAAGACGCACCGTCTCAGCCCCCCCTTCATCGTGATGGCGACCCAGAACCCCATAGAGTACGAAGGGACATATCCGCTCCCGGAGGCGCAGCTGGACAGGTTCATAATGAAACTTAGCGTGGGGTACCCCACTCCTGACGATGAGGACGAGATACTGAAAAGGAGAGCGATACGGAAGAAGGACGATGTGGATGTGAATGCGCTTCTGGGCCCGAAGGAGGTGGTTCAGATGCAGCGGGCCATAGAGAAGGTCCATGTGACCCCTGCCATACGGAGGTATATAGTGAACATAATACATGAGACCAGAAACGACTCGCGGGTCATTGTGGGTGCCAGTCCCAGGGGATCTCTGGCGCTTTTCAAGCTCTCCCGTGCGTATGCAGTGGTGGAAGGGAGGGATTTCGTGACCCCCGACGATGTTAAGGCCATCGCATCCCCCGCCCTTGTCCACAGACTCATCCTGAAACCCCAGGTCCGAATAAAAGGGGTCACTTCCGAGGACATAATAAAGGAGATACTGGAAAAGGTGGAGGTTCCCACCGCCTGAAACCGATGAGGGAATGGAATGTGGACCCGTAAGAGCGCTCTGGTACTCGCAGCAGGCATAACCGCTTACCTGCTCTCTCTCATGATGAACGACACGCTGTTAGCAGGGCTTGGCACCGCGCTCATCTCATATCTGATCCTGGTCTCGTTCACCCGCCGTTCGCTGGAACTCCTGCCCATCGAGGAGCTGGCATCGGAGACCGGAGTTCTGGGTGTCGTCAGCGTGGAGAGGGAGATCTCATCGGACAGAATCTTCGAGGGGGGCGAGATCGAGGTCATGCTGAGGATCGAGAGTACCGGCGGCATGGGTCTTGTGGAGGTATGGGATCACCTTCCCGACAGGGTTCGGATAAAGAGCGGGGATAACCACGCCATAATCAACCTCTCAGAGGGGCACAATGTCATAAAATACACGCTGGAGTGCCCGATAATGGGGCCCTACAGCATAGGTCCTCTCATGCTTCGTAAAGGGGATTTTTCCAGCATGTTCTTCGAGGAGGACAGGGCCGAGGAGTACTCCGATTTCATCGTTCTGCCCCGGATCGAGGAGATCAGCGAGGCAGGGATACGCTCCAGAACGCCGAAGCTCTTCTCCGGTACGGCCACCCTGAAACAGCCCGGACCCGGATACGAGTTCTACGCCCTGAGGGAGTACAGGCCCGGAGATTCCTTCAGGGATATAAACTGGAAGGCCTATGCCCGCTCCGGGGAACTGCTCGTCAATGCGAGGGAGAGGGAGGCCATATCGGATATAATGATAATGGCGGATGCAAGGGAGGTCACGGAAACCGGCCCTCTGGACAGCACCATGCGCATCATGAACGCCAGAACGGCGGCCAGCCTCGCCTCCTATTTCATCAAGGGGAAGAACAGCGTTGGCCTCACCATCTACGGTGACGGGGTGCACATGATGCAGCCTTCCACGGGCGAGCGGCATCTGGACAAGATAATGAGTTCTCTGGCCACCATGAGCGCCGGCGGTGATACCGGCCTCGAGGCTGCGGTCTCAGTGGTGGCTCCGCACATCCCGTCGCGCTCCCCAGTCATCGTCGTGTCCAGCCTTGAAGGGGATGAGAGCATAATCGAGGGGATAGAGGCGCTTCAGTCCCGGGATTTCCCTGTTCTCGTCATATCTTCCAGCACTCTGGAGACGGAGAAGGAGACCGGCAATCTCTCAGCGGAGGATTACGAAGCGCTGAACGAACACAGAAAAGCCCTCATCGAGTTCCTGAGGCACGAGGGGGTCATGGTGGTGGACAGGTCTCCCGGCGAATCGCTGCAGATGGCTCTCATGGAGGTGATGCATTGAATCGGAAAGAGAGGTACGAAGGGCTTGTCCACGCCTTTTCCCTGTTTTCTCTTCTGGGCGTGGTGGCGCTCAGCCTGTACATTCAGTACCTGTACGGCGGGTATTCCTCTTTCGGCCGGTTCCTCGACGAAGGGAGGATATATCTTGCTCTGGCCGCCGTGGAGATCGTGGCAGGGGTATGGGCCATATTCGGGCGAAGTCTTCCGTTCCTCCTCTCCTCATCCGCCCTGCTCATGGTGGGGATAATCTCGGAGAACAGAGAGGCCTCGCTTTCCCTGACCCTTCTGTTCGCAGCGCTGTTCATCTCTTACTTCGAGCTCACGCACCTCTCCATAAAGCTCGCCCATACGGTGAAGGAAGACCGGAGGAACCTGCCGTATGTGGTGAGGACATATCTTCGCTCGCTCTCCGTTCTGCTCCTGCTGGCGGCGTTGTCTGTCTTTGCCTCCCTGATAATATACAACCACCTTGCAGGGTACGGGATCGCCATGCTCCTCACCGTTTACGGCTTCATGCTGGCCTCCGCCATCCTTTTCCTTGCGCTCCTCGGCCTCAGGTATGTTCTCAGGAATCTTTCTCAGAAGTAGTTATTTTCTCCTCAGCACCACGGTGAAGCCCCTGACCTCCACCAGTTCCGCACCCGTTCTCTCGGCCAGCTCCGCGCCCAGTTTCTTTCTGTCCCCCGACGACCTGAGCATCTTCACCTTTACAATCCTCTTCGTCCTTATCTGCTCCTTCAATTCGTCTATGAGGGCCTCGGTTATGCCGTTCTTCCCCACATGCAGGGTCACCGGAATATCGCCTGTGTTCATTCTTTCACCTCGTTCTCCCTGTTCATCGAACGGTAAGGGAACCTCGCTATGTGGCCGCACCTTTCGCAGTGTATGACCACCTTCCCCCGGTTGAGCCGATATACGGCATTCCTTCCGGGGAGCAGAAAGGCCCCGCATTTCCGGCAGAAATGACGCCTGTAAACGCCAAGGCTGAGATTGTATCTCATCGCCGTCTTTCTGGCCAGATGAACATACCTGTCCGCCCTGTCCTGCCTTGAATTAAGGGCCTCTCTTTCCGCAAGCTCGAACAGTCTGGCGACCTGCCGTCTGGCCATCTTCCTCTCAAGGGCCTTGTTCCTTCTTCGCTTCGACACGGCCGCATGATGTTTCGCTCATTAATAAAGGTGAGTGTTAAATACCACATTTCGTTTCGTTTCAGTGTGCGGGGGTACCCGAGCGGCCAAATGCCGGGGAGTCGTCCGCTTCCGGCAGACCAGAGGGGCAGGGCTTAGGACCCTGTGGTTAGTCCTTCGAGCGTTCGAATCGCTCCCCCCGCACTTCTTTACCTGTAAATTTTAAATAGGAGAATACTTAGTAGGCGCCACAAAACGGAGAACCAGAATCTCTGGATCGAAATTGCAAACTCATGAGGCTGTCTATTTGCCCTCGAAGATGATGAAATGTCAGTAACCCCGCAAACACACACATAATGGAAAAAATACTGGAGAGTTTTTTACAAGATGCAATCTACCTTCATCGAATGGACACAAGACTTATATATGTGCTGGCCGTTATAGCATTGGGGGATTCCCATAAGTCTAAAAAAGCTCCTTGAAACTGACTATCATAGGCTGACTTTCGTATTTATACAGAGCACAGAAAGCCGACTTCCATATTATGGGCCAATCATCAGGGGCTTGTTGGGTGATGTCATGTTTGATACAGAGCTTTGGTCAACTATTTTCAGAAACAAGAATGTGGATGTGCGCCCTTATTTTTTATACACCACCCATGATGGACGAAGAGTAGAAGCGAATCTGAATTTCCTTGGATTTGGCGAAAGAAAGATTTCTAACTTGGCCACCGAGATGAACAAAAAACTTAGAACCCATATTGGAGGAATAAATGCCGAGCTTATCGAGATATATTCTCGGAAGATGAAGTTCGAGAGAATTGAACTGGAAGACAAGTTGACACTGCGTTTCAGATCTCCTATTGCTCTGATGTCCGAAACCGGAAATATCTCGCTCCTCCCTCAGGCTTCGCAGGTTCTTACAGGCCTTACAAGAAGTGTTAACCGATTCACTAAATACTATGCTAAGCCATCATACCCAATTCGGATCAAAACAAATCTTAGGGGATTGCCTATGCCAATAAACGAGTCAAACCTGAAAGTTTTCACATGGAAGCATAAGGCTATTGATCAGAGAACTATCTCATTAAAAGGAGTGTGGGGGGATGTTACATACGAACTACCACGAAATAAAAAGGAACTTGCAGACCTTCTTTCGTTAGCTTCATTCTTTCAGGTTGGAAAGTGGCTGAGCTATGGCTTCGGAAAAATAGAGGTGATAGAAAATGAATGAAATATTTGTAACGAACTACTTTACCAAGGAGAAACTTTTGTCCGAAATGGATATGAAAGAACTGGAACAAAGATGTGTTGAAGGGATTGCCGAGGTATTGAGAGAAAACGAAGGAACGGATTATCGCACCGTAGGAGATGCAATATCTGATAAACTCCAAACTCTTGGCCTTGAGTTTACACCTGAATACACAAAACTCCCAGTATCTTCCCTACTGGATCATCTCAAAACAACTGCTGCTATAGCGGTTTCTCTTGCGATAAACCGAGGCTACTCTGATGAGGTGGATAAGATAAGGATTTCGGCACTTCTCCACGATATTGGAAAAATCCGTGTGTTCTCATCCATTGAAAAGGAAGAAAAACCTAGTTTCACCACTCATGTAAGGTATACCGAAGAAATCCTTAAGAAGATTGGCGACAAGGGTATCAGTAATATTAACAGCCCTCTTGGGGAGTTCTGGAAAAGAATTGTATCCATTGCACCTAGGCATCACACTCCAGATTACTACAAAGAATATCAAGCGAACACAGAGTTACACAGAGTGGTTGCCGATGCCGACTCCATCGCTTCAGCGGCCAATAGAAGCGGAGACTTGAAATTTGATGACTCTGGAAATATTATTAATGACTCCCCCTTTTCGCACTATGTGATTATTGGGGGAGAGAAGTTCTGTATGATGCCGGGCGAAAGCCAGAGCATGGGCGGAAACGAAAAGGCAGACATTCCAACTTTACACGGCGAATTAAAAGTGCCTCAATCCAAAAATCAGATTTTCCGAGACAAGCTCGGTCTCCTTTACATGGACATTCATGGAATTCAAAGATTCATTGGAGAGTCTAAAAAGCTCTTGGAGATTTCTGGAGCGAGTTATATCATTGAGAAGGTCATTTCGGAAGAGGCAAAAATGATAGTTTCAAAGTATCTCTCCACCGATAACATCGTTTACATCGGCGGTGGGAATATGGTCGTCATAACTCCATTTGAAGAGGGGGTTGTAAGGGCTCTTAAAAATGATCTTATAGAAATGATTTCGGATATCAGCAGAGGAGGTCTTTCTGCAAGTATTAGCTACAAATTCTTTGATGCCTCTGCTATTGCATCCGATTTCGGAAAGTGCGTAGAAGAGTGTAAGAGACTTGAAGTAATTGGCGAAACCCCGCTCCCAGAAGTGCGGCTCAATAAGAGTTCTGAGCTATGCAAGCACTGCGGCTCTCGAGAAGCAACCCGAGAAGTAAGGGGTGATAGAGTTTGTGAAGTGTGTTTCACGAAGTATGAGTACGGGCGGAATAACACGACTGGTCCGAAGGACCTAAAAGAGATAGGAGAAAGTATTGCAATAGTAGTAGCAGATGGAAATATGATGGGACGATTGTTTGCCCAAAGTAAAACGCCAACGGATTATGCCTTCAAGAGTCGGTTCGTAAAGAAACGGATTGGCGAGATTGTGAGAGGAGTCCTTCCAGATAAAAGCAGATTGCTATATGTTGGGGGTGACGATATAATGTTCATTGTAGACGCAAAAAATGCGCTTAAAGTAACTAAAACTCTGATTAATGAGGTTGCTGAAGAGTTCAGGTACTCACCAGCCCAAGAGGAATGTATGGGCACCCCCATGATAACGCTCTCTGCAGGAATATCTATTGCGGATCACAAGTTCCCGGTTTACTTCTTGATAGAGAAAGCTAAAAAGCTTGAAACCAGCAGTAAAGAGGAATTCAGAAAAAAAGCGGTGAACAAAAGTGGGCTCTTTATCCTCCCCAAAGGAAGTCTTTCATTCTCTGTGGTAAGTAGCAGTATGCCAAGTGAGAGGAACTTCACTTTCATACTTCCTGACAGGGAGATTGACCTATCGATTATCCAGAAATTCGTAGAACGGGTAACCGGTGGGAACCGAGAAAAGTGGAGATCCTTTGTTTCCCTCATAATTAATGGAGGAACCAAGGTTGAGGATCGCCTAAACCTGATAAAGTTCCTCTACTCGAAAATCAGCGATAAGGATATCATCATGAGGGCAGCAGATTCCGAGGGGATGAGTCCTATTGCTTTAATGGAGGAAACATCCAAAGTGCTAGTGGAAGATGAGCTTTTACTCCCAATAGATGAACTGATCCCCATGGTCTGGCACAGCGGTAATGATTTTAATGGAGTGGAGGTGGGTGAATGAAGTTATATCGGCTGGAGTTGAGATTGCTAAATGACTTTCAGACTGCAGGAGAGAACCGGGGCTCTACAATTGATGTTCTAAGGAGTGCTTTTGCAGTGGGCGAAAAAATCGAGGAGCGTTTGGTGATACCCGCCTCTCACATAAAGGGCCTGCTCAGGCAAGAAGCAAGAAGATTGGGAGTTGAAAAAGAGATAGTTGGCGATATATTTGGAAGTCAAGAGCAGGAAAATCGGGATGGCGGCTATAAGGAACCAGCTGTTAAGTTCTTCGACCTCCATGCCCCTCTTGATGCCCTCACAGAAAGAGTTCATGTGAAAATCTCTCTTAAATACGGTTCAAACTCCAAAAATGAAGGAGGGCTCTATTCACAGAAACTTGTGCCCCAAGAAACACTATTTACAGGCTACATAGCATTGAAGGGAGACAACTCTGAGAAGCATGTAGAGATCTTAAAGGCCTCTCTCAAATCGGCACAACACTATGGAATTGGAGGAGAGCGCTCTCGTGGTCTCGGTGGTTTTGAAGCGGATATGAAAGAGATTGATGTTAGTGATTTCAAAATGGAGGTGTTTTCATGAGCTATCTCCTTCTCAATGGGAAGATTAGGGCTTTAGAACCGATCCATATAGGCACTGGAGTTTCAATTGGGACATTTCTGGAAACCAAGGATTATATTACTGCAAAGGCGATAAGAGGGATGCTGGGAAATTACTTATTTAATGAGAACAGGGAATTATTCGAAAGAACTAGAATCTCAGACGATGCTTCGCCTACGATGTTTTTCAAACCTGCTCTGCCCTATGGCCAGCGTTCGATTCCAAACATAGTGAAGTGGTGTAAAAGATGTGGTTCTCTCATTCTGAAGGGGGAGGATGGAGAAGAGAAAACATGTGCAAACTGTGGACACGAGGGGAAAAAGAGAAGTGGCTGGTTTGAAATTGGTCCAGAGCATACCCTACCGAAGATGGTTGAGAGTAAAAAAGTACATAAGACCATAAGTACGAAGTGCCCTATAAATCCCATCAGGCATTCAAGCTATCTACCTACTGATGATGGCTACAAATCACCATACAATGTCGAGGCAATACTCCCTGGGACACAGTTTGATTTTCGTATGGTTTTGCAAGACGATTATGTAGATGATATTAAGAATGCTCTAAAAGAGGCAGGTATTTTCTACGGAGTAGGCGGCCTCCGCTCAAAGGGATATGGTAGCATAGACATAGAGTTTATCGAGGAGAAAAACGCAGGTGATTACATAGAGAGCAACGCTAACAGAGATAGGAGTGCAATCATGGTATCGAATAATGAGCTTATACTGCGTAGTGAAAAAGGATATCTGAGATACTTCGATGAGAATCTCATAAGAGAATACATATCCAAAACGCTTTCTCACACGAACATGCAGCTTCCAATTGAGTTTTCAGTTAAGGAGCAGCGCTCTCCAACTCCTTCTCTTGCAAGAGGCTGGGACATGAAGGCAGGATACAAACTCATGAATCTCAGGCCTGCGATAGGGCCTGGAAGTTCTGCAAGAATCACGGCAAATCCTGAGCTGATGGCGTTCATAGAGCTGTTTGGTCTTGGTGAAGATCACCACATTTTCGGTGATACATATTTTATCAATGAGGTGGTTCAATGAAATTAGCAGAGATAAACCAGATTTCATGGATTCTTACGGCCAAAGTTGCAACAACCCGTTTGGACGATACTATGAACGGAAAAATCAGAGAACTTCTGATGCATCTGAGCTCTGGGAAGGGCATTGAGGATTTCAGACAGATAGTACTTTCATATCGACCTCAGGCTCCAAATCCAAGAATTGTTGCAGAAAAAAAGAGGTTACTGAATGATTTCTACAACGATTTCAAGAAGGAAACGAGTGAGATGACTCATGAGGAAATGATTCAAACACTAAGATACATCTTATGGGAGCTCTATTTCTATTCAAAGAGCGAAGAGAAGTTGTTAAGGATGGGGATGGAGGCTGAGAAGATTCAGTTCACCGGTGAAATAGAACGGATGATTAAGAAAAAAGAGAATAGAAACAGGCCACAAAATCAGGGTGGCAGATACGATAGAAGGAGGTAGTGGAATGAAAGAAGAAGTAATAAAAGAGTGTGTAATAGATGCATGGGACATATACGCCAATGGGATGGTGGTGGATAAAGGAAACAAGAAAGAAGATAGCAGGAGCAAAATAAAGTCCATGGCAGGGGCACTAAGGCAGTTCACTGACCCGGAAGATGCAGTGCTACATTTTATAAAGTATATCGAGTACATGCTTCCTCGCTCCGATTTTAGCAAGACCCTTGAGCAAATATTAAAGAAGATTACTGCCATGAGGGAAAAAGGGCTCACAGACGAAGAGATGCTGGAAAGGTTACAGTACACAATAGGATACCTTGCATGGACCGCTGATTCTTTGGACAAACTCGACAGTTCCGGAAGGAGAGGTATGATAGAAGCCGAATTTTCAATGATTGGCCTCAAGGGAAAGGAGGAAGAGTATCTCAGAAAGATCGAAAGCTCTGGGGGAGAAGACGAGAGAAGGAGGCGATATTGATGTTTGAGAAACTGGAGAAAAGAGTGGTGATAAGCTACGAGATAAGGACACTCAGTGATATGAGGATTGGAGCACACAACAGCACTCTACCCGGAGAACTAGACAATTATGTGATAAAAAACTCAAAAGGATACCCCATAGTTCCCGGATCCACCCTTAAAGGAGTATTAAGGTCAGAGATGGAACGGTTTCTGAACAGCATTCTAAACAACGAGGAAAGGGTTCAGGAGCTTGTGGCAATTCTGTTCGGGGGAGAGATAAAGAAAGGGAGCAAAGAATCATATGCCTCTTCGATAAGATTCAGGGATGCAGTAGCTAACAGGAAAGAAACAAGGGTGCGTGATGGTGTACCCATAGACAGAAAAACAAGAAAAGCCGCCGCAGGAGGAAAACACGAATTCGAAGTAGTTCCAGAAGGGATCACATTCTCGGGAACCGTAATAATAGAAAATCCCAGGATTGAAGGGCACAAGGATGCAAAAATAGGGGCTTTCCTCTCCACCGTTGACTTCTTTAATGCTACAGGTGGCTCGATAGGAGGTGGGACCTCCAGGGGGTTCGGACAGGTAGAGATAGATATTCGAGAGATACGGGAATTCACACCTCAAGACTACCTAAGCGGAACGGATGGAACCCTGTTAGCCGATAGAGATGCTGCCATGAGAGATTGGGCAGAGTATGTGAAAGGAGAGATTCAATAGACGGTGGTGGTATGGTCGAAGAAACAGATTTCTCTCGATTAGAGAGCCAATATGAAATCAATCTATCAATTCAGATGGAAACACCATTGCGTATCGGGGCAACTGATATGGCTGCACAATACTCAATTTCATCGGCCCCAGTTCTTCTCTCATACGACGCAGGGAACAAGAATTATGTTCCGTTCATACCCGGCTCCAGCCTAAAGGGAGTTATGAGAGCCGCTGCAGAGCGCATCCTTAAGACGAACTTGTATGACGGTGATTGGGGTAAAACAGAAAAAAAAGCGGTTAGCATTGTCGAGAATCTCTTTGGCTCTATGAAAGCGAGGTCAAAGGTCACAGTGAGGGATTTTTATCCAGAAGGTGGAGAGATATGGCAAGTAAAGGACCGCCCACATGTCAACCCTAGAAAAGGACGCAATGGGAAGATGAGACCAAATTTTCGGACTGAAGAGGTTATAGAACCGTTGAAATTCACCGGAACCATAAGAGTGGATAATCCGACAGAAGGAGAACTACAGCTCCTGAATTGGGTCATAAACGAGTTTGAATACAGACGGTTGCAGATAGGGGGCGCTAGCTCTAGGGGTAACGGCTTCGCTTCCCCGACTATCGACAGGGTCATTAAGAAGAGTCTAGATGGGATAAAAATAATAGAAGAGGTAGTTGAACTACCGAAGGTTCAACCCGTCCGTAATTACGAACCACTGGATTGCAAGGACTTTGATGCGTATGCCACCTCCGAGAACAGGGGAGCTGTGGTGTATGAGTTCAGCGTGGAGTGCTTGAGCGATTTCAGAGTGCCCGGCGTCGGGGAGGATACCGTAACAATGAACGATTTACCTGTGATTCCCGGCTCCACTATAAAGGGGTTCCTGCGAAAGGAGATGAATACTCGCTGGAACCGTGAAGAGGTAAAAGAGGTCTTTGGATCCACGCAAATGGGAGGGGATGCTTCTAGAATGGTGGTTTCAGACGCATTTTTCTGGGAGTTGCCTAGCAATATTCCCAGAGACTACCTGCCTGCTGGCTCCGAATTGACAGGCTGGATATTCTTCCATAACATGAAATTCTCCCAGATTGATGATATCGTGCAGCTGCTGAGCAGAGAAAATAGAATAACGGGAAAAACATCTGCGAGGATGAAGCCGAACAAAGTGAGATTCAGTGTGGATAGAAAGTGGCACTATCTCCCGAACGACCCATATCCTGAAGGAACAGTGTAGAGTTGATGCCAATGGCTGGAGAGCTTCTAATCCCAGAATCAGACAGGAATTTCGTTCAGAGACATGTGGAGTGGGATGGCAGATATGATGTGCTCATATCCGTAGTGGGTAAAAGCAGGGAGCCAATCCGGCGGGCCATACTTTCGATAAGGCCCAGAAAAGTATTCTTTCTAACAACCGCAGAAACCACCAGAGAGGCCGCAGACATAATAAAGGAGGTTGGACTTGGGCCAGGGGATTATTCCATCGTAGAACTGAAAACAGATTCCAAGGAGATTTACGATGAGATAAAGATCATAATCTCCAAGCACGAGGGAGACAGGATAGCGATTGACATAACAGGGGGAAAGAAAGCTATGAGCGCTATGGCCTCTGTTGCTGGAGCCTTCTATGGTTTGGAAATCATTTATACGAACTATACAGAATACGACCCAATAACACGAAAGCCGGCACCAGGTTCAGAATTCCTAGAAAGTCTGCCCAACCCACTCCACACCAGCGGCGATCTCCTTATGGGAAGGGCGATAGAGCTGTTCAATAACTACAACTTCAATGCAGTCATTCCTCTACTTGAAGAGGTTAAGCAGGTTGCAAGGGATCCGAGACTTGCAGACATAATTTTACTGCTATCGAAGGGTTTTAAGGACTGGGCGGCCTTTCTTTTCGACAAGGCTCATAAGCAGATCAATATGGCCCTTAAGAAATCCGAGCAGTACCAGATGTACCCTGTTGATGCAGATGTGCTAAAGGGATATCTGGAATTTCTAGAGCCCGCAAGAGAGATTCGGAGCGCAGACGGAACTGAGGACTATTTCGGCTACATCTCCAAGAGAGAAACGGCATGGCCTATGATCGCTTCCATTTACAACTCTGGGAGGAGATACGAGGAGATAGGACGCCATAGTGAGGCAATTCTGCGATACTACAGGGTGGTGGAGATGGTTTCACAGCATCAACTCGGCCTAAGAGGCATAAATACGGGGAACATAGATTTCAGCAAAGAGGAGATAAAGTCTGCAAGAAACGATTTCACCCGAATAAAGGTAGAAATTATGGGAGAAGGCAATGGTATTCTAAAGAACAAGATTGGACTCCTTGACGGGTACATTCTCCTTCTGGCCCTAGGAGATTCGCTGGTTAAGATGGACGAGATAAAAAACATAAAAGATGTTATCAACCCGAGAAACCATCTGTATCTTATCCACGCATGGCATTTGGGCAATGAGAAACAGGCCAAGAAGCTGAGAAAGGAAGCCCGAGAGCTCATGAGTCGGATTGGAATAAATGACCAATACATCCAGCAGGGAAGATTTGCTAAGTTAGAGTTATGATAGAAAAGAAGCTAAGAAACCTTGTAATTTCGGGAGTTGGATACAAGATACGGAAGGATGGAAACCTCGTTTCCGTACGATCCAATGAGGGGGAGACCATCCGCTTCAGCCCCAGAGAGATTGAGCAATTGATAATAACAGGAGAAGCCTCTATTTCCTCTGGAACTGTGAAACTCCTGATAGAGAATGGAGTGGACTTAGTATTCGTTACCCATAGACCAAACTTTTTTGCCAGAGTAATGACGATGGACGACACAAGAATAACTGATTTATGGAAGCGGCAGATACTTCTGGACGACAGCGAAGCGTTATTCATCGCACAGGAGATGGTTGATTCTTCGATTTACAATAAGCTACGACTGCTTAAAATAACTGACCGGAACCGGAACCTAGGGCTCTCAGTTCATATAGAGCGTCTGGAAGCCATGAGAGAAGAGGTATTCTCCACAAAGGACAGAGAGCAACTCATGGGGAAGGAGGGGGCATCAGCAAGGGAGTACTTTGCTGCATTATCCGTGATACTTCCGGATAGATTCGGCTTCACCAAGAGAATAAAGCATCCCCCAACGGACCCGATTAACTCGATGCTCAGCTACGGATACACGGTGCTCGCCTCCAGAGTTGAGTACAGCCTCATGCTGGCAGGACTGAATCCTTACGAAGGCGTACTGCATAGCGTTTACCGGAACCGAAGATCGCTCACATACGACCTCATAGAAGAGTTCAGACAGCCTATTGTGGACAGAGTGGTCATGACACTTGCAGGCAGAGGGACGGTGGCTCCAGAAGACTTCGAGATGTCGGGCGACATGTGCATGTTTAAGGACCCCGCAAAAAAGGTGTATCTAAACGCATTGTACCAAAGAATGGAGGAGAAACACAACTACGAGGGGGAGAGCATTCCATTTCTAGATATAATCTATAAGCAGGCAAAAGCTCTGGCAGAGAGCATTGAGAATGGAATTCTATACAGGGGGTTCAAGTGGAGATGAAAGGCGTGGTGTTTCTCATTGTGATGTATGACATAAAGGAAACAAAAACAAGAACGGCCCTATCTAAACTTCTAGAGTACTATGGACTACAACGGGCGCAGTACAGCGTGTTTATGGGGGAATTAGACCGGCCAGGGTTCAATGAATTGAGGGATAGGCTGAAGAACTATGGTCTAGAACAGGGAGACAAGGTGAGAATTGTTGAGCTCTGCGAATCATGCAGGAGGAAGATGATAGTTATTGGGGAGGATGTCCCGGAGAAACAGCAGCATATAATCCTAGGATAGTGGACGATGCTGACACTTCCTATATAAAACCTTCGCACAACGGCCCACCGTCCAAAACTATATATGGCCCTAAAGCATGTCGCATAGCATGGAAGAGTCTGGCAGGAGGGATAGCAAAAGGTGCCCGTATAGAAGGGTGTGACAACTGAGATTTTTAAACGCAT
>CAZKII010000005.1:13756-34827 GCA_964552865.1 uncultured Thermoplasmata archaeon | reverse complement strand
CTCTCAAAACCCGGGGCTAAACCGCAATAAAGACAGGGGCGCCCGGGATTCCCTACGTTGAAAGACACGAACAGATATAGCGCATGTAAAATATAAGGCTTTGCCTACCGCCTTCTCCTGTGCGGCCTCCCTCTTCCGTCCCCTCTGGCCCTCACCGCCTTTATCGGGCTTCCGCAGACATGGCACACCCTCTCGTTCCTGTCGTAGTAGCGGCCGCAGCCGGTGCACCTGTACTTCCAGACCCAGACCTCCTTTATGCCATCGGTCCATGTGGAGGCGAACTCAACGCCCAGCGACGAGCAGATGTTCTGCACGGAGTAGTCGTCTGTGAGAAGCACGGCCTTCTTGTCCAGGGCCAGCGCGACGATCCCCATGTCCTCGGGGGACAGGCGGCCCGACTCTCCCAGTGATTCCGCCCTCTTTTCCACCGCGGAAAGGGATGCGGCCGACGGCGAGTGTATGCGTATCCTGGTTTCCAGCAGAATCTCGGCGTTGGGAACCCCTTTCTCGATCATCTCCTCAGCGCATTCCAGTGTGGTGAACAGCTCCACATCCTCACCCTCGGGGAGCGTCTTCCCCTCGTAGAGCGCGCTGGTGTCGAGAACGAAAGACTGCATCCTACCCCTCCAGAGTTTTGACCATGTACGGCCTCTCCAGCCTGTATCCGTTCTTCCTGTAGTACTCCCTGACCCCGATTCCGCTGGTAACCCTTATCTCTCCGTAACCCTCGTCGCGGCTCATCTCCTCGGCAACCTCCAGAAGCTTCTCCCCAAAGCCCCTGTGCTGGACCCTCCCCTCTCTGTGCTCCGATATGGGGACCATGCTGCCGAAGACCTTCAGCTCCCTTATGGTGGCCCTTTCGTCCAGCCTCAACCTCGCGAATCCCACGATTCTATCGCCGTACTCGTAGGAGATGAAGCGCTCCTCGCCTCCGGATGCGCGGTATTTACGCACCAGCAGGTCCGAGGTGTCCGGAGTTATACTCTCGATTATCGGGTCTCCTCTCCCTATCTCCCTGCAGCGTATGCAGTTGCACCGCTTCCCTTCCTCGGCCAGCCTCTGCTGGACAAGGCTCCTGAGGTGGCTCTTTTTCACCCCTGCCTCGATGAGCGGGGCGGGGATGTCCCTCTGAATCCTCTGTATCCTCACCCACGGCGGCACAATCTCCGATTTCACACGGGCCAGCAGCTCTACGGTCTCTTCCAGAGAATAGGGCTCGTACTCGCCCCTCTTCCACATCTCGTAGAGTTCGGTCCCCTTTATCACAAGTGTCGGGTATATCTTCAGCATGTCCGGCATGAACCTCTCGTCGGAGAACGCCTGCCTGAAGCTCTCGTAGTCCTTCTCAGGCGTGGCACCGGGGAGGCCCGGCATGAAGTGATAGACGATCTTCAGCCCCGCGGCTCTGGCCAGTGCGGTGGACTCCGCCACCTCCCTGATGCCGTGCCCTCTCTTCACCCCTTCCAGAATATCGTCGTCGAGTATCTGGACCCCCAGCTCCACTCTTGTGGCCCCCAGGCGCATGGAGAAATCGATCTGCTCTTTGTAGAAGTAGTCAGGCCTCGTCTCAACGGTGAGGCCGATGCATCTGGACGGCGCGGTTTCGTTGGCTCTCTGGGCCTCTTCCAGAGTCTCCGAGACAAAACCGTTCATGCCGTCGAAGCACCCCTTGATGAAGCCCTCCTGATACGCCCTGTCTCTGGCGGTGAAGGTTCCGCCCATGATTATCAGGTCCACCTTGTCGGTGGGGTGGCCTATTGCCCTCAACTGCTCTATCCTCGCGGAGGTCTGCCTGTACGGGTCAAAGTCGTGCTGGGCCGCTCTGAGCGCCGCGGGCTCCCTGCCGGTATATGACTGGGCCGAGCCGTTATCCACGCCCCCAGGACAGTATATGCACTTACCGTGAGGGCACGGGAACGGAGATGTCATAACCGCAACAATGGCCACACCGCTGGCGGTCCTGCTCGGCTTCAGCTGGAGGAGCGGGAGAACATCCTCATAGACCGACTCGTCCGCACGGGCCAGAATGTCCGCATTGGTGGGCAGAGCTTTCATACCGTACTTGGAGCATAATCTCACCTTCGCCCTCTGGAGCTCGTCACGGCTCCGTATCTGGCCGGATGCGATGAGCGAGATTATCTCCTCATAGTAGTCCATGCATCTTCATTATAAAGTGGTATTTAACCGTTGAGGGTAAAAAAGAAATGGAAATGAAAGGGGTTTATTCCTTCTTATCTTCGGTCTGAACCGGCCGCTTCACCACGCGCTTCTGCACCGGCTTCCTGACGACCTTGCGCACCGGCTGGGCCGTTCCCGAAGCGGGAGGCGTGGAGGTCTCCGGCGGGCTCTCCGGAGATTTGGAGGGCTTTTCCGCCGTCTGGACGGGCTTCATAACCTTTCTGGGAGCTGGAGCGGACTCCGGCTTCTTCTCCGCAGGCTTCGTGCCGAGCACATCGTCAAGGCCGAGCGCCACGCCGGGTTCTTCCTTCTCCTCCCTCTCCTCGAGAGGCGTTTCCTCACCCTCCGGCGGTTTTGTCTTCTTCACCTTCTTCTTGACCTTCTTCGGCTTTTCCTCCTCCTTCTTGAGGTCCGAGCCGCAGGTCTGGCAGACTATCGCGTCAGCGGGGTTCAGGGTTCCGCAGGTGGGGCATTCAATCATCTTGGCCCTCTCTTCCTCCCTCTTCTGGAGCCAGTCCTCGAAGGATATGAACTCCTCCTGAGCGGTGGCCCACTCCATGAACTTCTCGTCGTCATAGTCGTCTCCGAGGTCGGCCTTGGCCTTCTCCTTCAGAGGATTGAGGACCTCTTCCTCGTACTCCTCGTGCATCTTCTGCTGGTATTCCTCCTCCTCCGTCATGGGAGCGAACACCGCACCGCACTCGGGGCATGTGGAGGAATCTATGGGTACCCATGCGCCGCAGACCGAGCACTTGGCAGTCTCAGTCTCAAACTCCACACCGCACTTGGGGCACTTGCTGGAACCGGCCGGTATGAGAGCGCCGCATGCGCCGCACTCCACCATCTCTCCCAGCTTGCCGAAGAACTTGAAGTAGAGCATCGGGCCCACGGTGAAGGCTATTATCACAATGGCCAGAAGTATGTAGACCCACGAAAGCCCGGCAGCTGCGCCCTCTACCTGCAGGTTGCTGATGGCACGGGACTGCGCCACGCCATCCGCGGAGACGGTAAGGCTGTACTCTCCGGTCTTCATGTTATTGGGGAGCATAAGGGTTATCGTGTAGCTCCCGTCGTCGCCCGTAACGCTGGACGCGGTCACCGGGTTTCCGCTCGTATCGGTCACCGCCATGCCCTCGGCATCCAGAAGGCTCACTGTCACGGTTATTCCTGAGAGCGGCGCGCCGTTGAGCTGGTTTATGATGGTTCCGGTTATGACCACCACTGCCCCCGCATTATACTCGAGGCCGGCCGAGATCGTGGGCCCGTTCCCGAACACAGGCACGGGAGGCACCACGGTAAGGGTGGCATTGTCCGCCACATTGTTGGCCTCGTCCGTCTCGTTAATCGCGTTCTGCGGGTCGGCGATAACGGTTATGAAGTATGTTTCTGCAGGAAGATCCACCGTCCAGATATAATATCCTTCGGTGGTGTTATCCGCGGTGACATTGAGACCGCTAAGGGTCGCAAGGGTGTACTCGGTTCCGTTGCTCAGGGACGCGTTTATCGTCACATCCACGGTACTATCCATGACACCCGTATTGGCCAGAGTGAACGATATGTTGACCTGATCCCCGCCCGTTAGGTTCTCCGAGGTGTAGTTGAGCGCAACATCGCCCACGAAGGAGATGTCCGGCCTCGGGTCCCTTACGGTAAGGGAAGCCGTGAAGTCGTTGTTCTGCTCATTGGTCTCCGGAATCTGATCGTAACCGTCAACCACCGCAAGGAACGTGTGGTTCTGAACTATGGCAGAACCGGTAAGAGTGGCTGTCCAGTGGAATGTGACCGTGGCAAAACTGCCCGGAGCTATGCTCGGTATGGACTCGCTGCCCACCGGAAGTCCGGTGCCGCCGCCCGACAGGACAGAGAGCTCGACCACGGCGTTGGCCGCCGGGGACTGCCCGGCATTGCCGACAATAACCGAAATCGTAATGTCCTCCCCTGCGTTCGCATCGCCGTATATGTCCGGGAGATACTGGAAGGTCATGGATGTTATGTAAAGATCGGGGTAATCCTCCACATATATGCCGTTATAGGCCATATTGTTGTCCTCGTTCGTTTCGTTCAGGTTGTGGTTGGGGTCTATCACCACATAGATGTAGTGGTTACCAGCGGAGTCGGGGGTCCAGTCCACCGCAACCGTACCGGTTCCGCCCACCGGAATGGCATCAACAGTTGATATTGCGAACTGCGTGCCGCCCGCTTCGGGATTGCCGTCATAGAACGCGACCTCCGTGGCCTCGGAATCGCTGTCGCCCATGTTGTGGATGGTGGCGCTCACGGTTACAACGCCTCCCCTCATGGCCCCCTGCGTAATGAAGGCGATGTCGCCGCTCGAGAGTGTGAGGTCGGGCCAGCCGATGACATCCACGGTGGTCCAGCCGGCGTTGTTGCTCTCGTTAAGCTCAGGAATCTCATTGTTCGGGTCCACCATAACGCTTATGTTGTGAACCCCCACGGGATATGTGGCCGCCCAGACGATGGAGCATTCATAAGATTCGCCCACACCGAGCTCGTCGATGTAAACATCCCCGATGGAGATGAGATTGTCATAGAACCTGACATCCACATCGTAGGCAGTGGCGGTCCCGTTGTTCCAGACAGTGGTGTTGATGTAGATGCTGTCTATTCCGAGTACGGGAGCGTCATTGGAAACGGATACGGGAGGATCGAGGTCCGGCTTGAGCGAATCGAAGGTCATGACCACGGACTGATACTGATACTCGGCGAGGTTCCGCATGGTGGGATAGTTGTCCGGAATCACATAGGAATCGCCGGAGAAGTAGGTCACGCCATTGAATACATACGAGCCGTTGATAAGGTACCCGCCTATGGACTCCCTTGAAGAATCCCCGTAGAGCGTATCGCTCAGAAGCGCCAGAAGACAGGAGCCGCTGCTATCGGATACCGCGGACCGCCAGTGTGTTTCATTGAGCGGGAAGTAACTCTCGACGCTGACATTGCTCAGAGGATGGGATGTGCCGTCGATCGTATAGACCTTGAGCCATCTGTATATCCTCGCAACAGATGAGTCGGATAGAGAGATCAGGGGGACATATACATTGGTGAGATAGAGTCTCGTGTTCCCGTTCACCACCACAAAGGCCTGATTGAAGGTCGCATTGCTTGCATCGAGGATAACGGATGAGGCGGGATCCGGGAAAGATACGCTGTTGTCCACTGTGGAGTCCTCCACCTCCATGTAGGATGAATCATGGGCCACGATGCTCACGAACGAAGTGACATGGGAGCCGCCGATGATGAAGCGCGCATTGTCATAGAGGTAAACGGTGATCTGGTAATTGCTTGTCAGGGTGGAGTCGTTCAGATAGAGCACGGCATTGTCCTTCAGCACGATAAAGTACTGGTCCGACATATCCTGATTGACGGAAAGCGTCGAGGATTCTATGGAAAGAACACCGTGCTCCTCCACGAGTATGTAGCCGGAGAGGCTGTAATCGAAATCGATGGTCAGGTGGCTGTAATGGGTGTCGTTGACTATAAGGTCGAAGTCGCCGGTCCTCATAACGGTAACGGACGACTGTGCGGTATTGTCCTGATATGTGCTCTCGTCAACGGTCCTGTTGTAATTCACCATAACGATTATGTCGTGCTGGCCCGCCACGCCGGCGGTCCATGAGATGCTGGCAACTGCACCCCCCCCCGGCGCGATGTTGCCGCTGCCGGCCACGCTGTAGGAAAAGACACCGATGAGGGAGTCGGAATCGTTGTTATCCAGGAAGAAATAGACATCGAAATCGTCGGAGACCGCAAGGGCCCCGGAGTTGTGCACGGTTGCGGAGATGGTAATGGTCTGGCCGAGATTCGGATAGGCGTCCGAGAATGAGATGTCGCTATCGGCTATCTGCAGGTTCGGCTTCGGAAGAACAGTCACGGAACTGTAGGCCAGATTGTTCATGTAGGAGTATTCCTCCGTCTCGTTCAGCGGATCGACCCAGACATATATGTCGTAGGTGCCGTCCACCTGGAAGGCGACCGTAATGTTGGCAACGGTCTGCGAGGAGGCCGCCACGGAGACCAGCACGCTCCCGAGGGGATCCGCATCAAGGTCCTCTATCAGGTCCCCGTTGGAATCGGGGGTGCCGTTGTAAAACACCACTTCCACATCGCTCGCATCGACATCTCCGATGTTATGAATCACCGCGGAGACAGTAAACTCGTTCCCCGCATACGGGGTTGCAGGCGAGGTTGTTATATCGATCTGGTCCACCGAAAGGTCCGCCAAGCGCGTCTCCACGGTCACCTGCTGCAGGTAGGTGTTGTTGGTCTCGTTCTCTTCAACAATGATGTTCGCCGGATCGACTGTTACATTGATGACATGGGAACCGGCCTTGGTCCATGTGTAGTTCCAGACGATGGAGGCGGTCGCACTTCCGCCGGCGCTGATTAAAGAGATTAACGCGCTGTCGATGTAGTCACTGCCGTCATAGAACGACACATTCACATCAACCGCGTTGCTCCCTCCGGTATTGTTTATCGTGGCGTTAAGCGTCACATTATCCCCCTCGAAGGGCTGGGCCGGTGCTGTCGTCAGGGAAGAGACGAAGAGCTCTGGAAGGGGCATGGTCAGGTCGCTCATCTCAATGGTCACATTCACTGTGCCGTTGAAGGAAGGATACGGCTCGAAGGAGAAGGAGTCGTTCGCAAGGTGCGTTGCCGTATCCGTATAGGTTGCGTTCGTTATGTAGTTCCCCACGAAATCGCTGTTCGGCTTCGAATCGGGCAGCACGATATCCGTGAGATATGGTATCACCGCCTCGCCTCTGTCATCCGTTATGTTGTAGTTCACAGCGGTCTTTCCGAGGTAAGTGAGGACTTCGACCGGAGGAATGGAAAGGTCACCATGAGAGCTGGGGTAATGAACAGGGTCTGAGCCGTTGCTGACCTCCACGGACGATAGTTCCGCACCGGGAACCGGAAGATTGTTGCTATCGAGGACCGTGTAATTCGCCCAGCGGAAGAGATAAATCGCACCTGTCCCGGCGATATCGAAAGAAGTATCCTTCTCGGGTTCTGGTGGTGTCTGAGACTCATCTATAGACACCCCATAAAGATATGCGTTCGAAGTATCTTCCACAGAAAGGAAGTTCTTAACATGGGCGCTATTGTTCGATTCGAAGGAATCGGTTATGTTCGAAAGATCTATTGCAAGATAGGTGTTCACCGCGGTGAAGTCGGTGCTTCCGGAAAGGGTGAGGTTGAAGTTATCCGACCTGAAACCCGCGTCCCCTCTCCTATACTCAAAGAGGTTGGAGATACCGGAATCATAAAGATATACATGGCTGTCCCTGAACTCCATTATCGGGCAGTCATTGGCGTTATCTCCTTCAGGAGTATTGACAGGATCTCCTACAAAAGTAGCGATAAGAGAATCATCTATCGAGGTAATCTGCGACCCGCTCATGTTGAAATAACTGTTGGTGACATTGAGCCAGCCGGGGAAAACAAGCGAAGAATTCATGGCCATTGTAACCTCGGAATCGGTGACGGACATGTTCACATAGGGATATGTATGTATCTGATCCAGATGGTCGGTTATGGTCCCGTTCTCCATCACCAGTCGTCCGCCGTTAATCACATTTATGTAATAGATATGATCACTGTCCTGCAGTAAGGCCAGAGCGCCCCCGTTGACTATCCTGAGCGTTCCGCCGTCCACGGTGACATTCCCGTCCATGTAATGAGCGTATCCGTCGATGACAAATACCTCCCCGGGGCCGATATACAGGTCTCCCGTGCCGGCAACGGTTTCCGCCGGCGCCTGAGCCGCAACAGGCGGCAGAGCACCTGCGAAGAATGAGAATACGAATCCCGCAACCATCAACACACTTATGAATTTATATCTTGCTTCCTGTCTCCCTGTCATGGGTTCACCTCAATAGGCTTACTAACCTGCCCTAATGTACTGATTATATAAATCATTTGTCCTCTGCACCCTCCCCGCGTCCTCCGAGGCGAGCGGGAGAGAGTACGGCGAAAAACGGCTCGCAGCTGCAAAAAACAGGGACAAAAGCCGGAACGGCAAGGCTTAGAGCGGGGATGGAGGGAGGAACAAGATTAAATAATGAGAAGGCATACCGCCTCCGAAGACAGGGGTGAACAGATGACCGAAGAAAACATTGGCCTCGGAATCAGGGCCCAGGCAGAACGACTGAAGCAGGAAAGACTCAATCTCAGAAGGGAAAAGGAAGCTCTGGCTCAGGAGAAGGCGCGGCTCGAAGAGCGGCAGAAGCAGCTGGAAGAGGAACTCCGGAGCCGAACCCATGAGGTGGAAGAAAAAGCGAGAGAACTTGCAGAGAAGGAACGAGAGCTTGAAAAGGAGAAGCGGGAGCTCTATCTGGCCGCCGAGGAGCTGGAGAAGAGGAAGGAAGAGATGGAGAGGAAGGCCAGCAAATTTTCAGCGGAAGATATCGAGGAGATGGAGAGGAAGATAAAGGACCTTGAACGCCGGGAGGCGGAGCTGGCTGAGAAGGCGAGAGATGTCGAACTGAGGTCGAAAGCCTTCCTCGAGGCCGAGAAGACCATGAACATCAGAGAGGAGGAGCTGGCGAAGAAGCAGGCCTTTCTCATAGAAAGGGAGAAGGAACTCATTGAGCGGGAGGACGCCGTAAGGGAGAAAATGGCCGAACTGAACGACCGCGAGACGGCGCTCATAGAGCGGGAGAAGGTCCTTTCCGAGAAGGTTGACGGCATGCTCTCCACGGAGATAAAGGGGATGATCGACTCCATCGTTGACAGGTTCAACTCCCTCGAATCCGACATCAAGAACAACATCGTGAACTCCATTGTAAAAGAGGAAGAGGTGGTCAAGCGGTCCCGCGACCTCGAGAAGGAAATGCTCAGGATAAGGGATCTGGAGAAGAGGCTGATCGAGAGGGAAGAGGCCATTCTGAAGGTGGAAAAGGAGCTTGAGCTCCTGCTGTCGGATGAAATAGAGCGGGATGAGACAGACAGTGCCGGAGTGGAGGAACAGGCGGAGTTCACCGCGAGGGTGGAGATCCACGAAGCCATGGAGGAGAGCGCAAAGGTGGCGGAACCGGTCAGAGAGCCGGAGGTCGTCCCGGAAGAACCGGGAATGCAGGTGCCGGAGAGGACGGAGGTCCCGACCCCGGAGCCAGTTCCAGAGGTTGAGAAGGAAGAGGTGACAGCACCTACCCCGGAGCCGGAAATCGAAGAGAAACCGCCGGAAGCGGTGCAGGAGCAGCCGATAGAGCGGGAGGAAGCCCCAGAGCAGCCGGAAGAAAGGAGCGCGGAACCCGAACCTGCCCCGGTCCAGGCCCCACAGAGCGAAGGTGAGAAGACGGCGTGCCCGGTATGCGGTGCGGACATCAGCGAAAAGGATGAGATTTGCCCGGTATGCGGACAGGACCTCGTTTCCTTCTATCTGGACAGATCAGAAGAGGCCATACGAACGGCACAGAGCCGGCTTGCAGAGGCGTACAACATGGACAAGGACATTACGGGAATAAAGAGCATTCTCAATCAGGCGAAAGCCGCCAGAGACAACGGTGACTTCAAAAAAGCGCTTGAATTGGCCAACGCCTGCATAGAAGAGGCCAATCGGATAATGGGAAAGACGGCCTGAGAACATGTCTGCCGAGATTAAAGTGAGAAAAAGGACCGAAAAAGGGCCCACGGCCCTTGAGAGGCTCGAACGAATCACCGAAAGGGTTCTGGAAGAGATCGACAGGCAGAGAGAGCTCGCCGTGAGATACGGAGCGAGCATCCCGGGCCTCAACACCGATATGGCCGAAATGGAAAGGCTGAGGGAGAAGAGAGAGATGTGGCCTGCCCTCGAAAAAGGCTTCGACACCATGATCAAACTGATAAGGGAGGTTGAGAAGGCCAGGGATGTCTTCGAAGAGGCGGAAATCGTGGCGATTCGCATAAAAGAGGCGGAACTCCTCGGAGCGGATACGGAAACCGCGGAGAAATTCATGGCGCAGGCGAAGGAGGCGGGAGACGCCGGCTCGGCCCTATATTTCCTGGACCTCGCAAAGAAGGACGCCGAAATAAAAATAAAGCAGTTCGAGGAGATCAGGGAGCGAGCGAAGAAGGTTCTCGCCAAAATCAGGGAGCTGAAAGAGAGGGGGGAGAACACGGAACCTCTGGAGAACAGCTTCGAAAAGGCTAGGCTCGCCACACAGTACGAGTCCGCAAGTCACTATCTGAGGCTGTGCGAGGAGGAGATAGAGAGGCTGGAAGGGGATGGAAAGGTTTAAATCAAAAATTGTTATCTCCCCCTAATGGTTCAGAGAGAGAGAATTAAGGAAATCCTGTCGGGCTACGACCCGGAGAAGATAGTTCTGGCCACGGCCTGCTCCCACTCGAGTCTGCAGATTTTTCACGGTGCCAGAAAGGAAGGGTTCAAAACCCTCGGAATCGCCATAGGAAAACAGCCGAGGTTCTACGATGCCTTCCCGATGGCCAAGCCGGACGAATTTCTGGTGGTGGACAGCTGGAAGGATATACCAAAACTGACGGAGGAGCTGGTGGAGCAGAATGTGATCATCGTACCGCACGGCTCGTTCGTGGAGTATCTCGGCAGCGAGAACTTCGCAAACCTGGAGATCCCCACATTCGGAAACAGGGATGTGCTATCGTGGGAATCCGACAGGATGAAGCAGAGGGAATGGCTCACATCGGCCGGAATAGACATGCCGAAGCTCATAGAGGATGCAAAGGAGATAGACCGCCCGGTGATGGTGAAGTATCACGGTGCGAAAGGCGGCAGGGGGTTCTTCATCGCCAAGGACTACCTCGAGTTCAAGATGGGCATAGACTACTCGCAGAAGTACACCATTCAGGAATACATTCTGGGAACCAGATACTACCTTCACTTCTTCTATTCCCCTATAAAGAAGGATGGCTACAGGACCGGGGAAGGAACGCTGGAACTCCTCAGCATGGACCGCAGGGACGAATCGAACATAGACGAGATGTACAAACTGGGTGCTCAGGAGGAACTGAAGCGCCTCGGGATAATGCCGAGCTTCGTCGTCACGGGAAATGTGCCGGTGGTACTGAGGGAATCCCTTCTGCCCAAGGTGATCGAGATGGGGGAGAAGGTCGTGGAGAGGTCCATCGAACTCTTCGGAGGTATGGTTGGGCCGTTCTGCCTCGAGACCATCGTAACGGATAAACTGGAGTTCAAGGTATTCGAGATATCTTCCCGTATCGTAGCCGGTACCAACCCCTTCATAAACGGATCCCCATACGCCGATTTCATCGAGCCCGGCATGTCCACGGGCCGCAGGATCGCCAGAGAGGTGAAGACCGCGGCAAAAGAGGGAAAACTCGATAAGATCATAACATGACGGCACGGGGGGAAAGGGATGCTGCGCTTGATTCTCGCCGATGCGGAGCTGGAAAGGGTGCCGGAGACCATCGCAGGCCACCCTGCAGTGGTGAAGAACGCAAAGAAGCGCGGTAAAAGGCCGGGCGGTGTCCTCCTGGACTCGAATCTTCACCACAGCGCAATGAGAGGATTGCCGGAATGGGAGCGGAGGGGGCGGCCCGATATCGCCCATGCGTTCCTGCTCCTGTCGCTGGACTCCATAGCCAACCAGAGAGGGGAGATGGAGATCATGGTTCACACACGGAACGATGAGGTCATCTTCGTGTCGCCCGAAACGCGGCTTCCCAAGGGATACAACAGGTTCTGCGGGCTGATGGAATCCCTCTTCCTCAACGGTGTGGTCCCGAACAAGGAGTCGCCTCTCCTCCGCATCGAGAAGATGTCTCTGCCCGAACTTCTGAAAAACTACGAGGCCAGCGGTATAACGGTGCTGCACCCGGAAGGAGAATCCCTGACTCTGAGCGAGCACATGGGAAGGATCGACCTGAGCGAGCATACCTTTGTAATAGGCGGCTTTGCCGTGGGGGACTTTAGAACGGATTTCTCCGGCATAAGCCACGATAAGGTGAGCATATCCGATCTTCTGCTGAAGGTGTGGACCGTGACGAGCGAGGTCATAGTAAACTACGAAATCGCTGCGGGAATCAGATGAACTATGTTCGCTTTATCCTCCCCAGCTGCGGTTCGTATACGGCACCGGTTTCAAGAAGGTAATGAAGCATGTTCTCCATATCCTCTCTGCTGAAGCCTCTCTTTTTTCCCGTTTCATAGAGCTTGGCGACCTCCGCACCCCTGTCGTCGGTGTCGAACTCGTCCACCATCTCCAGAAAGGTCTTCTGCATATCCTCGTCCACCGCTTCCGCATCCTCCTCATCGTAGTCAATGGCCAAATCCCCGAGGTCCTCCTCATAGCCCGGCAGAAGGCTGCGAAGGGCCCGGACCAGAAGAGCGCGGTAGGTGACGATGTCCGGCTCGCCGTAGTAATCATAGGCGAGAACTACCCCTTCGGCAATGTGCTCCGGATATCCGAGAGACATGAGCTCCTTACTGCTCGGTGATTCCATCCGGAGAAGCTCCTGAAACGCCTCCATCCTCCGCTTCAGGTCCCTGGCCGCCTGGAGCACCCACATATCCCTCTCCTTTCTGTCTATCACCCTCACCGCCTCGGGTCGTACCGAGAGATAGTTCGTGGTGTCGTCGGGGCTGTATATTCGGCTCTTCCCGACCACGGCGACGAACTGAGGGGGTTCTATCTTGGAGAGCGCGGCTGCGGCCTGAGGCTGATACTTGCCGGCGGAGATGAAGAAGACGCCGGTACCGTCCACCACCTTCGCCTTCCACACGGGGTCGTCTTCGCTCCCGCTGTTGCTTATCTCGGTGAGCGTTCCCGCAATGAACAGCCGGTTTATTCTGGCACCCATGGGCGAGATGACATAGGACGGAGCGCGGTCCCCGCCTTCGCTGTGCTTTCGGGTGGAGTGGCGATACTCCGACGCGAACACCCTCATCGCCACCTCTCTGCCAGTATTCACGCTTCCACCTCCTCAAGGAGTTTCTGGGCCTCTTCTTCCACATCTATCTCCGGGAAGGAAATCTCCCTCGCATAGCAGCTGAGACCGTAGTCATCCAGCACCATATCGCCCCGGATGGTCACCGTCTTGACAAGGAGCCTGTTCTCAACCTCCTTCTGTACAACAGTGAAGCTTCGCTTCTCCATTGCCATTTTTATGGCGTCATCCATGCTCATGCCGAGCACCTGCTCTGTCAGTGCCCTGTTGAGAACGACATTCATCGTCCCGGTTCCGTCGTCCAGAACGCATTTCACCCTCATGTCGGGAACACCTTCGACCTCTCCGTGAGTGGTGCATATCCCGTCCTGAAGCACCTTTCTGCAGACAGGACAGCGGTCTATGAGGCCGCTTCCACCCTTGATATCCATTATAACGCCGGTAACGGAGGCATCGAGCGCACCGGACAGGCGCATTATCCCGTCTATATCCATCTGAAGAGGGCGCTCCATCTCCTCAATCGGAGGGAGTTGTCTGTCGGTGGGCGAAACCTCGCTGTTGTCGTCGATGTTTAGCTGCGGGCGGTTCCGCCAGTACCTCACCCGGGCCCCCTTTATCTGGACGGCATCACCAGCAGCGTACGGAAACTCGGTCCATGCGGTGAAACCGATCTTACCCGTGCCGTCCGAAAGGATGCCGGTCTTCATACTTCTGGGGCCGTTATCGCTCTCGAGCTCACGCTCCTCAACGGCCAGAACCCTGGCCACCACATTCACTCTGGAGCCGTTCTTGCCCACATCCTTTATCTCGGAATCCACCGCTTCGGCCGTGGAGAACTGGGGGGCCACGGTCTCCATCTCCTCATCCAGAACGGTGACCGATGTCCTCTCGGAGAGATTTATCTGTGGCCTCTCCTTCCATGTGGTCGCATACGCGCCCTCCGCGCGGATGACCTGATTCTTGGCCAGTGAGAAGTCCTTCCATGCGGTGAAGGGTATCGTGGCGGTTTCATCCCCTATAAGCCCGTAGAAAAATGTCTTCTCGACGCCGTCTTTGACGGTGGTCCTTCTGTTCAGCGTTATTATCTTGCCGGAAACGACCAGATTCCTCTCGTCTCCCCTGACATCCGAAAGCTTCTTTTCCACCGGCTCGGTGCGCGCGGCACCCCCTCCGTACGAGGGGAGCTCACTGCTGTCGGCCTTCTCGATGATTGTGTATTCACCTATGTTCACCTGCGGTTCGCCCCGCCAATCCGTGATGTACACATTCTTGAGGCGCACCACATCGCCCACATTGAGCTCCACCCCAGTGGTCTTCCACGATGTGAAGGGGCGGGTCGTTGTCTCATCTCCGAGGATGCCGCTTATGATCTCCTTGGTCTCACCGCTCCTCCCGGAAATCTGCTTTCTGGAAGAATAGACCACCCTGCAGAGGAGTTCCAGCTCCGTATCACCGTCCCGGACCTCCGAGAGCTTGACCTTCACCCACTCCTTCAGGTCCTGAGCCTTTCCCCCGTGCTTCTTCAGTATGGTCCGTTTGGCCTGACTCAGGGTCATGCCGAAATCCTGAACCGCTTCGAGCAGTTCGGCTTCTATCTGTTCTTCGCTCACTTCTTCTTTTCCAAGCGCCCGGGTTATGTCTTTTACATGGGGCGCGATCATTTCTTTCTTCATTTTTTTCGCCTCCTTTTTTGGCTGAGGAAGGGATATGACGGAGGGATATATAACTTGCTGCAGAGGGTCGGTGAAAGTACTCACATAGTGGGCACTGGGAAAGAAGAATGAATAAAAGAGCAACTAAGGGATTTACTGGGTGAATGACTCACCCTTTTCGAAGTTCTTCTTGATGTAGTTCAGGATTATCTCCCTGTCCTTCTTGAGATGGGATTCGTACCATGCCTTTATCACGCCGGCCAGAATCCTGTGCACCTCTTCCATCTTCACCTTGTCCAGCGGAGCGTCGTACAGGACATACTGGGAGAATATCCTCTTCCAGCCTGCATATTTGTAGTAGTGCTCGCCCTCGCAGTACTCGAAGACCATTCTCATATGCAGAGTTTCATCCACGGTGTAGTAGTTGACCTTCAGCGAATCCCCCACGCGCCCCTGGTCCCTCGTGCGGTCCATGAGCTCTATGAGGTTCACGCTGCCGTAGTCGAATGTCTCTCTCATCTGCCATATATCCGGAAACTCCGCAAACTGGGCAAACAGGCTGTGGTTCGGCTCGATGCTGAAATGCACATTTATCTTGTTGAAACGGAGCCAGATCTTCCAGAAATCCTCGATGAGCTCCTTGTTGAGCTCGGCCTTTCTGGTGCTCTGCATGACAAACTTCTTGCTGATCTCCTTGGCCTTCTGCTCAAGTTCGGCATCGAGAGCCTCGAACCAGTCGTCCGTTGTGTTCTTGGCGGTATTCTTCTTCTTCGGTTTCGCAGGCATTAATATCCCTCGGCACACAAATACACTTCTAACATAAAAACTTTGCGTTATCGGAAGCATCCGAAAAGAGGGCTGCAAACAGAGGACGGGGCTGGGTTAGAATAGATATAAATATGCCCTGAACATACCCGAAAGAAAGAGAGATACCCGGTGAAAAAATGGCAAAAGAAGAGGACAGAGCACGCTACGACTTCAAGAGGGCACTGGAAGAGATTAGAAACCTCACAGGCAGAGGGACGGAGCTGATCTCACTCTATGTGCCGCCGAACAGGCAGATACACGAAGCGGTGGCCTATCTCAGGGACGAATACTCCCAGTCATCCAACATCAAGTCCAAAAGCACGCGGAAGAATGTGATGAGCGCCATCGAGTCCATAATGAGCAAGCTGAAGTATTACAAGACCCCGCCTCCCAACGGGCTCGTCATATTCGTGGGGCACATTCCCACCAGCGGGGACCAGACCACCATGGTCTCGTATGTGCTGGAGCCCCCGGAGCCCATAAACACATACCTTTACAGGTGCGATTCCACATTCTACCTCGAGCCGCTGGAGGCCATGCTGAAGGAGAAGGAGGTGTACGGCCTTCTGGTGATAGACCGGAGCGAGGCCACCATAGGATTCCTCAGAGGGAGCAAGATTCAGGTGGTCAAGAACATACAGTCGCAGGTTCCCAGCAAGCACGGAAGAGGAGGGCAGTCCGCCAGAAGGTTCGAGAGGCTCATAGAGATAGCGGCCCACGAGTTCTTCAAGAAGGTGGGCGACATGGCGAGCGAGGCGTTCCTCGCAGAGCCTGAGCTCAAAGGGATACTGATAGGCGGGCCGGGATATACCAAGGACTTCTTCCTGAACCAGAACTACCTCCACCACGAACTGATGAAGAAGGTGATAGACACATTCGATGTGGGCTACACCGACGAATACGGCCTGAGGGAGCTGGTGGAGAACTCGAAGGAGGCGCTGTCCAGCATACACCTGATGAAGGAAAAGAAGCTCATACAGCGTCTTCTGGCCCAGATAAGGAAGGCCGACGGAGGACTGGCGGTCTACGGCGAGAAGGATGTGAGGAGGGCGCTGGAAATGGGCGCAGTGGACACCCTGCTGGTCTCGGAGGACCTGAGGGAGTACCGCATACACATGCACTGCCCGAACTGCGGCAACGATGTTCAGGAGACCGTGAAGAGGATCCCGGACCCGAAGGATTTCGTCTGTCCGAAGTGCGGCGCCGCCATGGAACTGGTGGAGAAGATGGACATAATAGACGAGCTGTACGAGATGGCCGAGGCCACCGGAACCACAGTGGAGCTCATCTCCGGCGATTCCGAGGAGGGGGAGCTTCTTATGAAGGCGTTCGGAGGCATCGCAGGTATTCTCAGATACAAGATATAGGTGTTCGCATGTATTTCACCGAGGCATTCAGGGAAGAGGTCAGGGCGTTTCTGGAGGATGTATTGAAGAGCATGGCGGGAGAGGCGGGGGTCGAACCTCCAGAGGTGCAGGAGAGCGAGTTCTCCGTGCCGCCGGAAGGGATAGGGGACCTCGCATACCCGATGTTCCGGTTCGCCGGACCGTTCAGGAGAGCCCCGGCCGAGATTGCAAACGCAGCCGCGGAGATGGCACAGGGAAGAGAGCTCGAAAACATCGGAAAAATAGTCGCGTCCGGCCCCTATGTCAATTTCCATGCGGACACCGGAAGGATGGCGGAAGAGACGCTCAGGGCGGTCCTCGAGATGGGAAACGGGTACGGAAGCCTTCCGCAGAGGAAAGAGAGGATAATCGTGGAGCACACATCCGCGAACCCCACCGGCCCCCTGCATGTCGGGAGAGCGAGGAACCCGATAATCGGGGATACCATCGCCAGAATACTGAAGCGGGCGGGCTACGATGTCACCACCGAGTACTACGCCGACGACATGGGAAAGCAGGCCGCTATACTCACATGGGCCGTTGAGAACCTGAAGGATGTCCCAGAGCCGGAAAAGGAGAAGGAGGACCACAGGCTGGTTGGTTACTATCAGGCCGCCAACAGGCTGATGGAGGAGAGCGAGGCTACCAAGAAAGAGATAGAGGACCTGCTGTATCGCTGCGAACATGGGGACGAAAAGGCGATGGAGAGGATAAAGACGGTGTGCGAGCGGAGCCTCGGCGGAATTCTGGAGACCATGAAGAGGCTGGACATATCTTACGATAAAATCACATGGGAATCGGACTTCGTGCTGAACGGAGATGTTTCCCAAATAATCGAAACGCTGAAGAAGAGCGAGTACGCCGTGGAAGAGGACAGGGCCTACTATCTGGACCTCACCGACTTTGCGGGAGAGTTCGGAATACACGGGAGGAGCGCAAGGGTCTTCTTCCAGAGGGGCGACGGCACATCCCTCTACCAGACAAGGGACATGGCCTATCATCTGGACAAGATAAAGAGGTGCGACATCGCCCTGAACATCCTCGGGGAGGATCACAAACTTCAGAGCAAGCAGGTGGTCATCGGCCTGTCCGTATTCCTGAACGAGAAGCCGGAGGCGAGGGGGAACGGCTGGTGCTTCAATGAAGGGTGCATAGAGCCGATATTCTACTCCTTCGTCACCCTGCCGGAGGGGAAGATGTCCACGCGAAAAGGGAGAGTGGTCTTCATCGACGACCTGCTGGACGAGGCAAAGGCCCGGGCTCTGGAAGAGGTGAAAAAGAGGAGGAGCGACATCTCCGAGGACGAGATGGACGAGATAGCGGAACTGGTGGGCACCGGAGCGGTGAGGTACAACATCATAAGGGTGCAGGCCGACAAGAAGATGGTGTTCCGCTGGGAGGACGCGTTGAACTTCGACGGGAGCAGCGCACCGTTCATACAGTACTCCCACGCAAGGGCAAGGAGCATACTCAGAAAGGCTGGATACAGCACGCCGGAATCGGCCGATTACAGATCCCTCTCCGAAATCCTCACCGACGAAAGGGAGATCGCCCTCATAAAGGAATTGAGCAGGTTCCCCGATGTGATAAGGGAGTGCGCAGAAGGGAGAAAGGGCCATCCCCTGACATCCTACGCACAGGCCGTGGCCTCGTCGTTCAATCAGTTCTACAGGTATGTGCCGGTCCTCAGAGCGGAAGGAAAGGAAAGGGAGGCGAGGTTGATGCTGGTGGATGCCACCGCGACGGTGCTGGCCTCCGTTCTGGAAACGCTGGGAATCGTCGCGCCGGAGAGGATGTGATTACCGCAGATAATTCCATTCGGGATTCCCGTACTTCTCCCGGATTAACCTGTCTATTTCCCTCTGTTCCCACTCGGTCAGTTCCCCTTGGACTATACTGACTCCGAACTCCTCCTCGAACCCGCGGACCAGCGCCCCCACCACCTCGTCTCTGGGCGGAGTAATTCCCAAGACCTCGGTAAGGGATGTCACCCGTTCTTCGGGCCGTTCAATGCCCTGCTTTTTCAGCTTCTCATCGCTTATGCGCAGATACGAGAACATCCTTTCCCGATCCAGATCAAGGATGACAGTGCCGTGCTGGAGGAGCGCACCCCATTTCCTCACCTGTGCGCTGCCAGATACCTTCTTTCCACCTATCTGAACATCGTTTATCGGCTTGAAGTCTGCGGAAAGGCCCATGCGGGCCAGCCCCCGTATCACCGCAGAGCAAATCCTTTCATAGGAAGCGTTCACATTGTGTGGGAACTCCTCCGACATCCCGATGAGCGCGTAGATGACCTGCCCGGAATCCGTGTATATCGCACTTCCGCCGGACACCCTCCGGAGTATGAAAACGCCGTCTTTTTTGCATAGAGGCAGATTCACGGCCTCCTCTACTCTCTCGAAATATCCCATGGATATCGTAGGCACCTTTCTGGTGTAAAAATGAAGCGTTGTGGGAACCAGCCCCTCCGCCCGGGCACGGGCTATGGCCTCGTCCGCCGCCCCGGTGTATGCGGGCTCGCACAGGCCGCTGTCGATGAGGCGCCATGTCTTTTGCCGGGATTGGAACTGAGGTCCGCTCATGGAAGTACCGTGAAAAATGAAAAAGGGAAGGGATTTAAGGGTTTTGCTCGCTTACTTCTTCTTTCCGCCGACCTTTATGGAACTCAACCTGTTCTTGAATATCACCAGGAGGAGAACCACTATTATCAGCGCAAAGAGCACGATCCATGTCATCATGGTCTGGAAAGAGGACGGAGCCACCGAAAGGACATCGTTATAGGAGTTGTCCGTGCTGGTGGCCGAAACCTCGTCGGGTGTGGAAACCACTATCTTTATGGTGAAGTTCCCGGTCTTGGAGGGCTTCCAGTCGATCTCCGCCGTGGCGATCTTCCCGACCTCCAGCTGGCCCACCGCGCTGCCGTTAACGGTTATGGTGGTGGTGGAGCCGATCTCCTCCTCGTTCCCGTCGATGTCCACGGTATAGGCCGTCACGGTTATGGATGTGGCATTGGCCTCGCCGTTGTTGGTTATGTTGACCAGTATCTTTCCGGTGCTGCCCTGCTTGAACTCGGTGGGCTGGAACTCCACGGAAACTATGCTGAGGTCCGGCCTGTTGGCCGCGCGAACCACGATGGTCTTGATGAAGGAGTTGCTGTTTCCGGCCTTGTCCGTGACCGTCAGGTTCACATCGTAGCTTCCGATAGCGGTGTACATGTGGCTGACATTCATTCCCGTGGCGTTGCTGCCATCGCCGAAGTCCCATACATAGGTGAGGTTGGCGGCGGCGTCCACATTATCCGTGGTCTTGCTGGCATCGAAGTAGGCGGTGGTGTTCTCCTTAACGGACCCAGCTGCGTCCACGAAGTTGCTGTCCAGAACAACAAAGGAGATGGAAGGGGGCTCGGTGTCATCTACTATAATAGTAAAGACAGACCTGTTTTTCGAGTTACCCACCACATCGGTTACACTCAAGTAAACCGAATACTCGTGTCCTGCATCGGAGAAGCTCTTCAGGACGCTCTGGTTCTCACCGGAGAGCACGAGAACGGAATCGTTGTCACCGAACCACCAGAAGTAGGACTTTATCTCATTGTCATCGGCAGAGCCAGAACTGTCAAAGACAATCTGTTCGTTCTGGCCGACATGGACAGTACTTTCAAGGCCATATTCCTCGCCACTACTCGTCTTGCAGGTAGCATTGATGGTGGGCTGGGTCCCGTCCGATTTAACGGTCAGCGTGGTACTGTTGGAAAGGCCGCCCGCATCGGTGGCCGTCATTTCCACGGTTATGTCGCTGGAAGACGCGGCAAAGGTGTGGTTAACCTCTTTCTCGGAGGTGGTCACGGCGGTACCGTCACCGAAATCCCAGGTGTATGTAACCGGGTTGCCGTTGGGGTCCTCGGTGCCTGCCGCGGTAAAGGTAACTTCAGCTCCGGTCTTGACGATATAGTAGGAAATGTTTCCATCCTCGGATACAGTATAAACGTTATCCGCCGCCTTAAGACTGGCATGAACCACAGGGACCTCGCTCTTCTGGAATGTCATGGAGACGGAATCCGTCCCGTTCCCCATGCTGGGGTCCACACAGATGGTGGTGTATCCCGAGACATCCGAGTTACTGGAACTGTTATCCACCAGCTCGAAGCCGGACGGAAGGACTA
>CAZKII010000005.1:0-13656 GCA_964552865.1 uncultured Thermoplasmata archaeon | reverse complement strand
TCTATGACATCCGCACCGCTGGTGTCCTCATCCGCCTGGAGTTCCGCCTTGTAACTGTCCTGCGCTCCAATAACGGAGACCGAGGTATAACCCGCAGTGGTGTTTATCCACATCTTTCCCATATCAGTAACATTGACCTCCCCCACAACAGAGGGGGAAACGGTAACCTGATAGTTGCTGAGATTGGCATCCGAGACATAGGCCGTGCCGTTGACGGTGAAGAAACCGGCGGTGGTAACGAACTCGGGACCGATGGAGTTATACCAGTCGACGAAGTCGTTGACCTCGGTCTGGTTGATCTTCGCATCTCCGTTTCCGAACTTCATATCGATCTGAAGCCACACATTGCTCACATCGTTTCCGAGCGCCTCGATATTTCCATCGGGATTGAGCAGGAGAGATTTCTCAAGCTTCATTGTGTTCCAATCCGTGAGGGTTATGACGGTGGAGGCGGTTTCGCCGGCAGCCATACTCAGAGTGACCTCACCGCTGGAATCGGGGAGGGGAGTGGTGGTGCCGCTCACGGTAACCATACCGGTGTAGGCCACACCGCCGTCTGCATCCACTATGAGCAGGTATGTACCTGCGGGAATACCCTCTTCAAAGGAGTAGTAGTAACTATCCGAATGCGTGGAATACAGAGCCCCGGTGGTGGGGTCGTACAGGTAGGCATCGATATTATCGGCCGGCTCGTCCCCGCTGTCTGTGGAAACATAGGCATAGCCGTGAACGGTGTTCGCCTCGGTCAGGTTAATGGTCCAGACCTTGGCCGTATTGGTATCGTTCATGAAGATATCAGTAAGATTGGTATAATAGCCGGGAGCGGAAACCTTCACCTCGAAGGTGTCGTTCCACACCTGAATGCTGAATGTACCGTTCACATCGGTAACATTCATTCCGATGACATCCGCATAGGTTCCGTAGTTCGTGCTGACCCCCTGGCGGGAGATGACCTCTACGACCGCGCCGGATATGTTGGCCCCGGAAGACTTCACGACAACAGACCCCTGGAAGGTCCTGTCCTTGACGGGGGTCGCATCGAGGTTGAAATTGTACTTAAGTGTCTCCGTGCCATCGAATCTTATAGGGGTGGTCTCCTTCTGGGAGAAGTATCCGTCTGCCTTGACTTCAAGGATGTAGTATCCCGGTTCAGGCGTGAACTCATACATCCCATCGCTCGTCAGCGTGGTGTACTTCTCCTGCGTGTGAACATTAGTCAGAGTTACTTCCGCTCCGTTAATCGGATCGAGGGAGGGATTAACTCTCACACTCCCCCAGATACTTGCATTCTCTGCGCTCACTACAGGTAGCATCGCTGTCATTATTGAAAGTACCATCAGCAGTACCATCAGCGACGACACGATTTTTCTTGTGTTTTCTCTGTTCATATCTTTTCCCTCCGAGGTATTTCTTCATCATTACCTTTATTGTGCCAATTAGGGATTTCTTTTCAGCCCAATATCTTATGGTTTATAAAGATTTTCGTGGGGCTCAGGTGACAATCTTTTCCAGTATATCGGCCTCTATGGCCCTCCTAACCTCCATTGCAAGCCTTCTGCCCGTGCTCATGGGCCGCCTCCACAGGGCGTTTCCGTAGGGATGGCCAACCGACATGTGAACATTGGTCCCACCGCCCACGCGAGGTGCGACATCATATATGTAGAAATTAAGGTCCTTATCCACGGTGGTCTGGAGGCAGAACGGCCCGATGATTCCGGGAGAGTAGTACTCCTGCGTGGCCTTCACATATGTCTCCGCCAGCTTGAAGACCTTCTCGAGAAGCGACTCCCTGAGCGTGGCTGAGTTGTGGCCGGTCACGGTGTACTCGGGAACGAGCTGATGCTCTGGGAGCGTCATCTGCTGCGGTGCGGGGAGGCGTACATGGCCGTCCAGAGATGTCTCGAACCGCCAGTCTATGCCCAGTATCTCCAGCTTCGACATCTCCTCCTCTATCGGAGAATAGAAGAAATCGAAGTTGAACACAGGGCCAATTACATATCTCTCGATCCTCGCGTTGTCGAGGGCCTCCTGCGTTATCACATTCTGCTTCAGCAGGCTTTCCGCCTTCTCTCTGTATTCTGCATAAGATGCGGCCGTAAAGAAACCCCTTTCTAGTTTCTTGACCTTATGGGGCATCTTGACTATCACCAGCTCGCTTATATCCTTCGGGTCCTCTATCTTCTCGGGAAACGGAAGTCCCGCTTTCTCAAGAATCCAGTAATAGTCCTGCTCGTCCCCCCTCTCCTCGCTCCTCAGGAGGTTCCGGCTCCCCACCATAGGGACCGCAAACTCGTCCTCCACCGCATCTATTCCCACATATGAAGTGAAGGAGCGGTTGGGGATGAAGAGTATATTGTCCTCTATCAATCTGTCCTGTATGTTCAGGATGTCCTTGAACCTGTCCAGCACAACGGTCTCGTCCACCATGCCCCTTACGACATTGCCGTTCTCATCCCTTTTCGCCTTGAAGTACTCGGCATATGTCCTTTCACGCCCCTTCTGGGCAAAGGCCACGGTTCGGAAGCCCTCGTCCACCGCGCCGTCGCACACATCTAGGGCGGAGTGTGAGGCGATTGCCCCGATTTTTATGCGATTCGGGTCGTACTGCGCGAGTTTTTCGAGAATAACGCTTCTATCTATCATGGAGGTGGAGAATACACGGAGGTATTTACCGTTTTTCTCCCCTGCATCCCGCGGGTGAGGGGCAAATATAAAATATGATGGCGCATTACGCCCTACAAACAGTCAAAGATAAATCCTGAGGTGAAGGATTGCCCGAAGAGAGGAGAAAAGAAAGCGACTTACCTGGTTCTTCAGACGAAGAAGAGACCGCCAAGAGGTTTGCCAGTGTCCTCGAAATTGCAGAGGGAAAGGCAGAGTTGCTCATACGGGCGGGTTTCAATACGCCTGAAAGGCTGGCAGAAGCCGAGAAGGAGGACCTGGTGGCAATTAAAGGCATAGGCAAGGCCCTCGCCGACAAGATCCTCGAAAAAAGGGAAGGGCTCCTATCATCCGACGGAAACGATGCGGCCGAACAGGAAGAGAATGCCTCCGGAGAGGACAAGGAGCTTGTGAAGTGGCTGAGCGGTGAAGAGGACACGGCGGAATGGCTCGGCGAGGAAGAAGAGACCGAGGCGCCGCCGGCACCCAAACCGGAGGTTCTAGAGGACGACGAAAGCGTTGATGTTTTAAGAAAATGGCTGAGCGGTGAAGAGGACGATCTGGAAGCGTGGCTCGAGGAAGAGCCGGGATTCGGCGGCGGGATGGATGTCGTCGGCTCCCAGCTGGCGGAACGCGAAAAACTCCTCGAAGAGAAGGAAAAGGAGCTGCAGAAGAAGGAGGAGGAGATAGAGGAGCTCCGGCGTATCCTTAAGGAGAAGACCGCCGAGATAGAGAGCGGGAACTTCGATCCGATGAAGGCCATCGAAGAGAACGCCGAGCTTAACAGGCGACTTCAGGAGGAGATTCAGAAGCGGCGCTCTCTGGAGGGGGAGATCGAGCACATAAAGAAGGGGAGCGTTGCCGTAATAAAATACATGAAGGCCCAGCAGCTCAGGGAAGGGAAGGGAGCGAGCGATGCCAGCATACAGGAAGCACTGGCTGAGATGGAGGCCAAGATAAAGGCTCAGGAGCAGACCATCGCGGAACTGCGGGCGGAACTGGAGAAGAGAGTGGAAGAACTGCCGCCGGATGCTCAGGAGCTGGAGAAGAAAAGGCTCGAACTCATCGACATGGAGGCGAAACTGAGAGAGCAGGAAGGGAAGATAGAGAGCCTCGGAGTCATGGCTAGCGCGGAAAGCTCCGAAGAACTGAGGAACAAACTGGCAGCCGAACTCAGGCAGAAGGAGGAGGAGTTCCTTTCCAAGGAGAACGAGCTGAAGAAGCAGATAATAGACCTCCAGAAGGAAGTGGAGGAATACAAGATAGAGCTCAAGCAGATGAAGGAATCCCAGGAGCTTACCACCGGGGACAGGGGGGAGATAGACGAAGAACTGGCCCGCAGGCTCAAGGAGATTCAGACCAAGGAGAAGGCCATAATGCTCCGGGAGGAGGAGATCAAGCAGCTCAGGGCGGAGCTCAAGATAAAGGACGAGGAGATAAAGAAGCTCAAAGAGACGGTGGCCTACAAGGACGAGGAACTGCTCCGCCGTGAAGAAGACCTCCTCTATCGTGAAAAGCTTCTGATGGAGGAGAAGCGCAGGTTCGAGGAGGCGAAGAAGGAAGGGGGCAGCGTGGAGGAGATGGAGCTCAAGAAGAAGCTGGAACACCTCCAGGAGATGATCAACCAGAAAGAGGACGAGATCAAGGCGAGGGAGAAATACCTCAACGCCAAGATGGAGGAGCTGCGCCTCAGGGAACAGGGCATAATCGAGGACGAGATAGAGGCGAGGGAGGAGGAAAGGGCCGCGGAGCTCAACATTCAGAAGGCGAAGACCGGAATAATGAGACTGGACGACCTCCTCATGGGGGGCATCCCCTTCGGCTCCAATGTCCTCATCTACGGGCCGCCTTTCACCGGGAAAGAGGTTGTTGTGAACCGGTTCATAGCAGAAGGGCTTAAGAAAGGGATCCCCGCCATATGGGTGCTTACTGACAAATCACCTGGCGATATAAGGGAGGAGATGCTTTACATACTCTCCGGTTACGAGGAATACGAGAAACTCGGCCTAGTGAAGTATGTGGATGCCTATTCCAGAAGCATGGGCGAGACGAACGAGGAGCCGAATGTGGTCTATCTCGACCAGCCTTCCGACCACGAGGGGATAATGAAGGAGGTGGACAGAATAAGTGCCGAGCTACTTCAGGAGCACAAGTACTACAGGCTCGCCTTCCGTTCCATATCCACCCTCATAGCATATCTGGACAGCAGCACTGCCTTCAGATTCCTCAATCCGTTCGCTGGAAAAAGAAAGAGGCAGAAGGCCGTGTCCATGTACCTCATAGAGAAGGGGATGCACACGGAGCAGGAGATCCAGATGCTCGGCTCCATGATGGACGGCATGATAGACTTCAAGGTGGAACAGCTGAGCACATTCCTGTCTGTAAAAGGTATATGCGATGTGCAGTCAAGGGCGTGGATAAAGTACACCTTCACCAAGCAAGGACTGACAATCGGGTCGTTCTCGCTGGATAAGATAAAATAAAAAAAGAAGCGGTTTGCGTCTACGAGTACATCCCGTCGGCGCTGAAATGCCCGCTGCTCTCCTTTTTCTTCGGTATATTGACCTTGGGCATGGGCACCGGCGGCGGAAGCCGTATTTCCCGGGAGATCTGGAACGCGGCCGGCAGGCTGTTCCCCATTATGGCGGTGTGTATCTCCTCGGCGATTCTGTCCGGCATCTGGCTCTTCTCCGCCCACATCTTCCACAGTTCCTCGGCATCGCTCCCGTTGTAGAGAAGCCGGCCCTCTATGGTTATGTGGCCGATGGCCCCGTATCTCACGGAGAAGCGGAATTCCACGGTGCTGTTAGATGCGTCCACCGGAGCGATTGAGGTTATGGTGTTGTTGAGGTCTATGCGCACCTGCCCCACCTTCTCCCCCGCCTTCGTATATCTCTTGGCATCCACGGCATACAGTTCGAAGTTCTTTATCATGTTATCCGGTGCACATACCCTTCTATGACTTAAAATTTGCTGTGGGAACAGTATTAATATGCGAAAGGGATGGGGGGCCGATGGGAAGCGACTACGAGAGAGAGCTGAAGAAGATACTGACCGCGGACAAAAAGGGACTGAGAAAGGCCATAAAGGGGTGCAGCATAGAGGAAGAACTGGCCTACCTGACCATAGAAAAACACCCGTTCGTGGTGGTCCGGGCCGCAGGCTCCTTCGGAGTGGACCTTGTGGCCGTGAGAGGGGACATATCGTTTCTGATCGAGGTCAAGGCATCGCAGAGCCCTGTGTTCCGGTTCAGCAGGAGCCAGAGACTGCAGGAGCAGGCCGAGGAGATGCTCCAGATATGCAGGCGCTCATCCCTGTTCCCGGTCTATGCCTACAGGCTTAAGGGGGTGAGGGGGGATGCGTGGAGGATATTCACCAGAGATGTGGAAGGCCTCACCGGAAAGGCCAGAATCATACACTCAAGGCTCCCGAAGATAGAGGTGTCCAGAAACGGGAACATGATAATGAGGTGGGAGGACGGGATGAAGCTCAGTGAGTTGATAGAGTATCTGTGCGGGGAGTGAGAGAAAATATAAGCATGAAAAATCTTAAATATATCATAATTCATTATCACTGCAATCTCCTCGGATGAGAAAGGGGAGGTAAAACATGGCAGGAAAGAGCAGGGATACCGTACTCACCGTCTTCGGACTTCTGGCCATAGTCGGGGCTGTCGCAAGACTGGTCTTCTACAACGGACTGACCAACTACATCGCATCGGGAGCGATCATGGCCTTTGGTATCGTCATGATATGGTTCGGGAGCAGGGAAAAAGAAAGAGCGGGGAAGAAAGATGGAGAAGCATATGTATACGGGGATGTGGAACCGGATGAAAGGAAAGGAAAAATACTCGCGAGAGGAATCACCTACAGGAGATTCCTTAATTCAAAGAAAGGAAAGAGGAATGCCTTCCTGAATGCGTTGGTTCTTCTTTTCATAGACATGTTCATAATGTCGGAACTCGTAGGCACGGAGGACTGGGATTTCCTGAACCTTGGGCTACTTGCCCTCGCTCTCTTTGTTTTGCTTTTCTCTCTTATGGGCCTCTGGGCATATAGACCCTCAGCATGGGAACAACTGGACATTATCTATGAAAACGGCATCTCTTCCATTTCTACGCCTTTTCTTCCTTTCTCAGAGGTTGAAAAGATTGGATATGGGACATTCGACTCATCCACCGAAGGGCATCTTAATTTTATTATTGTTTTTGGCAAAGGGCGGGATTGGCAAAAATGCCCGTATCTCTGGGATGTTGAGTACAAGAACGACTATTACGAAAGAGCCACTGAGATTCTGAAGCAGAAATGCCCAGATGTTCCGTGGGTTCAGATGGAGTGGCTGGAATGGAAGAAAAAGAACAAGAACAGAAAGCAGGGGTGAGTGGCTGAAATACCGAGGTAAATTATTTATAAATCCTTTCCTTAGTCATGGTGAGGCGTTGTATTGAAAAAAGAAGAGAACAATAACCCGGACGACGAATACATCCGCGTCAGGCTCCCTAACAGGCGAAAGGGAGAGATGTTTGCCATAGCTGACCAGCTCCTCGGGGCCGGGAAGATACGGATCATATGCGAGGACGGCAAATCGAGGCTTGGAAGGATTCCGGGGAAGATCAAGAAGAGGATGTGGATACGGGAGAAGGACCTGCTCATCGTGGTTCCGTGGGATTTTCAGGACGAGAAGGCGAACATTCTCTACAGATACACGAACACTCAGGCCAGCTATCTCAGCAGGACCAACAAGATTCCCCCCGGCATAGATATCTACAAATAGGTGCCTGAATGGAGGAAGAGGAGTATCGTTTTCTGGAGCAGCGTCTCGAGGTGCTTAAAAACCGTGACAAGGACAGTTCGGGCCGCAAAACACTGGACGAGGTTTTCGACGAGAACACGCTTATAACCATTTACAAGCTCATGACGAGGGGAGTGCTGGAAAGGCTCGATTTTCCCATATCCACCGGGAAAGAAGGCAATGTCTTTCTGGGAATGACCGGGGACAACGAGCGGGTAGCGGTCAAGATATACCGCACCTCCAACGCCACATACCGGAGTCTGGCCAGATACATAGAGGATGACCCGAGGTTCAGGAAGGTGAAGAGGAACAGAAGGGCGATGATAAAGGAATGGGCCAGAAAGGAGTTTCAGAACCTCCACAGATATGCGAAAGCGGACCTTCCCGTGCCCGAGCCCGTGGCAGTCCTGAACAATGTTCTGGTGATGGGCTATGTCTCGCTGGACGGAGCGCCGGCCCCACAGCTCAGAAACGCAGAGCTTGCACCGAAAGAGATGCGGAGCGCCTTCGAATCGGCCGCCGACTTTATAGTTCGGGGCTACGGAGAGGCGAAGCTGGTCCACGGAGACCTGAGCGAGTTCAATATCCTTATTTCCGATACCGGGCCGGTGGTCATAGATGTGGGGCAGGCCGTACTGGCGAACTACGCCATGGCGCCGGTGTATCTAAAGCGAGATGCCGAGAACATAAGGAGATACTTCAGGAAGAACGGGGTGGATACAACGCATAGCGAGCTGGACAAGCTGATTTCCGAGCTCAGGACCGAGCACCTTTACATATAGGAAGAAAAACAGAAAACAAGGGAGTTGGGAAGGGGTTTCTATTTCGTCCTCAGACGACTCTCTTCTTGACGACCTTCTTAACGGCGATAGGGGGCTTGACAACCTTCTTCTCCTTCTCCTCGTCCTTCTTGTCGTCACCGCCGCCCTTCAGCTCGAAGCCGCAGGCGTAGCATATCTCCGCGTCCTTGCTTATCATGGTTCCGCAGTTCGGGCACGGGATTTCCTCGTCTCCGCCCTCGTCGCCAGAGCCCTCGTCAGAACCGCCGCTGTCCCCGGCCTTGAGCTCAAAGCCGCAGGCATAGCATATCTCGGCATCCTTGCTGACCATGGTTCCGCAGTTCGGGCAGGGCATCTCGTCGGACTCCTCCTCGGCCGATTCCTCAGGCTGGCTCTCTTCCTTGCTTTCCTCACCGCCCTCTTTGAGGTTGAAGCCGCAGGCATAGCAGATCTCGGCGTCCTTGCTGACCATGGTCCCGCAGTTCGGGCAGGGCATCTCGTCGGACTCTTCCTCGGCCGATTCCTCAGCGGATTCCTCAGGTTCCTCCTGAGCGGGCGCCTCCTCTTCCGCGGCCTCCTCGTGCGTCTCAGGCTCCTCTTCCTTCACCTCTTCCTGCTCCGGCTCTTTCTCCGGTTCGGGCTCTGGCTCAGGAACGCTTACCTCCTTAATCTCAACATCCGGAATATCGACGGACGTTGCCTCCACCGGCTTGATCTCGGGGAGTTCCACCGCCTGAACCTCGCCCTTCAGGGACTCCTCATGGGCAAGGACCTGCTTCTCCTTCTCCAGAAGCTGTTTCTCGTTCTCCACCAGTTTCTCTCTGGCAGCCGCAAGCTTCTCTTCCTCCTCCAGAATGACCTTCTCGTGAGAGACAAGCTCCTCCTGCTTGGTTTTCAGAGAGTTCAGGAGCTCCGTCAGTTCCTCGTTCATCTTCGAAACGGCTTCCATGCGTTCGAGGATCTCTCTCCTCTTTTCGGAGGCCTCCTTCTCCATGGAAACCACAGATTCCATCTTCGCACTGATCTCCTCCTCTCTCTGGATAATCGCCTTCTCTCTGGACATCAGCGCCTTCTCCCTCTCGACCACCGAGCTCTCTTTGGCCGCTATAGCCTGCCTGAGCTCGTCTATCTCCCGCAGCTTGGAGTTCAGCTCCTCGACCTTCGAATCGATCTCGGCCTTCTTCTCCTCGAGAACCCTCTTGGCCTCGTCGATCTCCTCCATCTTTGTGCGGTACTCCTGTTCAAGAAGCTCGGCCCGCTTCTCCTTCTCGGCAACGGACTGCTCTCTGGCCTCGAGTTCGGCCTTTCTCTCGTTGAGCTCGGCCTCCGCGCGAGCGATCTCTTCCTTCTTCTCCTTGACCTCTTTTTCCTGCTCTTTGAGGGACTCAAGCTGCTTTTGCATCTGGTCCCAGAATGATTCGCCTTCTGCCATGTTTCTATCCCCCTTAAGGTATCTTCTTATCTTCTTCTTTCGGTACGCTTATTCTATCGTGTTCGGTAATATCATGATATTATTAAACGCTTTTGTCTCGCTACTCGAATATGGGGCCGAGGACCCTTATGCCTCCCTTGCCCACCTCTATCGCGTGCTTCTCCATGCTGTGCTGGGAAGCCCTCATCTTCTCCACCTGAAGGTATCTCGTGAGCTTTCCCCTGCTCCTGTCGAGTCCCAGCAGGATTATCCCGTCCACTAGGAAACCCTCGTTCCCGAGGAGCTGTGACGGCTCTCCCGGAATCCTCTCCATTATCACGAAGGAGTACAGGTTGTTCTCCCTCAGCATCTTGAAGAAGTAGAACATCTTCTTCCTCATGTCGTCCTCGTGCTCCATCAGGGAATAAAGGGCCCCGAGGGAGTCGAGAGCGAACAGAGAGAACTGGTCCTTCTTTTTCTTCTTGAAATGCACTATCATCCTTTCTATGAACTGAAGGTAGTCGGTCCCTTCATCATCCACAACCGCATCTATGTCCCTCAGGTCGGTGAAATCCGATATCTGCATGTTCCTCGTCAGCTTCACGCCGAGGCTCTTCATGTTGGTCAGATGGCTGTCCACCGTCTCCTCCAGCGTGGTATAAAGACCGAACTCTCCGGTGGCATCCAGATACTTGGACATGAGCGTATAGACGAAGCTGGTCTTCATGGAGCCGGGCGGGCCGGTGATCAGTATGACCTTCGGTCTCGTGATATCCGTCTTGAATATCCTGTCGAGTCCCTCTATGGAATTCTTGAACATTCTAGTCCTCCTCTGTATCGGTATCAGGGTTCGGGGGCTTAATGACGCGGTGGTTTATAAACCTTGCCCGCTGGCATCCCCGCTCTCCTCAGCGTCGTCCGACTCGTCGTCCTCCGCATTCTCCGCCAGTCTCGCCACGGCGCTCACCTTGTCTCCCGGCCTGAGGCGCATTATTCTGACCCCCTGCGTCGCGCGGCCCATGACCCGCAGGTCGGCAACGGACATCCGTATGACCATCCCTTCCTTGCTGGTGACTATGAGCTCGTCACTTGCCGTGACCTCGAGCACCGCCTTGACCGGCCCGTTCCGCTCGTTCACCTTTATGGTGATGACCCCCTGAGAGCCGCGGTGGGTCCTTCTGTAATCCCTCACCCACGAGAGCTTTCCGTAGCCGTTCTCGGTTATGGTGAGCAGAATGGAGGAATCGGTCCCCGTGGATGTGCTGACCACCTCATCGTCCCCCCGAAGGCGTATGCCGATGACCCCGTGGGAATTCCTGCCCATGGGCCGTATCTCGCTCTCGTGGAACCGAACCGCCTTGCCGTACTTCGTGGCTATGAGCACATCACGGTCCCCGTCGGTTATCCTCGTATCTATCAGCTCGTCGTCGTCCCAGAGGGCGATCGCGATGATGCCGGTGCTTCTGGGCCGGGAGTACGCCTCCAGAGCGGTCTTCTTCACCCTCCCCTTCTTCGTGGTGAAGAGGAGGAACCGGTCCCCCGTGAACTCACGCACATGAATGGTATTGACCACGGCCTCGCCTTTTTCCAGTCTCGGAAGGAGGTTAACTATCGGCCTCCCTTTGGCGTGCCTTCCCGCCTCCGGCACCTTATATGCCTTGAGCCAGTAAACCCTGCCGAAGTTGGTGAAGAACATTATGTAGCTGTGGGATGAGGTAACGAACATGTCCACCACATCATCCTCGTCCTTGGTGGTCATCCCCTTCAGGCCCACGCCGCCGCGCCTCTGCTGGTGATAGGTGTCCACCGGTATCCTCTTGATATAGCCGGTGCGGGTTATGGTGATCACCACATCCTCCTCGGGAATGAGGTCTTCAATATCCATGTCGATCTCCTGATCCACTATCTCCGTCCGCCTTTCGTCTCCGAACCGCTCTTTCAGGGCGATGAGGTCCTCCTTTATCATTGTGAGGATGCGCTCCTCCCGGGCCAGTATGTCCCTGTAATCCTCTATCTTCCTCTGAACCTCGTCGTACTCGTCCTTGACCCCCTGCCTCTCCATGCCGGTGAGCTTCTGAAGCCTCATGTCCAGTATCGCCTTCGCCTGCACCTCTTTGAGGAGGAAGCGGGAGATAAGGGCCAGCTTCGCCTCGTCCGCGGTCTTCGCCTTCCTTATGAGCTTTATCACCTCGTCCAGATTATCGAGGGCTATGAGGAGGCCGTCCAGTATGACCGCCCTCTCCTCCGCCTTCCTGAGCAGATACTCCGTCCTGCGGGTGATGACATCCTTCCTGTGCTCGATATAGTGATGAATGAGAGATTTGAGCGGAAGCGTCTTCGGCTCGTTGTTCACAAGGGCAAGGTTGTTTATGCCGAATGTGGTCTCCAGCTGGGTGTGGGCGAAGAGGCGGTTGAGCACCACATCGTCTATGGCGTCCTTCCTGAGTTCTATGACGATCCTCATCCCGGACCGGTCCGACTCGTCCCGGAGGTCGGTTATGCCGTCTATCACCCTGTCGCGCACGAGCTTCGCTATGGCCTCCATCAGGTTCGACTTGTTGACCATGTACGGAATCTCCGTGACGATGATCCTGCGCTTGCCGTTCTTCAGCTCCTCGATCTCCGTTCTGGCCCTGACCTTGACGGTCCCGCGGCCGGTGCTGTACGCCCGGAGTATGCCGCTCCTCCCGTAGATTATCCCGCCCGTGGGGAAATCCGGCCCTTTTATCACGGACATAAGGTCCACAAGGGGGACATCGGGGTCGTCTATCTGCATGATTATTGCGTCCACCACCTCGCGGAGATTGTGCGGGGCCATGTTGGTGGCCATCCCCACCGCGATACCGGAGGAGCCGTTCACCAGAAGGTTGGGGAGGACCGCAGGGAGCACCACTGGCTCCTTCAGACTGCCGTCGAAGTTGTCGGTGAAATCCACGGTCTCCTTGTCTATGTCCTCCAGCATGGTTGCCGCTATCCTGTCGAGCCGGCACTCGGTATATCTCATGGCCGCGGCCCTGTCGCCGTCCACCGAGCCGAAGTTCCCCTGTCCGTCAACCATAGTGTACCTCAGGGAAAACGGCTGGGCCATCCTCACAAGGGAATCGTAAACAGCACTGTCGCCATGGGGGTGGTACTTACCCAGAACCTCTCCCACCACCCTCGCCGACTTCTTATAGGGGCGGTTATGGGTGAGGCCCATGTCGTTCATTGCGTAAAGGATCCTCCTGTGAACCGGCTTCAGGCCGTCCCTGACATCGGGCAGCGCGCGGCCCACGATGACGCTCATGGCGTAGTCGATGTAGGCCTTCTTCATCTCGTGCTCCACCGGCTCGTTCAGTATCCTCTCGCCGGAAGGGGCGGTCCGGTCCGTGTTATCATCGTCTGGCATTTCAATCATCTCCGAAACTATCCTCAATAATCCTTATCTCCTCATCCGTGAGGCCGTAGAGGGCATAAACCTTCGAATCAATCTCCCTGTCGGTCTCCTCGATCTCCCGCTTTATCCTGTTCCACACCTCAAGGGCCGGCAGGTAGAGGGCCATTATCTCCTCGATGACCTTCATGTTCTTCTCCCTGCTGCTCTCGAACCTCGGAATCCTCAGGTCCAGAAGCTTCTCGTAGAGGTTGCCCTTCCCGACATTCGAGGGCTTGACAAAGGTACGAACGGAATGGTAAATGAACTTACGAAGGGCCTCATTCTCGAGAGGAACGCTGAACACATTAATGACCCTCGTCTTCCCCCTGTCCTCCACCTTCACGGAGAACAGCAGGTTTTCCCCCCTCTCCTCAACCATAACGGCCCTGACCTTCAGGTCCTTTTTGTCGTGCTCTATCATGCTGGCCGGCGTGCCCTTCCCGTCCTTGAGAACGGTTATGGCGTTTATGTCCAGATAGTTCCTCAGCTTCTCGTCCTTTATGCGGCCGTGCCTGTTCACATAGTCCTCGAAGTTCGTGTCTATTAGGGCCAGTTCCTTGTTCAGGGAGAGCATACGGTCGGCGAGGGCGGCGAGGTCT
>CAZKII010000004.1:23910-38551 GCA_964552865.1 uncultured Thermoplasmata archaeon | reverse complement strand
AGAAAGATGCACACCAGCAGAAGGGATGCCTTCAAGAGCATAAACTCCCCGGTCCTTGCGGAGATTGAAGGGGACAATGTGAAATTCCTCGCGGATTACAGAAAAAGAAAGGATGTCAGGGCCGAGGTGAAAGGAGGGCTGGAAGAGAATGTCCGCCTCGTCTATTCCTACCCCGGCCTCACTCCCGATACCTTTTCGAAGATGGTGGAAGGCGCGAAGGGTCTGGTCATTGCCGGAACCGGCCTCGGCCATGTATCCTCCGCGCTCGTGGGAAAACTGGAGGAACTGCGTGATGAAGGGGTGCCGGTGGTCATGACGAGCCAGTGCCTGAACGGAACGGTGAACATGAATGTCTATTCCACGGGGAGGAACATAATGAACGCGGGAGTGATCCCCGCCGGAGATATGCTGCCGGAGACCGCCCTCGTGAAACTGATGTGGGTGCTGAGCCAGACATCCGATATGATGGAGATAAAGGAGATGATGCTGACCCCTGTGGCCGGGGAACTGTCCGACAGGAGGGTGGAATGATGGACGGGATGCCTGTTCCAAAAATAGGGCTGGAGATACACCAGCAGCTTGCCACCGGAAAACTGTTCTGCTCCTGCCCGTCGGACCTCGAGGATGAGTTCTCGGGGACGGTGGAAAGAAGGCTCAGGGCCACCACCGGAGAAGGCGGAAAGATAGACCGCTCCGCCGCGGAAGAGCAGAAGAAGGAGCGCACCTTCATCTATCAGATAGCCCCGAACAGCAGCTGCCTTGTGGAGCTGGACGAGGAGCCGCCTCACGAGATGAATTCGGAGGCGTTGAGGACAACGCTCACATTTGCGGCCATGATTGAGGCCACCCCCGTGGACGAGATACACACCATGAGAAAGATAGTGATAGACGGCTCCAACACATCGGGTTTCCAGAGAACATCCGTCATCGCCTTCGGCGGGCATATCGACACGGAATCCGGCTCCTCCATATCTGTGGAGACGGTCTGCCTCGAAGAGGACGCCGCCAGAAAGATCGAGGAGAAGGGGAACACGGTTACTTACAGGCTGGACCGCCTCGGCATTCCACTTATAGAAATAGCCACAGCACCAGAAATCAGGAGCGGGAAGGAGGCCATGGAGGTCGCAAAGAGGATCGGCACGCTGCTGAGAAGCACCGGAAAGGTGAAGAGGGGCCTCGGCACCATAAGGGAGGATGTCAATATCTCCATACCCGGCGGGGCCAGAATAGAGATAAAAGGGGTGCAGGAGCTCCGATTAATAGAGGAGTATGTCAACACAGAGGTAAAGAGGCAGATGCACCTGCTGAAGATAAGGGACGAACTGAAGAATCGCGGGGCTACAACTCCGAACACGGGAGAAATAACGGACCTCACGCACATCTTCGAATCGTCTGGATCCAAGGTCATAAAATCGGCCCTGAAAAAGGGAGGAGCGGTCATGGCCCTCCCACTCCGGGGATTCTCCGGGCTTCTGGGCGGTGAAAAGGGTATACGGCTTGGCTCGGAACTGGCCGGCAGGGTGCGCCCCTTCGGAATACGGGGCCTCTTTCACTCGGACGAACTCCCTGCGTATGGGATATGCGACAGGGAGGTCGAAGAGGTGAGAAAGGCCCTCTCTCTCGGCGATTCTGACGCTTTCGTTCTCATTGCGGAGAAGGAAGGGAGGGCGCGAAAGGGGATGGAAGCAGTTATAAAAAGAGCGACCGAAGCGCTGGAAGGCGTTCCTTCCGAAACCAGAGACCCCCTCCCGGACGGAACCACGAGGTACAGCAGGCCCATATCCGGCGGGTCCAGAATGTACCCGGAAACCGATATTCCGCCCATAGAAATAACCGATAAGACAATGGAAGAGATCGGGAAGAATCTGCCGGAACTGCCGGAAGAGGTGGAAAAACGGCTTGTTTCCGACTATTCCCTTCCGCCCCAGATGGCGCATCAACTGGTGGATGAGGGGCTAGACGAGGATTTCGAGCATATCACGGGCCTCTACGGAATGCCGTCGGTTGTGGCCAGAATATATCTCAACTACCTCCCGGAGATCAGGAGGGAGAGTGCAAGGGCCGGAAAGGAGATTCCCGACGACTACATTCTGATAAGAGACTCCGTTCTCGGGATCATGAGCGCTTTAAAGGATGGAAAGTACTCCAAGGAAGCGATTCCGGACCTCCTGAAAGCGGTGATGTACGGCGAATCGCTGGAGGATGCCATAGAATCCATGGGGATCGCCGCGGTGGATGAGGATTACATAGATTCGATCATAGAGAAGATAGTCTCGGAACGGGGCGATTTCGTCAGAGAGCGGGGAATGGGGGCGGTAGGCCCTCTCATGGGGGTCGTAATGAAGGAGCTGCGAGGAAAAGCCGACGGCAAGACCATAAGCGAGCGTCTCAAGGCTGCGGTGTCGAACCTGCTCTCGGAATGAATCAGCCAGCACCCTGCTGCTGGATGGTCTGAAGAAAGGCCCTGCAAAAGAGTCTGGCCGCCTCTCTATTGCTATCACGGGTCGTAAGAAAACCGCGGCAGAATGCGATGGCCACATCGGGTATTTCCGGTACGGAATTCATCTCTCTCTTCAGGGGGAACACCATACCTCTATCCGGTTGTGATATTTAGAACTTTGCCTGCAGAATGCCGTGGAACGCAGGCGACCGCATCCTTTTTAAAGGACCTCTGTATTGCTGCTCACAGGGATTACCATGACGGTAAAAGTAGCGATAAATGGTTACGGAACCATAGGGAAGAGGGTGGCCGAAGCGGTCTCCCTTCAGGAAGACATGGAAGTGGCAGGCGTGGTCAAAAGAAGCCCCAGCTTCGAGGCCTACATGGCTGTGGAATGGGGATACCCGCTCTACGCCGCATCCAAGGAGAACATAAAGGGTCTGGAAGAGGCTGGACTTCCCGTGGAGGGAACGGTCGAGGAACTTCTGGACGATGCGGACATCGTGGTGGACTGCACCCCGAAGAAGGCGGGCTACAAGGAGCTCTACCAGAAAAAGAAGATAAAGGCCATCTGGCAGGGGGGCGAAAAACACGAGCTGACCGGCCTGTCCTTCAACGCCAATCCGATGTATGAAAAAGCCTACGGAGCCGATATGGTGAGGGTGGTCTCCTGTAACACCACCGGCCTCATACGAACGCTCTATCCCCTCATGCAGGAGGTGGGAGTGAAGAATGTGCTGGCCACCATGATTCGGCGGGCTGCGGACCCCTGGGACTCGAAGAAGGGGCCGATCAATGCGATAGAGCCGGTCCTCAAGATACCGTCCCATCACGGCCCGGATGTTCAGAGCGTTCTCCCCTCGCTGGACATTCAGACAACGGCGGTGGCTGTTCCGACCACCATCATGCACCTCCATTCGGTGGCGGTGAAACTGGAAAAAGAGGTGAGCACAGAAGACATTCTGGACATATGGGACAGAAGCCCGCGCCTCCTCTTCGTTGATTCTGGAATGGGCATCAAATCCACCGCCCAGATTATGGAACTGGCCAGAGATATGGAACGCTCCCGGGGTGATCTCTACGAGATAGCGGTCTGGGAGGATTCCGTCCATGTTGTCGGTGACATGCTCTACTACTATCAGGCCATACATCAGGAGTCCGATGTGGTCCCGGAGAACATAGATGCCATAAGGGCCATGCTCCAGATGGAAGAGGACAAGGTAAAGAGTATGGAGATGACCGACACTGCAATGGGGATAATAAGGCCGTACAAAGAAGAATGAGAACGAAACCCTTTCTTTTTCCTTTTACTTCTGTTCTTCCGCCCCCTGCTCTCCGTAAAGCACCCTTCTGACCTCCTTCATAACCGCATCCGGGTTCTTGTAGTAGTCGGAGATTATCTTGGAGACCTGCCTGTGATTCTTCACCCCTATCTCCTTCATGTAGTTCAGGATATCGACCCTTCGCTTTATCTCCCTGTCCATCTCCCTCGGGGACCAGTTTCTGGCGATCCTGACCTTCTCATACACATAGCTGTGCCCGCTGTAGTTGAAGGTGTCGTCGGCGGGGTTCCAGACGAATACGGCGTTTGTGATGAGCTCGTCTGTCTCCGGGTCGAGGCCCACTATTTCGGTGAGGGATTTCACACGCCTCGTCATCTTCGTACCCACCTTCACCTGCGCCTGCATGAGCACTATGTCCAGAGCCGCAAGGAGAGCCCTCGGCAGATTAATCGGGGCGTTCTCCATCCTGTGAACCATGGACTGAACATCCTCTGCGTGGAATGTGGTATACGCCGTTTTTCCGGTAGCCATGGCCTGAAACACCACATACGCCTCGGCACCTCGAACCTCTCCCACCATGAGATACTGCGGCCTCTGCCTGAGAGCGGCGGTCAGCAGGTCGAACATATCCACCTCGCCCGCGGCCTTCCCGGTGACTATGTTCTTTCCGCCGAAACCGGACCTTGTCAGGGATGGGATCCAGTTCTCGTGGGGAAGGTTCAGCTCCCTCGTATCCTCGATGCTCACTATCTTCATCTGTGGAGGGATGAAGAGAAGAATTGCGTTAAGGGTGGTGGTCTTTCCGGAAGCGGTACCGCCGCACACCAGTGTGGACTGGCCTCCCTCGATCGCCACCCACAGATAAACCATCATCTCGGTGCTCATGGTCTTGAACCTCAGAAGGTCGAGGGGAGTGAACGGATTCTCCTTGAAACGCCTGATCGTGAAGGAAGAACCCCTCTTGGTGACATGCTTTCCGAGAGTGGCGTTGAGCCTCGAACCGTCCGGGAGTGTCGCATCCAGAACCGGCTCGGCTACAGAGATCTGCTTACCGGAGCGCTGGGCCATCCACACAACAAAGGCGTCCAGTTTATGCTCGTCGTTGAACCTCAGATTGGATTGTATGGACCCGTACCTTCTGTGATAGATATAGAACGGTATCCCGACACCGTCGCACGACAGGTCCTCCACATCCGGGTCAATCATCATCACATCTATGACACCGAAGCCGATGAAATCCCGGAATATGTAGTACATTATCCTCTCCTTCACCACGGGGTGCACGGAGATATCCAGGCTCTTCATGATCTGGGAGGTGGCCTCCCTCAGGTACTCCTTTCGCTCTTCAACATCATCGCTGTCGAGGAGCGTTACAGATGCCACGAGAGCCTCCTTTATCACCTCAAGAAGCGTGGTCTCGTCCTCGGAAAGCCTTGGCTCGATGACTTCGTACATATAAGCATTGGAGATATTATCGTAGAGAATCCGCACATAGGTATAACCCTCAGTGATCTCATTGAGCTCGACCTCGCTGACATTTTTATCGACTATTGGGGGAATGATAGTAACCTCGGAAACATCCCCGGACTTGGATGGCCCCTCTCCCAGAGGAACCATGATCTTCACCGGCTGAGGGCTGAACTTCATAAGAAGGGAGGCGTACTTGCTCTTTATCTCATCCAGAACAGTGAAGGAGATATCCACCTCGGGTGCGGTCTCCTCAGCCACTGCATCCTCGCCTTCGGTTATGACCTCTTCCATATCCGCTTCCGTCATCATATCACCCTCAGCAGTAAGAAGCCTATAAGGAGCATTATGAAAGAATGCTTCATGCCGTCCGAAATCCTGCCTGTTTGGAGGACACCTGCCATTATCCCGTCACCCGCGCCGTGTACCACCACGGACAGGTAGAAGACCAGCTGTATCGCCGGTATCAGTTTCACCTCAAGAGGTGTGGGCAGATTCGTAATTCCAGCGGCTTCCGCCCCCTCTGCAACGGCCTGCCCCGCCTCCTGCATCTTTGGGAGGAAGGTCGAATTCAGGATTATAATCGTCACTATGTAAACCATGAAGGAGATGTAGATAACAGCGAGGTATGTGCTCATTTCAATCTTTCTCTGCTCCTTCTTTATGATGTTCTCTCTGGCATCGTGAGCCACCATGGTGAGAACATCCGCCACGGCACCGCCAGCATCGCTGGCCTTTATGACAATGAGCATCATCCTTTCGACCATGGGGGTCTTGACCCTCTCTGTGAAGAGGCGAAGCGCCTCTGAAGCGGGAACACCCCACGAAATCTGCGCGGCCATCTTCCTTATCTCAGGTGTAAGGTCTCCATACCTGCCGTTAGATGCCACAACTATGGAATCCGCCAGGGTCATTCCGAACCTGCCGGCCTCCGCCACATCCCTGAGGAAGTCCGGCAGCCTCTTCTCGATGTTCTCTATCTTCTTGGCCTGCCGGCTCTTGTAGAAACCGATGGGTCCCATGAATGCCATGAGTCCGAACACAAAGTAATCCACGGGCTCGTAGGGAAGTGTTATGCCGCCGACCATGTAAGCGATTCCAAGCAGTACGAATATCCCCACCATTGCACCGGAAACACCCAGTATTATCTTGGTGTAGTCCTTCTTCTCCTTTCCCATCTCCAGTTCTACCATCCTTAGACCTCCTGCGATGCGTTCCAGACGGCGAATATGAAGCCGAACTGGGATAGGGGGATCATGAGCCCCACAACGGCGTAGAGCAGCTGCAGGTTAAACTCTCCGTTCCCGCCCACAATCGCCATTATGGCCAGAATAACCACAAGGAAGAGGGGGAACGCAACCACAACGGTAACGAAGGACTCCGCAAGAAGCCCCAGCGTCTCCCTCCTCGACTGCTCTTCCAGTTTTCCCTCTTTTTCATACTGCTCCGCTTTCATCAGGAAATAAGGTTTCAGCTGGCCCCCAGATGTGGATGTGGTCACCACTCCCTGAAGGAAGTCCTGGAACTTGGTGGACGGGGTTCTGGTGGCGGCCACACTCAGGGCGGTCAGGATGTCTATTCCCAGGAGCTCGGTATCTCTGGTAATCCATTCGGCCTCGTCCCTTATCTCTCCGTAGGTCTCCTGTCTGGCCAGCTCCTTGAATATCGTGTCTATCGTAACATTGGCTGAGGCCATTGCGGAGATGAAGCTCATGGCATTGGCGATGTTCTTGTCGATGTTCCTCCCTCTCGCCTTCGCCTTCCCGGAGGGGGAGCTTATAAGTAGCATGTATATCAGCCCGGGAATCCCGAAGGGAATGAGCGTTGCAAGCAGACGCACAGGCAGGCTGACACCCAGAATCCCGAGGATTACACCGCCGAACACTATGGAAATTACCGCCGCGGCCACCGCTCCTATTATTGCGGTCATCCACACATACGCCACATACTCCTCCGGCCGTATCCTCATGTGCGCTTTCAGAAGGTTTTCCTCAAGGTCCTGACTGATCTTGGCCTTCCTCTTAACAATCGGCCCTATCGTTCTCCAGCAGAACTGCTGATACGGAGTGAGTTCGATGTATTTCGCCCTGGCCTCCTCCGGAATAAGGATTTTATGGGCACCTATCTCCCTGAAGGCCGCACTCTTGGTATCGATGACATCGCTCTTGTCCGTCTCGATTCTGGAAAATATATCGGAAACTTCAGGCAAACAGGTCACCTCCCCTCTTGATTCCCATCTTCTCTCTGATCTCTTCAACTAAGACATCGGGTTCCTTGTAATACCGGACTATGATGCTGGAGAGCTCCCTGAAATCGGTGATGTCCTCCTTCACCATGTAATTGATGATATCTATGCGACGCTGGAACTCGTCCTGCATCTCCTCGTGACTCATGTTCTTCATGGTCATGATCTTGTCGAACAGGAAGCTGTGTCCCTTGAAGCGGAACTTGTCGCTGGCCTGCTCCCACTCGTAAACCGTGTTGGTGATGAGCTCGTTGGTCTCCGCCTCGAATCCCACTATCTCCACGAGCTGCTTGATCCTCCTCACCATCGAGGTTCCGACCCTCACCTGCGCCTGAATTATGACATTCTTAAGGGCCGTCAGAAGGATTCTCGGGGTACTGATGGGTGGGTTCTCCAGCCTGTTGACCATGGATTTGACGGAATCCGCGTGCATGGTGGAATATGTGGTGTGGCCTGTGGCCATGGCCTGGAACATGGTGTATGTCTCCTTCCCCCTGACCTCTCCCACAATGATGTAGTTAGGCCTCTGTCTTAATGCGGCCCTCACGAGGTCGTACATGTCTATTTCTCCCGCGGCCTTGCCGTCGGCCCCCTTCTCGCCCACACCGGACCTCGTGGTACCGGGTATCCAGTTCTCGTGGGGCAGGTTGATCTCCCTCGTATCCTCCATGGTGACTATCTTGGCACCGGGGGGGATGAAGAGAGCGATGGCGTTGAGAGTGGCGGTCTTTCCGGATGCGGTACCGCCGGCGATTATCATGGATTCCCCGTGCTCAACCGCGAGCCAGAGATACGCTATCATCTCGGGTGATGCAGTATTGAACTTTATTATGTCCACAGGGGTAAAGGGCTTCTCCTTGTACCGCCTTATGGTGAATGTGGAGCCTCTCGTGGTGACCTCTCTGGAATAGGTGGCCTGAACACGATGACCTTCCACGGTGGTTCCGTCGAGAATCGGATCGGAAACGGATATCTGCTTGCCGCACCTCTGTCCAAGGCCGATAACAAAGGAGTTCAGAACTTCCTCGTCCTCGAACCTGAGGTCTGTCTTTATGGACTCGTACTTTTTGTGGTAGATGAAAAGAGGGACATCGACACCGTCACAGGAGATATCCTCCACATTATCGTCTCTCATAAGGGCATCCACATGGCCGAACCCCACGAAGTCACGGAGTATGTAGTAAATTATCTTCTCCTTGGATATCGGGTCAATCTTTATGCTGCGGCTCGAGAGATACGCCTCCACGCTGTCCCGGATGTAGTCCTCCTTGCTCACTTTGGACAGGGCCTCCCAGTCATAGCTGAGGGTCTTTCTCAGGGTATCTTTTATGAGGTCAAGTATTTCGCGGTCCTTCTCGGAGAGTTCGGGTTCTATGACCTGATAGATGTACTCGCTGTTCTCCTTGTCGTATATGATCCTGGCATAGGAGAACGGCTCGTTTACGGGAGTGATCTCCTCCACATCTATCTTTTCCTCGTCCACCTCGGGAATTTCGGTGTACTGAGAGCCCTTGCCCTCCTTCCATTCCTCGCTGAGCGCGACTTCGCCGTGCGGAAGGCGGACCTTTACGGGAGTGGGCATCAGCTTCATCGTCAGCCGGAGATACATGTCCTTAATAGGCTCCAGCGGACTGGCTGGTGCGGTCTCCTCGACCTCCTCTTCTGCGTTCTCCTCGTCTTTCTCTTCCTTCTTACTCAAACTAAGGGCCACCTGTTCACCTCATTAACTGACTGATTCCGCCATGCTCACATCCACATACGCATGATTGCTTATCACCGTGGAAACGCTCTGTATCGTGGCGGTCACCGTGTAAACCCCGTTGCTGCTCGAGCTCGTGAGCGTATAAAGCCCCGGAGCGTTCTGGCTGAGATAGGCGGTCATGAACTTCTCCCATGCCTGCCCGTAAGGGGTGGTTATCGTGAGCGTTACATCGGTGGTGACATTCTCGTACTCCTGAAAGTCGCAATAAATCAGGTTCGTGTTTATTCCCCTTGTGCCGAAGCCCGCCACGGACTGGTTCGTTCCCTGAATGGAAACCTGCGTGAGGATCATGCGGAGATTCCCCTGATAGGTCTCCAGCTTGAAGTCGGGAGATGCCCTTATGACCTCGCCGTCGCTCTGATTCACGATTATGGCCCCGTTCTCATAGATGATGGTCTGCTGCACAAAGTACCTGTTTGGCATATAAAGGGCAACACTCCCGCCGCTGTTCTCGGTCACTGTGTAGGTGGTGCTGCCGGTGGAGTAATTGAATGTGAGGGCCATTGCCGACACGGAGCCGCTCTCCGGGATTATCTGGAGGGCACCTGCGGTGGGGCTTGCAAAGACCGGAACACCTGCGGCGCTCAGGGTTATGGGGGTGTACATCACCACATCGCTGTGGCCGGTAATCTGCGCCCCCAGAATCTGGTTGTCCACGGACCACTTCAGCGTACCGAACTGGTTCTCAACGGTGTTAACATGATTGGACTCGTTGTCCTCCATCCAAACCGGTACATAACTGTTGGTCATGAGGGAGAGGAAAGAGAGGAAGACCATGAGTGCCATAATGGTCCCTACGGTGGATGCCACACCTTCGTCGTTCCATGTCCTGGCAGGCAAAATTCTGCCCCTCTTTCTATGTTCGTGTCCTGAGAATTTCTTCATTTGTTCACCACTACGGTCCGTAAATAATAGGTAATATCCTATTTAACATTGTCGCTCATCGGGATCAGCAGATTCTGGGAACGGGATCGGAGATCGGAGGCTCCAGAATGCGTCTTCCGCCCACTGAAGTGCGGAGAATCACATCTTTACCCTGTTCCGCCTCTCCGATTACCGCGGCATCCCTCCCTTCCGGAGTGCTCCGAAGGGCGTTCAGCACATCGTCCGCCATCTCCTTAACCACGCCTATCACCACCTTTCCCTCGTTCCCCACCTCCAGCGGGTCTATGCCCAGCAGTTCAGAGGCGGAAACAACGCCGTCCCTCATGGGAATCCTCTCCTCGTCCACGGTTATCCTGACACCGCTCTTTTCGGCCCACTCGTTGAGGGTGTTGGCCAGCCCGCCGCGGGTCGGATCCTTCATCGCCACGATACCGCCGACCTCAAGCGCGCTTCTTATCATACGGTTCAGCGGAGCCACATCGCTTTTAATCTCGGACTCGAAGCCATATCCCTCCCTGAAGGAGAGAAGGGATATTCCGTGATCTCCGACGGTTCCCGAGACTATTATGACATCCCCTTCCTTCAGATTGCTGTCCCGTATCCACCTCTCCTCGAAAGGTCTGTATTCTCTGACAACCGAGATATTGCGCTCCAGCGCCTCGCTCCTTTTGCCGAAAGCGGCCGTAGCGGTCACCAGCTCATCGACGCCCCCCTTCTCAACAACCTTCGTATCACCTGTGACCACCGGTACCCCAGCCTCTTCGGCTGTCCGCCCTATGCTGGCCATGATGTCGTCGAGCTTTTCCATGGAGAAACCCTCTTCTATAATAAGGGAGAGGGAAAGGGCCACGGGCTCCGCACCCATCACCGCGATGTCGTTCACGGTCCCCGCCACCGAGAGCACGCCGATATCGCCTCCGGGGAAGAAGAGCGGTTTTACCGTGTGCCCGTCTATGGTAAAGACCGTGTCGTCCACCACGGAGCTGTCATCCAGCGCACGGAGAGGAACATCCACGCCAGACGGGGAATAGGTGAGGTTCTTCAGTATAATCTCCCTTATCATCGTCTGCATGGCCTCGCCGCCCGCACCGTGAGATAACCTTATGCTGTCCATGGACGGGAAAAAACGCTCTACTACATCTAGTTTTCGAGTGAAAAACTTTAAGTGATTTGGGGGCCATTCGCACCCGTGCCGAGACTCATAATATCCACGGACAACATGCGATTCTACTACGAGGCCGCCAGATACCTGAAGGAAGAGGGGCAGCCGTTCATGTCGGTGAGGATCGGTGAGCCGCTCCCCGAAAGGAACACCGTGGTGATCACCACCGAGGAGGAAGCGGGACAGATTGAGCATCCCCGGATATGCTCCAGCGAGAACCCGGTGACTGCGGCAAGAATGGCGATCCAGGCCCTGAAGACCGAGAGGAGATACGGTGAAGTGGTGATGGGGATAGACCCGGGGAAGGCCATAGGGATGGCGGTGGTCGGGGACGGCGGGGTGCTCTGGGCGTCGGTCCTGTCCTCTCTGGAAGAGGTGAGGGAGGAGGTGCTTTTCTGCACGGAATCCTGCGCTGCGGAGCGCTTTCTCATCCGGATAGGGGACGGGGACCAGACCATGAGGGACAGGATCATCTCGGCCCTGTGGCCCCTCGGCATGGAGATGGAGATGGTGAGGGAGCAGGATGTGAAGAAGGAGGAGAGGAGGGCCGAGGCCTTCGCAAGGAGGAAAAAGGACCTGTCGGACATAGCCGCGGCCATAGGAATCTCCATGATGCAAGGGGAAAGAATAGGCGAAAAGCCGGACATACGGCCCAGCAGGGGAGAGATAAGGGAGATACAGCGAAGGAGCAGGATAAGGAGCGACGGAAGGATAACGATATCAAGGGGACTGGCCAGAAGGGTGGCGAAAGGGGAGATGGAGATGGACAGGGCCATTGAGGAGCAGGGGAGTGAGCGTTAAATACTCTCTCTTTTTCCCCTCCACATGGAGTACGACCACGAAAGCAGGGACACCGACGGATACCTCGGAGTTCAGAAGGAGATACCCGACCTCGTCATAAAATCCCCCATCGGTAAAACCGAGTATGTTTTCGAAGGGGAGCCGGAAACGGTCCGCTACTTCACCGACGAGCTCACCGCACTCTGCCCCAAGACAGGCCTTCCCGACTTCTACTCGCTGGAAATAGAGTATGTCCCGGCCAGATGGCTGATAGAACTGAAGAGCCTGAAGCTCTACCTGATAGAGTACAGGAACATCGGGATATTCCACGAGCATCTGGCGAGGAAGATATACAACGACATAAATGCGGCGGTGGAGCCGGAGAGGCTGCGGGTCATCCTCAGGGCCAGCACGAGGGGCGGCATATCCGCGGAAATAGTGGTGGAGTGATGGGAAAACCTTAAAATACCTCCTGTGCGTACATTGTAACATGAACTACGGGCCCTATGAAGTGGTCTACGCATACGCCCCTCCGAGAAAAAGGTTCTCATTCAGTCGTCAGGAGATACAGGACCTCGGCATCGCCGTGGGAGGGCTCACCCTTGCCTTCGCAATAGCGTATTCCAAGGTGATGTACAATCACAACATTCCCTTATTCCTGTATTCTCTCCTCGTTTCCTTCCTTGCGGTGTTCAGCGGTTTTGTCTTCCACGAGATGGGGCACAAGTTCGTGGCCCAGAGGTACGGATGTTGGGCCGAGTTCCGGGCCTTTCCGAGAGGCATCCTCATGGCCCTCCTCTTCTCGCTCATGGGATTCGTCTTCGCCGCACCCGGAGCCGTGATGATATCCGGAAGGATAACCGAAGAGCAGAACGCCAAGATATCCATGGCGGGCCCCATCGTCAACCTGAGCATCGGCTTCCTGCTGCTTCCGCTCATATTGACGGTGAACTACACCCCCGTTCTTCTGGCCGCATACACGGTGGCCAGCATAAACTTCCTTCTGGCGGCCTTCAACCTCCTACCGATACCGCCGCTGGACGGGTCCAAGATATGGAGATGGAACCTTCCTCTGTATATCGTGCTCATGGCCGCGGCCGTGGCGATGTATCTCGTCCTCCGCCACCCCTTCTGATTTTTCCTTTATATTTATCTCACTAATCCAACCATAAACATGATTAAATAGATGAAGGACAATAGGCCCCCGCATGAAGGGACAGATAGTCTACTATGTCGCCAGCAGAGGCTACCTTCTCACACCTGCGGCGGAGAAATATCTGGAAGGGATGGACGAAGAACTCCTTCTTGAAGGGAGGCTGGACGAGTTCATGGAGCGTATGCCCGGCCCGGAGACCATAGTTGATGTGGAGCACCTCAAGAGAGCCATCCCCCCGCAGGAGAACCCGAATATCGCCACATCCCTGAAGAAGGAGAGAACGATAAGGAAAGGTGGGACCCTGCCGCCGGAGCCGCTGATAAAATGGGACATCACGGGAAATTCCCTCTGCTCCGGAGAGATGGACGACTTCGTGAAGTACATTCAGGACAGATATGAGAGGCTTTCGGCCATACTGAAGAAGAGCGGTGCGGCCACCTCCATCTCGATAGAGGCGGCAAAGAGGCGTACCAGCACTGTGACCGTCATAGGGATGGTGAGGGATACGAAGACAACGAAGAACGGGCACCTCATCGTGGAGATAGAGGACGCAAGCTCGCACATCCCCGTGCTGATCCGAAAGGATTCGGAGATGATCAACGACAACTTCCTTCTGGACGAGGTCATCGCGTTCACGGGGACGACCAGCATGAAGGGGGATATGTTCTACGCCGACTCCCTCCTCAGGCCTGTGGCCAGAAGGACCGCTGGCCTGATAGAGATAGAAAGCGATAACGAGGTGGCCATCATCTCCGACATCCATGTGGGGAGCAACACCTTTCTCCCCGATGCATGGGAGCGCTTCACCCGATGGCTGAAGAGCGGCGACGCCGACTCAGTGAAGTACATCATCGTGGCCGGAGATCTGGTGGATGGAATCGGCATATACCCGAATCAGGAGAAGGAGCTGGAGATTACCGACATCCACGAGCAGTACGCTCATCTGGCGAAGCTCATAAAGGAGATCCCCGACGACATACGCATAATAATGCAGCCGGGGAACCACGACGCCGTGAGGCCCGCAGAACCGCAGCCCACACTGCCGGAGAGCATACGGGAGATGTTCCCGCAAAATGTCATTTTCACCGGAAACCCCGTCTATATCGAGCTGGAAGGGCGGCTCTTCCTGTCCTATCACGGCAGGAGCATGGACGACATACTGAGCTCGGTAAGGGGACTGAGCTATGAGACCCCGATAGAGGCGATGGAGGAGATGCTGAAGAGAAGGCTTCTGGCACCCAGTTACGGGCAGAAGACCCCGCTGGCGCCGGAACACCGGGATTACATGCTGATCGACCCGGTTCCCGATGTGCTCATAACGGGACATGTTCACTCCTACGGTGTCAGGGAGTTCAACGGAATCACCCTGATAAACTCATCCACATGGCAGTCGCAGACGGAGTACCAGAAGATGCACAACTTCCACCCGCAGCCGGCCCGCGTAGCGGTCTATCATCTGGG
>CAZKII010000004.1:0-23810 GCA_964552865.1 uncultured Thermoplasmata archaeon | reverse complement strand
GCGGAGCAGGTCAGAAAGGAGAGCGCACTGATACTGGACGGCATGGGCTTCAATGTGGAGACGACGCACCACGAGGTTGCTCCGGGCCAGCACGAGATAGACCTGAGATACGCCGATGCCATGACCTCCGCGGACCGCGTCATGATCCTGGAGTTCGCCATAAAGACCGTGGCGATGAAGCACCGCCTCTTCGCATCCTTCATGCCCAAACCCATATACGGCGTGAACGGGAACGGAATGCATGTGCATCAGTCACTGGAACGAATGGACGGTCTGAATGCTTTCTACGACGAGAGCGCTCCGGACGGCATAAGCCAGATAGCGAGGTACTACATCGGCGGCCTTCTGGAACACGCTCAGGAGAACTGCGCCATACTCGCGTCATGGGTGAACTCGTACAAGAGGCTCATACCGGGCTACGAGGCGCCGGTTTACATCAGTTGGGCCCACCTGAACAGGAGTGCGCTCATAAGGGTCCCGGCCGGCAGGGGGCAGAGCACCCGGCTGGAGGTAAGGAACCCGGACCCGGCAGGGAACCCCTATCTTCAGTTCGCCGTCCTTCTCGCAGCCGGTCTCGACGGCATAAAGCGGGAGATAGAGCCGCCGGCACCGGTGGAGGGGAATATATTCAAGAAAAAGGACAACGGGATAGAAACCCTCCCGGGGAATCTGGGGCACGCCCTTTCTTATCTGGAAAAGAGCGATTTCATGCGGGAGGTCCTCGGCGACCACATAACGGACCATTTCCTCCATGTCAAGAAAAGGGAATGGGACGAGTACCGCGCTCAGGTGACGGACTGGGAGGTCAAAACCTTTTTATCAATCCTGTAGGATGTGCCTTCGGAACCATGGCCAGAATAGCGCTGCTCCACAACCCGAACAACATATCGCACAAAGCCGCCAGCTTCAGCCCTGAAAATCCGGAGAGAATAGAAAAAGCCCTGCGATTCCTGAAGGCGAGGACCGACCTGTTTTCCAGAGGGAAGGTGGACCTCGTGGAGGACTTTGGAGCCGCATCCACGGAGGAGATAACGGCTGTTCACGACCCGCTGTATGTCCGATTCGTAAGGGAGTATTCCGAGAAAGGGGGCGGTTTTCTGGGGGACAGCACCTACTTCTCCCCGTCCACCGACCTTGTGGCCAGAACCGCTGTTCAGGGTGCAATTCTCGGCGCCGAGATGGTGGTGCGCGGGGACTACGAGAGCACCTTTGCTCTGGTCAGGCCGCCCGGCCACCACGCCACGAAGGACAGGTACAGCGGCTACTGCATATTCAACAACGGAGCTATCGCTACCAGACACCTTCAGCGGCTGAAAAAGAAGAGGATAATGTTCATCGACTGGGACGCCCATGCAGGGAACGGGACCAGCAGTATATTCTACGACGACCCTACTGTCCTTACCCTCTCCATCCACCGGGATCCGCACGAGTTCTACCCCCACGAAGGCTTTGCCTACCAGATTGGAACAGGGAAAGGGAGGGGCTACAACATAAATGTAGAGATGCCGAAGGGGGGCGGGGACCGGGAGTACAGGCTCGTATTCAGGGAGATTGTGGAGCCGGTCATGAAGGATTTCTCACCTGACTTCGTCATCGGTATAAACGGCTTCGATTCGCACTACACGGACAACTACGCAGGGCTGCAGGTCTCAGAGGAGGGGTTCCATTTCTTCGGAAGCTTTCTTCGGGAGCACGCGCCCGGCAGGTTCAGCGTCATAATGGAAGGCGGGTACAGCAGCAGCGCCAACGGGAAACTGACGCACAGCCTTCTGGCAGGGATGGGCGGCGAGGAAGCGCCCTACCCTTCGGGACTCGACAGGCTCAGTGCGAAGATCCTCGGGAGCGAGAAGACCTTCACTATCGTTCAGGAGAAGATAAAGGAACTGCATGGCATCCTTCGAGACTACTACTCCTTCTGACTAAGTAAGGTTTATTTACATCCGAGGCAATGAACCTCCATGAACATTAGGCGAGTGCGGATATGGATGCACAGGGACGAGGTCATAGACGCAGTGGAGATAACGGAGGGGAAGCGGATGCGCTACTACAGCTATACCTACCGCACCAGAGGCAAGAACGGATGGGAGAATCAGGTGAGGTGGGACAATTTCGAGGGGCAGCCGCATGTGGACAAGTACGATTCCAACGGAGCCCTCATTGAGCAGAAGACCGTGCAGGAGAAGAGCCTCGAAGAGATCAGCAAGATTGTGGCCATATTCAGAAGGAACCTGGTGGCCATGAATCTGGAGGAACTGTAGGTGATCCCATGAGAATAGAATCCGTAATTACCTACACCCCAGAAGAGAACGAGCGGATAATCGAGCAGTTCCGCAAGAAATACGGGAGTCTCACCGCCCTTCAGCAGAAGATAGCCATGAGGAAATGCACCGCACCGGAGATGGTGGACGACTACATGGTCTGGAAGAGCCTGGAAAAGAAGGGAGCCTCCCTGACGGAAAGCCACATATGGAAAAGCGCCGAGGTGATGAACGGAATAACGGCCAGAAGGATGGAGCTTCTGGAGCACATACACAGAAAGGGGGACGAGTCCGTCATGGCGATATCCACGGCGCTGAAAAGAAACTACAAAAATGTGTACGACGACCTGCTGGCTCTGGAAAAGATAGGCATGATCTCCTTCAGAACAAGCGGGAGGAAGAAGATTCCCGTTGCCAGAGCCTCCAGGATATCAATAATGCTCGACGAATGATGGGGCACAATCACTGCTCGTAACCGGCGCGAGCGCTTCTTCAAAAAACAATTTACAAATCATACCATAATTCTTCTTTATTATGTCTGGCTATGCTTTTTTACGATTAATACCATAATCATTTTTTTCAATGAAAAAGCGAAAGATATATAAACAACCGGTCCTTTTTGGATGTGACGGCAAGAGGAGAAGGAGGACCTTCATGAAGGCGTATCAACTGGAAGAAGTGAAGTTTGCCATAAGCCCCAAGGATTCCGGCATAAACATAGGCCTCGTCTGGAAGGCGGGCAAGCTCTATCTGGCCATGTCCGGCATAATGATTTCCGACGGGAATGTCTGGTATGAGATTCCTATTGAAAAGATAAGGGATATCAGCATCACCGAAGACAATCCTCCGCGTCTCAGGATAAACATCCCTGCCCTCGACATAGAAGTATCTGGAGAGAGGGCGGAAACCCTTATCGCCCTCCGTCACTTCCTCCTTCCGCAGCTGGTGGCCCGAGGAGAGGACGAGGAGCTCGCAAACCTGGTCAAACTGTGGGGCGCAGGCCTCCACTCCCCGCTTCTCATCTCATCGCTCATGAAAACGGACGAGAGACGGGTCTATCATCTCATAGAAAAAGCGGAAAAAGAGGGTTACATATCCGGCGAGGAGATAACGGAGAAAGGGATCGACCTCCTCAGCGAAGAGGATGTGGCCTTCATAAAGAAACTGCGAGGTGAGGGGGCATGAAGGAGGGGGAGCTTGGCAACTTTGAATCCTTCGCCGAAGGGCTTGCGGTACTGGGGAAACTCACAAAAATAGACTCGGCAGTTCGGGCGGCGGTGGACAGCTCTCGGGTACCGCCTTCCGAGGTGAGGAAGATGCTGAAGTGCTCCACCATCACGGAGATCTCAAACACCCCCTTATACCAGTTCATGACGGACCTGTTCGAAAGCGTCGGACTGGGACAGATGGAGATCGTGAAGGCGGACAATTTCAGGTATGTGTTCTCGGTACCGGACAATCCGATTGCGAAGGCCTATCGTCTGAAGGGGAAGAAGACATGCTACATAACCAGCGATGCCATAGAGGAGTTCTTCACAAAGGACCTCGGGCTTCCCTCGGAGGTCAACGAAACCGCCTGCATGAACGAGGGCGCGGAGAAATGCACATTCACCGTGTCCATACAGCCTCTGGCCGTGTACAAGATAGCACTGGACGCGCTTGACCGGGAGATCATAAGGGGGCTCAGGCACAGCAAAAAACCGGAAGAAATATCTCAGGAACTGGACATGGACATACAGGAGATGGAGTACCGGCTGTCCGTCCTTCGGAACTACAAGATCGTGAACAGGGAGAACAGGGTCACGGAGGTCGGGGAAACATATTACATGTACATGAAGAATCAGGTGTCGGTGGAGGAGGATTTTCCCGCACCCTGGGAGGATATGCAGAAGATCACATCGGCCATTGCCGCATCGGAGTCGTTCGCGGTGGCATTCGAAAGCGCCGCTTTCAAAGAGCCCATGTATGAAGTTGACGAAGAGAAGGTTGTGAACCTCTCGGAAGAGGCGAAAAAGAGCAGAAGCTTTGCTGAACTGCTGAGCAAGCAGATAAACATAGAAGAAGATGAAGAGTAAGAATAAACAAGGAGGTAGGAGAATGGTTGAGAGAATAAAAACCGGAATATACGGCCTGGACCAGCTGATAGAGGGGGGCCTCATAGATAAAAGCGCAATAGTGGTGGTGGGTTCCAGCGGTACTGGTAAGACCACCTTCGCCATGCAGTTCCTTATGCATGGGATAGACAACGGAGAGCAGGGGCTATATGTGACCATGGAGGAGTCCCCGGAACAGATCATGCGGGAAGCGAAGATGATGGGCTGGGACATGGAGAAGCACTACGAGAAGAACCTCTTTTTCATCCATCTGAAGGGGAAGAACTTCAAGAAGATGATAGAGGAGCAGCTGCCCCAGCTGGTGAAGGCGAGGAGCGACTACGACATAAAGACCCGGGTGGTCATAGACCCGATGACCCCTGTGATATGGGCGACGGAGAACAAGCTCGAGCAGAGGGAGCTCATAGGAAAGCTGTTCTACACGCTGAAGGAACTCGGCGTCGTCATGGCAACGGTCGAGGAGCACAGCAAGCCGGGAGAGACCATAGGTGAGGATGTCCTTCTGCCCATATATCTCTCCGACGGCGTCTTCCATCTGGAGTACTACCCCATCGGCGGGGCCTTCAACAGGACCCTGAACATCGTGAAGATGAGAGGGACCCAGCACGGAGAGGGAGTGTATCCGTACATCTTCTCCAGAGGGGTCGGCATCGTGGTCAGGGCCTATCCGGCGGAGAAGACCGAGGAGGAGGGCGCTGACTACGACAAGATATTCGACGAGGCCATCAAGACCGCGAAGTTCATCAAGGCGCCGGAGTATGTGATAGAGCGCATTACGGCCATGAAGGAGAACTGGAACTACGACTACTCTCCGGAGGAGGCGCTCCAGATCATATTCGACTCTTACGGCCTGAAGTAGGTGAGAAAATGGAGAAAACCCTTAAGAAGATGGACAAGACCCTTGAGGCCGAGGATGTCACCCTCCTCAAACACATGCTCAATATGGAGCTTAAGCACCTGCAGGAAGAGAACGATATCGACATAATGATGTTCGTCGGTGTTGACGGAAGGGTGTTCGCCTCTCTCATACCGCCTCAGCTCACACCGCCCCAGTTCTTCATGCTGAACCTTATGAAGGCGAAAAAACCGTACATCTGCGGGCAGCTCAAGAACGAGAACCTTACTCTGGCCATCGAGAAATACAGGGAAGGCGCGCTCATAATAACCGGAATCGGAGACAACGCATTTCTGGCCTCTCTCTTTGCAAAAGAGGTGGACCCGACGGCCATGGACGACATAGTCAAAAGACTGCTGACCGGAAGCGCCGTGCTGAAGCATGTGTTCGAGCTCAGGCGGATGGATGAAAGCACGCTTAACAGCCTGCCGGAGGATGTGGCCGCAGAACTGAGGCGCCTGAGCAGGCAGCTATTCGTGGAGCAGTTCGAGCACACGCGGAAATACAGGAGAAACATGGAGATCCTTGAGTTCATAAGAAAGAAAGTGGCTGAGACCGTGGGAGTGGGTCAGGTGGACGAGATCATCACCCTGACATTCAACGAGATGGGGACCAGCGCGGCATATATGACCGACAGGCTCTGGAGCATGTTCATGGAGAAGGTTATAGAGAACCACATCCGAAAGCTGAGAGGGGACATAATGGCCGACGAATGCCTGAAGACATGGATCCCCGAGCTTGACCAGAAGTTGAGGAGTTTCGTATGAAGGACGCTGTGGAAGAAACGGAAGGAAGGCCCAGAAACGATGATTACACCCCCAGCCAGCGAGAGGAGGAGGGGCTGGAAGCCATAAAGGAGCTCAAAGAGGAGGTTCTGGAGAGGCTCAACACCATCTATCAGAGGTTCGAGGACTACTTCGAAAATCTGGAATCCCTCAAAAGCGAGGTCAGGATCATTAAAGAGTCGGAGAAGATGAGGGATCGGGAGCTGGAGGACTTCAAGGCAAGGATTGAGTCGGAGAAATCGGAGGAGAAAAAGAGCCTCAAGCATGTGGAGCGGAACATAGAGAAGATAGACGAGAAAATAGACGACATAATGAGCGAGGTGGGATACGGCGAGAGCCTCGATGTCTCAAAAATCCCCCCGAACATACTGGAGATAGTCTATCAATCCACCCTTGACGACCTGGTTACGGAGCTGTGGAAGAGCCTTGGACCCGGCGACTTCGAGAGGGTCATAACGGAAACGCTGGAGGAGGTAAGGCTCATGACGAGCGGGAGCGAGCTCTTCCGATTCGACAACAACCGGAGAATCCGCACCAACAATCTGGCAAAGAGCCTTGCCGAAGGCCTCATCTCGGCCAAGCAGATCCAGACGACCTATGATGTCCTTCTGGAAAAGCTCACGCAGTATATCCCATACCACAAGGCCAAGAACTTCAGGGCCATGATAAAGATAAAGAGCCAGGAGTACACCGTGGATAAGACCACATATCTTCTGGAAAAGGTGGAGCGCATCGAAAAGAGCCTCACCCAGACGAACCAGCTCGTAGCCGCACTGTCGGCCCAGCTGAACGCGAAGGGAATGCAGATGGAGAGGAACGCAAGGGACATGGAGAAAAAGATGTACCTGCGCTATGACTCCGCCGTGGCCGAAATCAGAGAGGAACTGAAGAGGCTCAACGAGGAGAAGATCGGGACCAGCGAGAAGAACGAACTGATGCTTACCCTCAGAGAGATTCAGGAGGGACAGAATCGCCTTCGAGAGGAACTCGACGGCATGAAGGCCATGTTCGAGATGAAAGAGGGGATAAACGACGCGAAGATAGAGATGCTGGTAAACCATCTGGGGCTACAGAAAGAGGCGGAGAACATGGAGGAGACCCTGACCTCCAGAAAGAGGCTGAGCGAGCTGGACGAAGAGAGCAGGTTCGTTTACTATGCAATTCCTGATAGTGAGGAGGAGGCGATGACCGCCGCCGCGATCTCGAAAAAGCTCGGAGACCTCATGGATAAGAAGAGGGTCAAAGAGAAGATAGAGGAGCTTGCGGAGAACAGCTTCATCTTCGGAAAGAAGAAGGGAAAGACCGTCAGGTACTTCCGGCCGGAGGGAGAAGCGCCCGAGGAGGAAGCACCGACTGCCGAGAAGGGCGAAGAGGCCGCGGAACCCGCAGGAGAGGCGGAACTGCCTGAGAAAACAGAGGCTCCGGAAGCGGAGGAAAAAACAGAAGCGCCCGAAAAAGAGGAGAAGCCCGGCAAGAAAGGAGAGAAAAAGAAGGGGAAGAAAGGCGGGCGGAAAAAAGGGAAGAGCAGGAAGGAGAAAGAAAAGAAGACCGAAGAGCCCTCTGAGAAGAAGCAGGAAGGAGAGACAGCGGAGAAAGAAGAGAAACGAGATGAACCGAGAGAGGTCGAGCAGGGCGAGCCGGAGAAGGAAGAGGTGAAGAGCACGCCGCCCGAGGAGGAGATCGACACCGCCGTTCTCGAAGAGATAATGAAAATCCTCCCGATGGAGGGGGGCCTGACAATGGCCAGAATACGGGGGGAAGCGAAGGGGATCAAGTACACGGACATACTCATGGGAATAAAGACGCTCATAGATAGGGGTGAGGTCACCGCGGTACAGAGCGGAAGAAGGACCCTATATAGAAGAATAACCAAGAAGAAAGAGGATAAAGGTGATTAACATGGAAAAAGGAGGTGAATAAATGCTTGATGTGGCTCTGGTCTCGCTTATACAGGATATGAGCGAGAAAGCAGGAGTTGAAGGTACCATACAGTACTGGGAAAGAGTCGGAGAAAGTCTGGCCATGAGGATGGGGAAGGAGGCCTATATGGGCTGGCCCTCGTTCAATGTGGCCCTGAGAGAAGGAAGAACCGCATACTCCATAGAGGGGGATGTGACACCGCTGACCGATCTGGCCATAACGGATGTGGACGGGGATGTTGTGGGCTACATATACGCCCTGAAGACCTGTGTCTTCGAACCGACCATGCAGCGGGTCAGGTACAGCGTCGGTGACATCCCGAGAGCGGACGCAGCCGTGGCCGAGGAGTACAACAACAGCGTGAGGGATACGGCCATATGCAACTTCTGCGTGATACACCAGAAGTTCAGGGAAGAGGTGGCCAAGAACATAACCATAGCGGACCAGCCTCTGGAATGCGTCCAGCTGGCAGACAGGGGATTCAAGGGCGAGACGAAGATCGCACGGGACAGCCTCAAGAGGATAGGGATAAACCCCGAGTATGTCAGAAGTCTGCTCAGAAACTACGCCTGTGTGTTCGCGATCCTCATGAAAGGTGCGAGGCTCAGGGGCGAAGAGGAGGTGGAAGAATGATCGGAGAGGAAGAAAAGATAAAGGAGTACGAGATCAAGGAGAATCCGCTTGTGGATGTGGCCGCCTATCTCTTTCTTGAGGATATCGCCGACAAGCAGGGCGCAGCGGGAATGAACAACTACCTGATCAGCCTGGCGACCTCTCTCGCGAAGAGCATGCCGGAAGAGGAGTACAAGACATGGGACGACTTCGTAGAATCCCTCGAGAGAGGAGAGTCCATCATATCGACCTTCGAAAGCGTGACGGCGAAGACGAAACACTGCATGGTAACGCAGAAGTGTCCGTTCGAGAGAGGATGGAAGGAGTACACCAAGAGAATAGGCGACTTCGCCAGAGTGCATAAGGAGGTTGCCGATTACTACAACTCCACGGTGAAGCCGGGCGCCAACGATACCCAGTGCATCATATGCCAGACCTTCCGGGCGGCAGCGGCCGAGAGGATAACCGTTGCCAAGAAGAGGCTGAAATACGCACAGGTAGCTGCGGTTGCGCCGGACGGCTCAAAGAAGATCGCCCCGGACGAGTGGAAGCCGATACTCCTCGAAAAGGCGGGCATGAGCGAGACCGACCTGAACATGACGCTCCGCAACAACGCCTGCGTCTGGATTCTCTACTGAGGCGAAACAAAACCCTTTTCCTCACCGGTCAGAGGAGATCTCCGTGAAAGTCCTGGCTAGACGCGGCAAGTACCAGTTCATAAAGCTGGAGCAGGCCTCTGAAGTGGACCGTTTTGAGATACCGTGCAGCGAGAGTGAGTACGACGACGGCTTCGATTTCTTCCGCGGGATAGGGCTGACCGACTACCGGAAGAGCTTCAAGGCCTGGCTCAGACGCTTTCCCCGCCCAATCCTGATAATAGCAGCGGACAATCTGCGCATAGTTTCCTGGGTCTTCATAGAAGAATGGTACGAAAACGCAAAGGACGGCGCTCCTGTCTATGTCCTGCGCTCCATTGAAACCATAAAAGGCCTCAGAGAGCAGAAACTCGGCTTTCGCCTCCTTCTTCTGGGAAGCGCACAGGTTCCGGGATACATAATAGCAAAACCTCTGAACCATTCCGCGGAAAAATTCTTCGAAAAGAACGGATTCATGCATGAGGACGAGTTCAGAAGAAAACCGCTGGACCTCTCCAAAAACCACGGATACCTCATTCTACCTCCCTTTAAAAAGAGACTGCTTCAGGAAGATCTGGGCAGATACTTCGACGAGATTTCAGAAGAGCTTCTGAGGACATGAAAAAAGACAGGAAAAAAGGGTTTGATCTACCTGTACTTCCTGGCATACTTCTTTTTCTTCCCCTTCATGCTGTACAGAAGGAACAGAAGCACCAGCAGAGACGCGATGGATACCCAGAGGATTGTCGTTAGCGTATTGCTCCCCTTGATGTAGATCGTGCTGTAGGCGACATTGTTCCCCTCGGAAAGCTCCACCAGCTCGTTGCTCGCATCCAGCACCACCTTGACCTGATGGGCACCCGGCTTCTCATTGACGGCTATCCAGTCGTACTTCACCGTTACATTGGATTTCGCAGGGACATCCACCACCTTGCTCCCTATGAACTTATCGTCCACATAGAACTTCACCAGCACATTCTTGGCCTCCATGTCTCCGGAGTTCAGTATGCCCTGAGAGATGACGATGGGGCGCAGGATCTGGATGGAGAATGTCTTTTCCACCGTCACCGACCTTGCGGCATTGCTGGATGTGGCGTTGACCATTACCTTAAGGGTCTGCGGAATGTTCGGAGCGGTTATGTTCAGGGAGAAGGTTCCGCTGGTGCTATTGCCTGTCATCGGGCTCACGGACGCGCCTGTGGTGTTGAGGCCGTCGAGGCTTATTCTGTACGAAAAGTTACCGCCCTCCTCTCCGGGTCCGCCGGAAATGGTGAGTGTGTACATCTGAGAGCTTCCTGTGGCCATTGCGGTGGGCCCGTCCAGCCTGATGAAGACCTCTCCTGCCGCGGAGACATGCCCTGCCGGAACAACGGACACCGTAAGTAGAGCGAGTACAACAATCAGAGCGTAATGCGCTCGCATCAGATCACCCCCTTCTTTCTCGCCAGATAAACCGCGGCAACAGCGAGTACCACAAGTATGGCCAGCTGGGTCATGTTATAGGTGAGATAATCGGGAGCCACCAGGCTGACGGATTCCCCGCTAACCGTAAAGGAATTGCGCGAGGGGGCAAGGTCCGGAAGCGCCAAAGAAAGCGAGTGGGTCGTAGAGACATTGTGCTCCGTGGATTCGGCATAGAGAATCACTGGGGTCGTAACCGCAGGATAGGTCTTTATCGGCTTGAGGATTATCGTAACATCGGCCCCCTGCATGGCATCCACATCCACAATGGCCTCCTGAGTCTCGGCACTGGTGGTGGGGTCTATGAGAACAGCGTTCCATCCGAGGTCCTTCAGGTCCTCCTTGTTTGAGATGGTGAGTGTGAAGGTGTCCTTCACATTTCCGTCGTTCATCACACGAACCTTGTAACTGACCGATGTGGCGCTTATATTGCCGCCGCTCTGATCCAGAATGGATACCGCATACTCCGGCTCGATGCCCAGTTCCAGGACTTTGGCAGGACGGGTGTTCGGCTTTTCCTTGGAAATCGCGTAAACCGTCACCGGGCTGTGCTCAACAAGGGAGTCGGGACTGGTGGTGATGGTGATCCCCACAGTGGTGGTGTTCATCACTCCAAAGTCAAGGGTGACATTGTCCTTGGTAAGCTCGTAGGTCCAGCCATCCGGGACACTGGCCGAGATGTCGTATGTGTCCTTCACATTGCCGGTATTCTCCACGGTAAAGGTGTAGGTGACCGTTTCACCGCCCTTTACGGTCCTCGCCTGCCTGCTGTCCCACTTTATCGCAGAACTGTAGACCACATTCCGGTCCAGAGAGAGATCGAGTTTTGTCGGGGCGAAAAGAGCCGCATGATCGCTTCCGGCAAAATCGACGCTCATTCCGTGCTCCACCACAGAGCCGCGCGCCGAAACATCGTACTCTCCCGCCGGAAGATAGACCGAATATGCCGCCTCCGAATCGGCAGCGGTACTGACCATGGAACCGGTCCCATCGGTGACAGTGACATCGGCATAGGGAACTGGTCCACCGGTATCGGTCAGCAGGGATCCCCTGAGAAGAAGACCTTCCTCAAGAGAGATGTTCAGAAGCGTGCCTCCCTTCGGCTGTGTAAAGGTTGTCACATTCACCGAGTTATCGTCCTGCCTCAGAACATAGAGCGAATACTGACCGGGAGCCAGCTCTACCGAATACGCCCCGTCATAACCGCTCTCCGCAGTTGCGTCCATCGCCGTCTCGTTAAGGGCGACGAATTGAAGGGAAGCCCGGACTCCCAGGCCGTTCAGGCCGTAAACCGTGCCGGAAAGCGTGTAATTGTCGAGGAACCTCGTAAGGGACAGCGTCCGGGAAACGCTCGATGTCAGTTCCAGCGAGTCGTTGACCGTATAGACCACATACCGCCTGACGCCGTCAACAGTGTCCACTGTCCTGTAATGGCCGGAAACGGTATAGTTCCCCTCCGGAAGATCCACGGAATAGCGCCCATCCGGCGTTGTGGTCTCCTTCCACGCACCGTTCTGCGCAGTGAAGCGGATGACCATGTCCCGCTCGAGAGTCTGCCCGTCGTACTCAATGGTGCCGTCAGCATGATAGGTCGGAAGAAGCGAAGCGTTGTAAACGGCAGGACCGAACAGGTCGACATTGAGAAGGGAGAGATTCATGTATGTGACGCCGTCCAGAGTGGAAACGGCCTCCACGGAATAGTTGCCCGGTATGAGATAGGTGCTGTATGCCTCCCCTTCCACCGTGATGTTCTTGCTATCGCCGTTCCCGATGAATCTCAGCACGGTGGTGGAGTTCTCGGAGGGCCTGTTGAGTATGCTTCCGTTCACGCTCACCATCTCCCGGAGCGTTATGTTCATGTATGTGTCGGGCGAACCGGGGAGAAGCGAGACGGGGGTCTCGTAAAGGTATTTTATCCATGTGGTGACATTCTGATCCACTAACAGGCGGTAGTCGGTGGGCCGCATATCGACGGCGTATCCACCGGAGGCGTCTGTGGTGACATGGTAAGAGGAGCGCTGGTCGTTAGAGAGAAGCGAGATGGCAATGCCGCTCAGGGGCGAGCCGGACTCGTCGGTAACCGTGCCTTTCAGCGTTATGTTCCTGTACTTCAGATTCACATTCATGGTCATGTTGGAGCTGCCGATAACCACATTCAGGTCCACAGGTTCGTATATGCCGCTCTCGACCCGGACGGAGTATGTGCCGGGCACGAGATAGAAGGCGTAACCCGTATCGTTGGACATGGTGCGGACCGAGATCCCATCGGTGCTCACCGCCGAGAGCTCCACGCCCTCAACGGCCTCGCCGGAATCCATCTGACCGTTTCCGTTGGAATCCATCCAGACCTGACCGCTCAGCTCGAAGCCGTAGTGGGTGTTGATGTTGTATTCCATATCGGAGGACACCGAGATGTGGTCGATAAATGATATCTGAGGTCCTCCCAGATAGACATCGTAGGAGCCGGCAGGGAGCCATGCCTCGTAAGCACCGCCCACATATGTAATGGCCACTATGTCGCTGTCCTGGGAGAAGAAATGAATGGTTCCGCCTCTGAGACCCTGTGTGGTGCTCATGGGCGGATGAGCGGTTCCGTAAACGCGATATGCCGGAGCGAAGGTCATATCCACGCTCCTGTCCGAGTCGGCAAAGACACTGTCCGCACAGGCATAGTGATTCTCGCCAGAGATATAGAGGGATTGAACATCGAACACATATCCCGCCGGAAGGGAGACCGAATACTCGCCGTCCCGGACAAGGGAGGATGCGGAATAGGTCATATTCCTGCAGTTGAAGAAGAGCGTGGTATGATCAACCGCTCTTCCGTTGAGGGTCACTTTGCCGGACACATTAACGGAGCGGTATGCCGTGACATTCACCTCGGAATGCTTCCCGCTGCTCACTGAAACCACCACCGGAGAGAATGTGTACTGCGAGTCGGCCGAGATCAGCTCGTATTCCCCCGGAAGAAGTGGCTCTATTGCCCCTGTACCGTTTGCATCGGTCTGAGCCGATCCGACAACCTCTCCTGTGGTGGAATTCACCAGCGAAAGAGAGAGACTGACATTCCTCGATGCCGAATCCCTCGCCAGAACATCCACATGCCCTGTGGGAATCGCAATACTGGCTGTGGAGGTCTCGCCTTCCTTGACCACCACCTTCGTGGGGGAAGACACGGCGACACCGTTCATACGGAGACTGGCCGTGTATGTGCCGGGAATCAGGTGCGCCGCAGCGAACAGGCCGTCGGCCGATATATTGACCGATTCCTCGAATGTACCGTTGCTGTAGGAGAGAATGAGCTCGCCTCCGTCAATCACCTGATCCGGACCGCTTCTGGAACTATCGCCATCCACATCCCAGAACACGGTCCCTCCGATGCCACCGGATGTGATTATGAGATCCTGATTGATGTTGTAGTCGAACACACCGTCCATATTCAGGTCTTCGCGCACCCGCATGGCCTGGTCCTCGGAGACATGCACGCTGGTGGCATAGAGGTCGGCCCCGATCATGGTCAGCGGATTCGGGTCTCCCGTGGAAGCCACGACGGTCATGTTTCCGGCAACGGAGAGCACGGAGTACCTGCCGTTCTCGTCAGTCAATGCGGAATCGTGCGGGATGCCGTACTCGTCCAGAACGGTGACCCTCACGCCGGGAACCGGAGCGCCGGTGTCCATCCTGACCGTCCCGTTGATTATGGCTCCGTCATAGTACTTCACGAAGACCACACCCTGCCTGAGGCCCGAACCCGGCGTCATATCCACAACTCCTGTCATGTTCCCCGCCTTTATCTCCTCCTGATAGTGTGCCGCATCCTCGTAGGATACCGCGGTCCACGCCTCCGGATGGTCTCTTACCTGATCGGAAGGATAGGGATTGTAGTAGGCGGTCACGTAGACAAGCTTGAAATGGCTCATGTTCCACGCCTGCATAGGATGCTGCTGCTGGAGGGACCCGGAGAGACCGGGGATGCTGGTGTCGTCCGGCTGACCGATGTCCTTTCCGCTGTATCCTATGTACGCCCTGTACAGCATGGAATCGTAGAACATATCCTTATAATGGATCTGATAGGAGGTTATCTTCAGCTGCGGGTCCAGCTTCTCGTCGAGTTCGTGCTCCTTTCCGTACTCGTCCACCGCCTTTATGTCGTAGAAATCTATGGGATTCCGCGTGCCGTTATCGATCCTGCGGTCGGACAGTTTCACAGGAGCGTAGAAGATACCGGTCGATCTGGCATCGAACGGGAATAGTCTGGAATCGATGGCGAAGTACTGGATGCTGTCACCAGTGAGTGCGCGGAGTTCGTTGTACATCCAGACCTCCTTCTGCTCGCCGATCTTGGAGAGCTCCACCTTGAGCATTGCATACTTCGCATTGGTGGGAGAGAGATCGTAGTTATAGTAGCCGTACACATCCGGGTTCTTCAGAACCACCTCGACATAGTTCTCCGGATTGTTTATGATGTCTATGACCTTCTGAGTGTCAACTCCGTACTTGTCCATGAGAGCCGTGATCTGCCCCAGAGTGACCGGATTCATGTTGGGGGAGACGGTTCTGTCGGGGTTCTCAGCAGAAATAACCGCCGTCTCGATTATCCTCGCCTCGAAAAGGGCAATGGTCTCGCTCTCGTTCTGGGCGGTTATGACATTTCCTGCCCACTGGTACCCGTTCTGGAAGTTATCCGCCACCGTGGGGTGATGCCCCTCCTGTGCGGCCTCGAAACCGTAATCCCACCAGCTCACGAATGCGGGCCGGTCCGCCTCCGGGTAAATGTTCGCATCCTGAGATGAGAACCATCTCCATGCCGCGGGCCAGTAATTGGAATTCAGGGGCAGAGAGTAGCCGAAGGCACCCAGATACCACATGCTGTTCTGGGGGCGGGCGGGTGATGCGAGGAAGCTCGGAAGGGTTTCGTTTATCTGATTATCGTATGTCCTCTTCACCTCATACGGTATCCCCGCGTCCACAGCATACCACACATTCGGGAAGATTATCATGAACGCAACGAAGATGACTCCGAGCACATGGCGCACCTTTATGGCCTTCTTTATCGTGGGCCACGGGTGCTTCCAGTCAAAGCCTCTGGCATTCCTCTTTATATCCTTCAGGTGAAGCGCATCGATGATTATCGCAAGAATCCAGCCGGAGGTTATGGCAAAGGCAGGGGATGCGTTAAACACGAACCTTCCCGCCGAGGTAGCCATGTATATGGCCACCGCCACCCACACCACCACGAAGATGAAGTCCGCAGTGGCTTTCTTCGGTATCTTCACCGCCGCCCATGCGACGCCGATGAACGCCAGATAGAAACTGACCATCCCGAAGGACATGGCCAGATGGCTGAAGCCCGGAGCCTGAGCCTCGGAAATTGTGGTATAAAGCTTGCTCTGAACGAGATAGCCCTGGCCGCTCAGTACATCGTGGCCAATGGAGGGGAATATCACCATGAAAAGGAGATATCCAATAGACATGACCAGCAGGAATATGCCGAATACAAGGGTCCACGGATAGTCTCTGGTAACGGTGAATATGACCCCCACGAAGAGAAGGCCCAGAAACATCAGGAGCGGTACATCGTACCATGTCTTGAATATATGCGCGTTGAGATAGATCGGCAGGACGATTAGGAAGAATGCGGAGAGGGTTATGGCCAGTACCATGGTGCTGCCCATCGTATCCCTGTTCTTGAAACGGCTGATGACCAGATCCACCAGATAGTACACGAGTATGATGACCACCACATAAGAGAACCCCTTCCAGATCATCGCAATGGCCGAGAGGGCCAGAGCGGCCATGAGGGAATAGAGAATGGAAGTGCGGTTGGAAGCGAAGTACTCCTTTATACCGCTGATGACCTCGTCCTTCTTCCTCCAATCCTTCACCCAGCGCGAGCCGTTTATGGTCTTCAGGGCCTTCAGGAAGAAGAAGAACGCCAGCACCACGAAGAACTGCACCATGGCATCGTGGTCTGCGTTGCTGAAGACGCTTCTCTCGATATGACCCGGCATTATGGCCAGCAGGAACGCTGCGATGAAGCCCGCCTTCTTACCAAAGGATTCCTTGGTGATGAAATAGACGGGGATGACGGTCATGGAGCCCCAGAAGGCCGTGTTGAAGAGGAAGGCGTACCATGTGGCGACCTCCACGCTCCCCACCAGCGGGGAGAAGAGATAGCCCAGTATGACGCTGCTCCATACGAAGAGGGGCGGCCTCGGATTCCTCGTACTGAGAGGGTAATTGATAAGAGGGTCCTGATAGAGTTGATGCCCGGTGGAGAGAGCGTAGTCTATGATCCTCTTGTGGTAGTAGGAATCGGATCCGCCGGACACCAGAAATCCGTTCTGGGTTGCGGGGCCGAAGCCGAAGTACGTCCTCAGGAAGAAGGCGATTCCGACTATGGTTAACATGAGGAGCAGGTTCCCCCAGTTGTCGGCCAGCCACTGAGAGACCGGACCGGCAAAGAGAGACCTCTGCCCTTTCTCCACCTGTTTTGGTTCTTCATCTGCTCTTATCTTGGGCATCTTTGACATAATTATCACCCTTCGGTCTTGAAGCGATATGCCTCAAGTATTTATAGATTTTTCTTGGCCATGTAGGCGGCAGAAGCGTCTGAAAAATAGTTTTTGGCGGCTTCTTCCGGGTTTTCCGCCTGATATATCCCTCTGCCCACTATGATATAGTCCGCCCCGGCCCTTATGCTGTCCGATGGGCTTCCACCTTGGGCGCCGACTCCGGGAGAGAGGATGAGCATATCACCTGCAAGCCTTCTGATCTCCGCAAGCCTGTCCGGACGCGTGGCAGGAGCGATGATGCCGTCCGCGCCGTACCTCGCAGCCATTTCTACGATCTCCTCCGCATGGGCCGCAGTGAACTCCCGGCCTCCGGGATGGCTCATCTCCGAGACCACGAAAACCTTCAGCCCCAACGAGTGCCCGGTCTCCACGCACATCTCCAGAGAATCCGAGCCAGTGAAGCCGTGAACGATGACACCCGCCGCTCCTCTCGCGGCCAGTTGTTCGATTATCAGCCTGTCGGTGTTGGGTATGTCCGCAACCTTGAAGTCGCATATCACAGAGGCCATGCCGGAAATCCTCGTTATTATCTCCGGCCCGCAGGCAAGCACGATGGGCCAGTTGATCTTCACAAAAGCGATGTAAGGGGAAACTCTGGATACCGTATCCAGCGCTTTTTCACAGTCCGTCATGTCGAGGGCCAGGATCACTCTGCTGTCTGTCATCACAGGACCCTATACGCCGAAGGGTAAAAAAGTTACTCCTGCTCGCTCCCCTCAGATGCTGCTTCCCCGTCCCCGTCCTTCTTCATCCCCAGCATGGAATCGAAGTGGGCGACATAATCGTGGCCGGGCTCCTTCCTCCACGGCAGGTCGAAGAGGCCGTTTATGTCGTCGTACATCTCCGGGAGCGTGTTAAAAGTATAGAAGGTGAGGATAAGAAGCACCACGGTGCTGAGGCCCTTACCCACCACATTATGTGCGAAGTCGAACTGAGAAACGCCGTTGGCATCTACCATAAGGAATACTATGACATTCCTCATAAGGTTTGAAACATATATCATCGGGATGACCAGAAGCAGAAGGTGTCTCTTAACCGCTTTCTCCCCCCTGCTGAAATAGATGAGAGAAAAGGCCACCAGAATGGCCTGTATGCCTGTGCAGGCAAGTATTATGCTTATTGGAACCCCGTCTATGTGCGCCATATACTCACCATTGACCATTGAACCACCGGAAACAGAGAGGTTCAGGCCCAGCATGTTGGCGATCCAGACCGCCTGGTACGCAACGGCATCTATGAGCGCCTTGGAAATGAACGGAACATACTTTATGAAAAAATAGGGAAGGCCGGTCCCTGCGGCGACCGAAGCGAGGAACGACAGAGGGCGGTAGTCCTCATCCCACTCATAGGACAGAAACTCGTGGTAGGCCATGAACAGAAACACAGGGAGGGCCGCGAGGACAAGGACCGCGTTGATGAAGTCCGCAATGCCCAGATAATACGGAAATTCCAGAACCCAGTAGAACCCGAACACGACCCAGCCCACAGCGGTCAGCAGATGCCCCGTTCTCACTCCGGAGAGGCGGCCGAGCGCTATGAGGCCGAGGGCAGCTACCGCGAGGATATCGAAACCGGGCATGGGTGCGGATAGATAGGGGCCTTAAAAAGGTTTCAGTGGCCGTTCTCGCCTTCGGCGGACGGGACAAGATACAGCCTTTCCTCGTGGCGTATCACCTGCACGCTCTCGCCCGGGACGAAACCGGCCGGCTTCCTCACATCCACCGTTCTGTAATCCACCGGGTCCATCACCTGAACCTCCCTTTCGCTCTCCGAGACCACCACTGCAGAGCGGACCATGCCAGCATCGCCTATGACCTTCAGGCGGCCCCCCTTATCGAAGGAGAACTCGAACCATGTTTCCAGATCGGTGCACTGTAGGCGGTCGGAGCCGAAGGATGTGAGAAGATAGAGCCTTCCGTCCTTCTCTATGAAATCCCCGGAGCGGTAGGGCGGGAGGCGGACGAGATAGGTCATCCGATAGATCTCCCTCCCCTCTTTCATCCCCCAGAGGCTGGATGACTCCGTATATGTGGCGCCGTAGGCCTTCACAAGGGCTCTAGCTATGCGCTGGGCGAAGGACTTGTTCCCCATGTAGAAATCCCGGCCGCCGTGCATGTCCTCCTCCTTGGTTATGAACACATCTGGATTCCTGTCGAAACCCGCGACCACGCGCCTGCGTATGTCCTCGCTTATGCTCTCCAGTTCGTCCTCTCTGAACCGGGTTCCGGCCGCGGGACGCACCTGTATTATGGCCTCGTAGTAGTTGCTGCGAACCTTCTGGCAGACGGGGCAGGTGGTCTCCCTGTGCCTCACCCTCATCTTCCCCTCTTTCTCCACGGTTAGCCCAGCGATCTCCAGAACGAGGCGGGCGGTCGCGGAGTAGTGGATCTCGCTGCGCTGCTCCACATCTATCGCGTAATCCACCAGATCGACACCGTTCTCAATGAGGATGCCCTCCATCACCGCTGCTTCCAGCGCCTCCTCCATGGAAGAGTCCCTCCATCCCCCCAGCACCTCGAACCTGCCGCAGGACCTGCATGAGTGCACTATGACATCCTTCGGAAACTCCACAAAAGCACGGCTGGAAGCGAAACACTCGGCACACAGATGCTCATAGAGCCTGTCGGTCTCACGGCCGCACTTCACGCAGTACATGCTTCCACATGCCGAAAGGTCCGATTTAATACTTTCGGTAGGTCACAGCATCCTGACGAACTGGGCGTGCGGTACACCCTCGATGTAAAGGATTCGGTCCTTATCCACCAGCCCTGCCTCCAGAGCTATCCCTACGGTGACCTCTCCGGACAGGTTCCCGATGACCGCGTCGGCCAGATATGCGGCGAACACGCCCTCGTCGATATCCTCGCTCCCCAGAAAATCCTCGGTCAGATCCAGCCTCAGATTCCCTTCACGAAGATGGCTTCCAACCAGTTCGGCATCGCACGCCGCGACAAACGGGCCGTCGGCGGAGGGGTATATCTTCATCCTTATCTTCATCACATCGCCCTCTTGTAATAGCCAGATTTCGGCTCGTACACATAGCCGCCCGTGGCCATATTGACCAGAATCTTACGGACCTCGTCCTCAGTGATGGCCGGATTGGTGGCCCTGGCGATCTTGGTGATGTCCTCCACGCTCAACGCCTCCTGGTCGCTCTTGGGAATGGCCTCCTCTATCGCCAGCCTCCGGGAGACCTGAGAGCGCGGGACCGCAGTGGTGGCCTCGTAGGCCGCATCACCCAGCGCCTCGAGATAATCCTTATACAGCTTGATCGCCACATCCGCGTCTATCCCCTCGACCCTGCTGGAGAGTCTGGCCCTGGCGGTCGCCTCCGCCAGCCTTATAAGCCCCTCCATCTGCCTCGCCGTGAACACCGCCTTGAGGCTCTTGTCCTCCTCGGTTCCCGGAGGCACGGCAGGGTTTCTCTGGCTCACATAGAAGTCCTCGAGCTTCTTTCTGGCCTCCTCTGTGAAGAGCGGCACGATCTTCTTCGCATACGCTATGTACTTTTTCAGGAACTCCGCCTCGAAATGGGGCTTGAACTCCTCGGAAGTGGACAGTATCTTCTGAACATCCTCATCGGCCATGTCCATCTCCTCGAGAAGACGCGCCTCGCCTCTCTGGTGGCCTATGAGTATGTGCGACGCTATGGACCGATCCGTCTCCTCATCCGGCTTGTCCTTTATCGTGAATATGAGGTCGAACCTCGAAAGCAGAGGCGGGGGTATGTCCAGTTGCTCCAGAAAGTCCTTGCCCTGTATGAACCTTCCGAACTTCGGGTTGGCCGCAGCGAGAACGGAGCACCTTGACTGCAGTGTCGCGGAGATTCCCGCCTTGTTGACCGTGATTGACTGCTGCTCCATGGCCTCGTGCATGCTGCTCCTGTCGTTCTTATCCATCTTATCCAGCTCGTCAATGGCAGCAAGCCCCATGTCCGCAAGGACCAGCGCACCCGCCTCCAGAACCCATCTCCCCTCGCCGAACTCGTCCTTCACCGCGGCGGCTGTCAGGCCCGCGGCACTGGCGGAGCGGCCGGAGGCGTACATCCCCCTGGGGGCAAGGGAGGCCGCATACCTCAACAGCTGGGATTTGGCTGTTCCGGGGTCTCCGAACAGGAGTATGTGTATGTCCCCCCTCACTCTGGTACCGTCGTCCATGACCTTGGTGACGCCGCCGAACATCTGCAGCACGATGGCCCACTTGACCTCCTCGTGGCCTTTTATGGTGGGTGAGATGGACTGGGTCAGGTTCTCGAAGAGGTCGGGGTCCTTCCCCTCCTTGATGATGCGCTCTATGTCCTCCGGGGTCGGCTCGAACTCGTCTATGTCGTGCCTCTCGAGCTCGTAGGAGTTCACATCCAGCATGATATCGAATGTGGTGGTCAGCTGGCCCCCGCTCTTCCTCGGAACGCTCCTGAGGATTCCGTGAAGAACGACGCGGTCTCCGGCGGAGATCTTTCCGGTGAGGTCGTCCACCAGATTGGCCGGGAGCCTTGCGGGCTGGTCCCCGCCCCTGAGGCCTTCCGGGATCTCCTGAATCTCTATCCTCTGATAATCCTCGAAGGTAGAGAACTGGGGCACCAGCGAGAAAACGGTCTTCTTACCGCATCCCCCCTGCTCTTCATAGCAGATGGGTGGGCGCGTCAGCTCGGATCCGGTCTGTTTCTGATGTATGAGGGCACCGCAACTGCGGCACCTGAACACACCGTCCACCAGCTTCGGCCTCACCTCGGTGACCTTCTTCACAAGGCCCTCCATGGAGACAAAGGTTCCGATATGCTCGCTCCTCAGGTCGCGAATGGCGATATACTCCTTTCTGGAGATGCCGATGACCCTGAGGTTCAATCTCTCCCCTTCGGGGATGGTGTCCGGCGGATAGTAATCCGAGAGCACTGCCTGACCCACGGCGATGACCCTTTCCGGCTCTTTAAGCAGGTACTCCAGAAAATCGACGCTGTACTCCTGAATGTCCCCGGCATCTATGACAAAGCTCCGGTTGTCGGGATAGGCGTCGGCCGCCTTCTCCAGTCTGGGCAGGTACTCGTAGTCGGTGAGAAACTCCTCCCACATCTGTTTCAGTTCGTCGTCCGGAATAGGTCTTACCATCTTACATCCCCCGGGAGAGAGGGGTATAACACACCGGTATTAAACCGTTATGACGGCAGGATTGGGAGTTTAAATAATTCACCTTCTCATCTTTCTGGCGCAGACCTCCAGAGCGGTCACAACCGGGTCGTACACATCGGAGACAGGGGGAGAGTAGGACAGTTCCAGCCGTTCTGCATGTTCTACTGTGGCACCTGCGGTTATGAGGGCCGAGAATGTATTGACGCGCTGGCCGGCATTCGCACCCACCACCTGAGCGCCCAGAATCCTGCCGTCCTTTTTATCGGCGATGACCTTCACACTGACCTCCTCCGCTCCGGGATACCAGTGCGGCCTGTCGAGCCCCTTGGCCTTCCCGGAAACAACCTCATAGCCGACGGACTTCGCCCGGTCCGCGGTGTATCCCGTGGCCGCGACCTCAAGGCCCCCTATTCGGGAGACGAAGGTGCAGAGATAACCGGGGTATTTCGCATCTCCACCGGCGGCGTTTATCCCTGCCACTGAACCCTGATGATGGGCCGCAGTGGCCAGCCAGCAGTTGCCTCTGCTCCGGTCTATGAGGGAGAAGCTCTCCACGCAGTCTCCAACGGCGTATATGCCGGGAACGGAGGTCTCCATCCTCTCATCGGTGATTATGCCCCTGCCGACCTCCACGCCGGAACCTTCGAGAAAGCGGGTGTTCGGCCGCACGCCAACGGACATTATCACCATGTCCGCGGGGATTTCCTCGCCTGCGACGGTGACAGACCGCACACTTTCGGAGCCGTTGATGGTTTCAAGCCTCTTTTCCATGAGCATCCTTATGCCGGAGGCCTCCATGCTCTTCAGAAGGATCGACGCCATGTCCTTATCCAGAGAGTTCGGGAGAGGGCGGTCCAGCATCTCGACAACAGTGACATTCAGCCCTTTCTTTTTCAGGGCATAGGCCGTTTCCAGCCCGATGGCCCCTGCACCGACCACCACCGCGTTCTCCGACGAGCCGGCGGCCCGTGAGATCCTCTCGCCGTCATCGGGAGTGGAGACCACAAAGACGCCCTGCAGATCCGCACCGGGAACGGGGGGGATGAAAGGGGAAGAACCGCTGGATATTATCAGGGAATCGTAGGAAAGGGACTCCTCGCCGTCAGGCCCACTGACCCGCACCGTCTTTGCGCTGGCATCTACAGACAGGGCCTCGTATCCGAGTTTCACCTGAACCCGCATCCTATCGAGGCCGTAGCTGTGAATCAGGCTGCCCATGGGGACATCGCCTTCAATGGCATAGGGGATTCCGCAGGGGGAGAATCCGTCGTACTCCTTCCTCCGTTCCAGAACGATTATTTCCGCTTCCCTGTTCTGGCCCCGCGCCGCTCTGGCCGCTGAGAAACCGCCGAATCCGAGGCCGATGATGACAATTCTTTCTGGCATGGGAAAAAGGAGGGAGGAGGGGTATTTAATGGTTGCTGGAATC
>CAZKII010000003.1:0-41654 GCA_964552865.1 uncultured Thermoplasmata archaeon | reverse complement strand
GACGGATGCTGTTGATGTCCACCGCCATATCATCTGTCACATGTACCCATATTGTCGGGCTGGGGTCGTTTATGTAGGAGTTGATGTACGGATATTCATTGGTGTGTATTGGGGTTCCCCATGGATACATCAGAGGATAATTGTCCTGACCGCCGGTGAATGTGTAAGGTGTATCTCCGATGCCGTCTGCCCCTGATTCGTTCTGGCCCGGACCGGAGTAAATATCTACGCCAGTGTAATCGCTCCAGTAGTTGCCGCCGGAGGGGTAGCCGTTGTCCCAGGAGTTGGTCCCACTGTTATATGCCTGATTTGTATTGTTGATGAAATTGTTGTGGTATATGTGGTTGCTACCAGAGGAATAAACATAGATGCCATAATTGTTGTTCGACATGGTGTTATTTAATATAGTGTTTGAGGATGCGTAGGAGAGACTTATGCCGTTACCGTTGTTTGAGATGGTATTGTTTAAGATTGTATTGGAGGAGGTGGACCAGCAATCGATACCATAAGAATTGTTTGAGATGCTGTTGTTGGTGACGGTGTTGCTGCTCCCACTGATGTAAATCCCATACTTGTTTTGCTCCACTTTGGTATGAGAAATTATATTGGAGGAGGCGCCAGAAGCGCCAGCGCTAATATGAATACCAAAGCTGGTTTGCTCCACTTTGCTATGAGAAATCGTGTTACCGCTGGACTCACGGATATATATGCCTTCTGAGTCGTATCCGCCATGCTTTAAGACCGTGGTGTTAAATATAATGTTATTGTCTGAATGATAAAGATAGATTCCTTCTTCGCCATTATCCCTACTAGACACTAGATTATTGGATATAGTGGTGTTACTGGAGTGATAGAGGTATATGCCACACCTCATGTTATCATAGAATATGTTATTTGTGATATTGTTTCTGCTGGAGGAGTCAAGATATATGCCATTAATGTTATTGTTCGAAACATTGTTGTTTGTGATGCTGTTGTTGCTGGAAGACGAGAGAGAGATGCCAGTCCATCCATTCCAAGTGATGCTGTTTTCCCATATATTGCAGTTGCTTCCTGTTTGAAGATAGATTCCTGCATCCCGATGCGCACTGTCCCCACCACCTCCAGTAATCTTGAACCCCGTGATGTTTACCCAATCCGCAGTGATCCTAACTGTGCTGCCACTTCCGCCGGCATCTATGATTGTATTCTCCCAGCCAGCTCCGTTTATGGTCAGCGACTTGTCGACAACAACATTCTCGTAATAAATGCCAGGACTGACTTCTATCGTGTGGCCATTCAATGTGTCGGGGTCGTCTATGGCTGCTTGAATTGTAGGGAAGAATTCATCCGTGTCGAGGTTATGAATGGGCATCCAACTGTTCTCCCCCATGAACGGATAATTGTCTTGACCGCCAGTGAATTTATGGGGCGTATCGCCAATTCCGTCACTACCGCTTATATTCTGGCTAGGGCCGCTGTAATTATCCATACCGGCATAATCGCTCCAATAATTGCCTCCAGAGGGGTAGGTGAGGTTCCAGAAGTTGGTGCTATCATCATAGGCCTGATTCGTATTGTTGATGAAGTTATTGTGATAGATGAAATTGCCACTGGAGGAGACTACACGGATACCGAGTTCGTTCGAAAAAGCAGTATTGTTTGATAATGTGTTACCGTTGGAATAGGAAAGATATATACCGTTACTGTTCGATAAGAGATTATTATTTGCAACATAACAATTTTGCACATTGTCAAGTTTTATTCCCCCATCATCAGTGTTGTTACCTGAGTTAGTGATTGTGAATCCTGTAATATTCGCCCAATCAGCCGTGACATGAACAACATCCCCAATGCCGCCACCATCAATTATCTGCCCAGCACCCTTTATAGTTAGCGACTTATTAATGATCACATTTTCATAATAGGTTCCAGCACTAACTTCAATTGTGTGACCATCCAATGTATCGGGGTCATCTATTGCTTCCTGAATTGTATCAAAGAATTCATCCGTATCAAGGTTATGAATAGGCGTCCAACCAATCCCGATGAACGGATAATTGTCCTGACCGCCGGTGAATGTGTAAGGTGTATCTCCGATGCCGTCTGCCCCTGATTCGTTCTGGCCCGGACCGGAGTAAATATCTACGCCAGTGTAATCGCTCCAGTAGTTGCCGCCGGAGGGGTAGCCGTTGTCCCAGGAGTTGGTCCCACTGTTATATGCCTGATTTGTATTGTTGATGAAATTGTTGTGGTATATGTGGTTGCTACCAGAGGAATAAACATAGATGCCATAATTGTTGTTCGACATGGTGTTATTTAATATAGTGTTTGAGGATGCGTAGGAGAGACTTATGCCGTTACCGTTGTTTGAGATGGTATTGTTTAAGATTGTATTGGAGGAGGTGGACCAGCAATCGATACCATAAGAATTGTTTGAGATGCTGTTGTTGGTGACGGTGTTGCTGCTCCCACTGATGTAAATCCCATACTTGTTTTGCTCCACTTTGGTATGAGAAATTATATTGGAGGAGGCGCCAGAAGCGCCAGCGCTAATATGAATACCAAAGCTGGTTTGCTCCACTTTGCTATGAGAAATCGTGTTACCGCTGGACTCACGGATATATATGCCTTCTGAGTCGTATCCGCCATGCTTTAAGACCGTGGTGTTAAATATAATGTTATTGTCTGAATGATAAAGATAGATTCCTTCTTCGCCATTATCCCTACTAGACACTAGATTATTGGATATAGTGGTGTTACTGGAGTGATAGAGGTATATGCCACACCTCATGTTATCATAGAATATGTTATTTGTGATATTGTTTCTGCTGGAGGAGTCAAGATATATGCCATTAATGTTATTGTTCGAAACATTGTTGTTTGTGATGCTGTTGTTGCTGGAAGACGAGAGAGAGATGCCAGTCCATCCATTCCAAGTGATGCTGTTTTCCCATATATTGCAGTTGCTTCCTGTTTGAAGATAGATTCCTGCATCCCGATGCGCACTGTCCCCACCACCTCCAGTAATCTTGAACCCCGTGATGTTTACCCAATCCGCAGTGATCCTAACTGTGCTGCCACTTCCGCCGGCATCTATGATTGTATTCTCCCAGCCAGCTCCGTTTATGGTCAGCGACTTATCGACAACAACATTCTCGTAATCGGTACCCCCAGTCGTCTCTAGCGTGTGACCGTTCAAAGTGTCAGCATCGTCTATTGCAGCTTGAATACTCGGAAAATTCTCTTGGGTATCAATATTACGAACGAAAATTGTAAATGGCCAGGGTAGCATCAGGGGATAATTGTCCTGCACCCCCACATCGCCATCTATATTGGGATATGGAGTATCGCCGATACCGTCAAAGCCCGATTCATTCTGCCCCGGACCAGAGTAGTTATCAGTTCCGTGGTAATCGGACCAGTAATTGCCACCCGTAGGATAGCTGGAGTTCCAGTGATTGGTCCCATTGTTATATGCCTGATTTGTGTTGTTCATTAAATTATTGTGATAAATCGTGTTGTTGCTGGAGGACTCGAGATATATGCCGTAGTTCAGGTTGCCTGAAACTGTTGTGTTTGCAATCACATTATTATTACATTTATAAAAATATATCCCATTGCTGTTTCCAGAAACATTGCTGTTTTCTATCGTGCAGTTGCTAATACCTCTGCCTCTTATACCTGAATTGACACTGTTGTTTCCACTGTTACTAATTGTGAAATCGACAATCCTCACATTGTTTGAAGTCACATTCACAACATCTTCACTTCCACCACCGTCGATTGTGCAAACATCTTTCCCTACACCCTTTATATTCAGAGATTTGTTTACTACGACATTCTCATAATAGGTCCCAGCACTGACTTCAATGGTGTGGCCGTCTAGCGTATCAGGATCGTCTATGGCTGCTTGAATTGTGGGGAAGAATTCTTTTGAATTTACATTGTAAACTGGACCAGCATACAGGTTAAAGCGATTTTTAATCTCTTCAGCAGTAAGGGCATGATTCCAGATGGATACTTCATCAAGGACACCGTTGAAACGCCTACCATCATTATTATAAACCCCTGATATCTGAAGAGAATTATTGTTGCTAGATAAACTGATTGTAGTCGTTTTTTCTGCTTTTAGACTACCATCAACATATATAGAAAGTTTGTCCTGTGCATCACTATAAACCCCTACTATCTGTTGCCACCGGTTTAATTTTGCAGGTTCTGGAGAAGATATCCAATCTCCATTACCCGCACCATCAAAAACAGCAACTGCCGGATATGGATTTATGTATCTTATCATATAAGTACCGGGGAAAGCCCATTCACCTTTTATCACAAGTGTTTCATCATTTTTCTCAATAAACTTGTTTGCCCACACTTCAATTGTTAAATCCCCGGTAATAGCCAGACTAGAGCCATTCCCACAATCTACATAATCGTCCACTCCATCGAAGCTCAGTGCGCTTCCGTTTATTCCACTTGTCCATGTAGGCACATTCGTTGGATAGGTGGGCATGAGCGTTCCGTTGTTACCATTACCGCTGGTGTCGTTCGTATACTGGCCAAGACCCTCGCTAAATGGCCATGTAGCTACTGCTGCTTCACTATAGTTCTTCGTCTGGAAACTCCACATATGATATGTCCCCATAGTCTCATTTACATCCTGAAAGTCAGAGACATTCATCTGTACACTCTCCTCCTTTGTCCATGCATCGTGTGTCCACACAGCAGTGTCATTATCCCGATTTGTAGTCCTCCATTCAAGGAAAGTGTAATTCACCACGCTCCCCGTTTCCTGTGCCAATGTGGGGATGTAACTGGCGTTCATGGGAGCACTGAATACCACCGTAACATTCATGGAGATGTTGACACCTAGCTCTCCATCAGATGGGTCGGTAGAGAGCACTGTTGGAACAGGTCTAGATTCTGTTGTAAAATTCCAAGGATTGGGGACAGGACCGATAACAAGGTCATTACCCACTATATCTTTCCCTCCGGTAACATTGAATGTGTAGAGAGCGGAATACTCGAAATTGTTGTGGGTAAGTGTCAGAGTGTCGTTGATGGGCGAGTTCCAAGAAGCGGTCCATCCTCCGGGGTCTGGATTGCAGATATATGCAATACTGCTAGTATTCATTTCCTCGCTGAAGGATATTATCACATCAGCATCAATTGACACATCAATCCCTGAATCCATCGGACTGGTCGATGTTATCGTTGGAGCCGTGATGTCGTATACAAAAGGCGAGGCCTCAGGAGGCGTACCATTGCCCGGCGGCACCTCATCAGGATTTCCCACCGCATACCAGCCGTATGTTCCTTCTGCCGGCACGGTCCAATTATAAAAACCATCTACGGTCGTATCATTCCCGATGAATGTCCAATTCGCACCTCCATCGGTTGTATAATACAGGCTCACATCTGAGGGATTGTTGACATAATTGTAGGTTATGGTAATGTTCGCTTGGTTGGATGAGTCCACCGGTCCAGTAGCCGTGGCTTGGGTGACCGGTTGGGAATATGTGAGATTTCCCCATGTATTGGGAGTGTCACTAGCCGAGTCGTTTGGCCATTCCCCATAGACTGCCGCATCGTCATCGAACATTGCAACCTCGAATCCAATAGTTTCACCATCTTCATCGAAGAGCCCGTTCTGGTTCAGGGTTGACAACGGCATCCGGGACTCATAGACTATGCATCCTTCACTGGCATCATAAGTGGCAGCAATTTGAGCATCTGTGGGGGCTGTACTGGTACTCCAGCTCGAGCCATCTCCAACATAATAGTTCACATAATTACCCTCGGAATCGCAATTATACTGAATGTCATCGGTTTGAGGGTCCGCCCCCCTGTTATATGCGGTATCCCAGTCAAAATAGCCAATGTCTAAGAATCCGCCCGCTGTGGTGTCCATATGCGCAATCACGCAGAAATAAGCATATGTACTATCATGTTTTGTAAACACCGTCACCTCTCCCGGAACAGTATAACTATCCGCATCGCTCCACTCACTCGCGTTATAATCGCCGTCTATTAGGGCAGCCGTACCGAAAAGGCATGTAAGGTCCGTATTTGTTCCCGTGACCTTTACAGTGTCAAATTGAGCACTCCCAGTTGTTGGGAAACTCGGACCCAAACCGCCAATTATTAACAGAGCGCACAGACAGGCTCCTGCTATCTTCCTTTTCATATGATTCATCTCCTTTATTTATCCATGCCCGGACACCGGAGATGCTTCAAGCAGCCATCATTGCAATTAGATGCCATCGCCCACTATTCGCAAAGTCGAGAACGGGCACAGACCCCCTACAGATAACAAACATATCTCTTCATTCTATTTATAGATTGCGGTTGCAACTGCACTTTCTCATAGGGCAAAGCAAGAAAAACTGAAATAAGGAGTATTGTGTGCATTACAGGCCTCTTTAGGCACAAATGAACAGTATGAAAAATAAAGAAGGGTTTGTTTCAGAACCTGGCGTCCAGCTGCATGTAGGCCTGATCCTCCATTATGTCCCCGACCTCAGCAAAGTCCCTGCGCTCCATCTCGAGGATCTGATAGTGGTCCATCTCCATCAGGGCCAGATGCTTCACGATCTTTCTCAGCCTTTCGTCGGTGAACCGCTCGGACAGCGAGTTATAGAACTCGTACGCCCCCTTCTCGGCCTCCATGGCATCGTCCAGCACCACGAGGATATCCCTCATGGTCCCGTCCTCACCGTAAAGCCGTATTTCGGGCATGGATATCCTGCTATTCTCAGGCAGTTCGATCCTCCTGTCGGGATAGGCCTCCTTGAAGAGTTTCTCCAGAAACACCCTGTGCTTCGCCTCCTCCTTTGCGAGGAACTCCAGCCTCTCCCTCAGGAACGGGTTCTTTATGGTATCGGCCACCTTCAGATAGGCCTCTTCCGCCTCCACCTCGCTCTTTATGCCGGTGAGAAGGAGCTCATCCAGTCCGTAGTTTTCAAGGTTCTCCATGTTATCGCCTCACTCCGACGCAGGCGGCGGGGTGTAAACCCTCTGAGCCAGTTCCCTGTCCAGCATGAGAAGACCTCTGCCATCCTTGCCGATGAGCTTCAGATTGGCTATTATCTCCTCGTCGTTCCCTTCCTCTTCCACCTGCTCGTCTATGTACCACTGCAGGAAGTTGAATGTGGCGCGGTCCTTCTCCTTCTCGGCCAGATTCACCAGGTAATTTATACGCTCGGTTATGTGCTTCTCGTGCTTCAGGGTCTCTTCAAATACATGCAGGGGCGATTTCCATGTCTTCGGGGGCTCGGCTATCGCCTTCAGTTTCACTGTCCCCCCTCTCTCGTTGATATAGTTGTAGATCTTCATCCCGTGCTCTATCTCCTCCAGATACTGGACATGCATCCAGTTGGCGAACCCCTTAAGGTTCTGGGCCTCGAAATAGGCCTCCATGGAGAGATAGAGGTACGACGAGTAGAACTCCTCGTTTATCTGGTCGTTAAGCGCTTCTTCCATCTTCTTCGATATCATTTTCATTCCTCCTTTTATTTCCGTATTACTCCGGCTTGATGAGTCCGGCCTCTTCGTGAAGCCTTCGTATGTTCTCCGCCATTTCCTCCACCTTTTTGAGACCATCCTCGTCGGGTAGGCCCTTTATCAGAAGCGGTTCCAGCCGCTCCACCTTTAGGGACATGATACCATTGAGGATGTCCGCGGTTCGGCCCCCCCAGCCGTAGGAGCCCATGATCCCGAAGAACTTCATCTTCGGGCGGAGAGCACTGGCAAGATATGTCGCGTAGAGGGCGGCGGGATGGGGTCCGGAGAGGACCGTGGGTGTGGCGATTATAAGGGTGGCGGCGTCCACGAGGGACATGGCAAACTCTCCTGTGTCCCCAGTCACGAGGTTGAACATCTTCACATGAACGCCTCTCTCTATGAGCGAGGAAGCCAGTCTCTCGGCCATAATCCTCGTGCTGTCGTGCATGGACACATAACCGATGACCACCATATTCTCCAGAGTATCGTCGGAGAGCCACTCCTTGTAGGCGTCTATTATGAACGAGACATTGCGGTAGAGGGGTCCGTGACTGGGTGCGATTATGGCAGGGTTCAGTTCCTCCACCATGGCCACATTCTTCCTTATGATGGTTCGAAACGGCATCATTATCTCGGCATAGTACCGCTTCGCACCGGTGTAAACATCGTAGTGGTCCTCGGCGAAGAGTTTACTGGTGGCGAGGTGCGAGCCGAAGAAGTCGCAGGTGAACAGGATCCTGTCCTCAACCAGATATGTGCTCATGGTCTCGGGCCAGTGGACCCAGGGCGTGAAGAGGAAGCGCAGGGTTCTGTCACCGAGAGAGAGCTCCTCTCCGTCCTTGACCTCGACGAACTTCCCTTCTGGAATATGAAGAAGGTCCATGAGAAAGCCTCTGCACTTGGCGTTGGTCACCACGACCGCATCGGGATATTTCTCCAGAACAGCTGGTATGGAGCCGGAGTGGTCCTGCTCCGCATGGCTGGCCACGATATAATCTATTCTTTCGACACCGGCCTTTTTCAGATTGGCCAAGAGAACATCGGTCTTTGCGGGGTCAACCGTGTCTATAAGGGCCGTCTTCTCGCTCCCCTTTATAAGATAAGCGTTGTAACTTGTCCCTTCGGGGAGAGGTATCAACTCGTCGAACACCGTCCGGTCCCAGTCTATCGCTCCAACGGAATAGACACCCTTCACAATCTCAATTTGTGGCATTTTTAACACTCCTGAGTTTGAGAAGGAGGATACGGTATTTATAGGTTGCGGGCAGATGTGTTCATCAACGAGGGAAATCAGTAATCTACAGTCCATATGGTGTCCGCCGTGCTATAAAGCCAGTAGCCATGACCATGTACAAAACTACTCGTCGTCCAGTCTGCCACCTCCGAAACAAGATATGTTGCATTCTCATCGTACATGGCAATCTTGGTCAACTCTGGAGGGAGACTTGCATTGGACATGAGTTTGGAAGTTAGCGATGGATAACTCACAAGGTTCCAGCCTGCATGAATGGCTATTGCAGTCGATGTGGGACTCTTCCCTGTTAAGGTTAAATAACCGTCTCCAGCAGAGGTTACATGTAGCCAGATGCTCATCGTATTATCAATCGTCTCGAGGTCATTAGTTTCCCGCCCGATTATATGCGTCTTCCAGTGGTCGCTGGTGTCCAGAGGGTTGTACCATTCCGCATAATCCCATATTACATTATCATCGTTAAGAACATGCTCGATATCCCCACTCGCCACAAGAGAATATGATATCAGGTTCCATCCTTTGTGAACAGGTATATCCTCATATACAAATTGGGTGGTGAAATTCCATGTGAAATCCAGTAGATTTGCAAACACATCCGCTGCTACGATTCTGCACTCGACAGTTTCATTGTTAGAGAAACCACCCTCATGGAAGTAAGATACATTATAGCCACCTTCAATCGGAGAGATGTAGCAATCAACCCTGTAGCCCTGAACATACATCTTAATGGAATTCACATCAACGCCAGATGGGTCTGTGACATGAACATATATTGTCGGCTTGCTGGTATAAGCATAGCCGCCAATAGCCGGATGCTCGTCGGAGTGATCAGGAGGAGAGCGATCCACGGTGAAAGTCCATGTATAATCGAGAGTATGGCCCTCTACATCGGAGGCAACAATCCTGCATGTTACATTTTCTCCATCTTTAAGGGCGATTTCCTGAGTATAAGACACATTATAGCCTCCGGAGATTTCTGTCAGTGTTTTATAAACCTTAAACCCATTTACATATAACTCAATACTATCTCTGTTAATCCCCATGTCATCTATAACATGAATTGATATAACGGGAGTTGCGTTGGACCGTCCGCCGCCAACGGGATACTCATTGGAATGCCTCGGAAGCTCTGCACGCTGCATAAGAGGGTAGTTATCCTTATTTCCTGTAATATTATATGGCACATCGCCTATACAATCTGCTCCGGGGTCATCCTGATTCGAGCCGCTGTAGATATCCGTTCCGTTGTAATCGCTCCAGTAGTTGCCGCCGTAGGGATAGGAGTTATTCCATGAATTATCTCTATTGTCAGATGCCTGAATCGTATTGTTAATAAAGTTATTGTAATAGATTGTTATATTTGAACAATCTTCTGTATAAAGCCCATGTTCATTACCTATAAGGTTGTTTCCAGCAGTTATAATGTTTTGAGACATGGTCTGATAAACCCCATAGTTGCAGTCCATGATGGTGTTGCGCAAAATTTTAACCGTTGAGATATTACTCTCCTCAAATAGTTTGAGGACAAAAGGAATATTCTCAGGGTGCCACCCCACAGAGCTGATAAACACTAGATCAGGTCTTCTTTCCCCATCGATAAATATGTCAAATGTGTATTCCTGCTCGGAACCCAAAGTCATAATCCAATATTCACCAGCACCAAGAGTTCCCGTAAAGCTACTATATCCATCCTCTGAAACTATAGTTCCGTTAAATGTATGCATTTCGGGACCGCTACAGATTGCGAGATGCCAGAGACCACTCTTCTCTGCCCATATAAAATAACCTAGGTCCGTGGTCGGTGTAAAGCTCGGTTTGCCAATTATTTTAGAATAAAATAGATGTGAACACAATATCCCGTGATTAGAGGAATTTTCTATGAAGTTATCTGAAACGATAGATTCCTTCATTGCGGGGCCCTCTATCTCTATCCCATCACCACAGTTGGTTATATTATTTGAATAAATTGTAATCTGAGCAGAGAGAGAATAAATACCGCCCCCATCTGATACAGAGATATCGTTGTGAGTTATATTAGATGTACTATTTTCTGCATAAATCCCCTCTATGAAGTCCACCTCCTCACCATCTATCGCACCATGCCTAGTTATCGTATTTCCTTTGATTCCGATGAGCTTTGAATCTACAAGAGTTATCGCCCTTGCCTTTTTCTCTGTCATTTTATTTCCAGTAAAATTCGATATTGTGTTGTTTATCACTGTGATGTTGGAGCATCTCACAAATGCCATCTTTCCTAGATTCGTAGGGGCAGATAGGTTGCCAAGAGAATAACCCTCGATAAAGGTCTTAAGATGTACGCCATACCTGTAGATAACTGGATCACCATTGACAGTATTTGTCTCAGATATGTTGTTATCGAAGGATTCGTTATCTATATAAAATCCAACAGAAGAAACGCTCGCCCGTATATCATTTGAAAATATTCTATTTTTCTCCGAACCCTGCAGATATACACCACAGTTTGCACCCCCCCTCATAGAGTTATTGAAAATTTCAGAGTTATTAACCATATTCAAGTAAAGGTTATAGCCATTTCCGTCTTCACCTCTCTTGCCCGGCCAACTGCCAGAACCGCCAAGACCCCCCAATCCGCCAATGATGTCAGAGATGTTATTATTTAAAAATTCAAACATATCAGAATCTGAGATATAGATTCTACCATCACCTCCATTACCGCCATTGCCTCCCCATGTGCCAGAGCCGCCTCTACCTCCATCTCCCCCAGAAATATTATGAAAATTATTGCCAGAGATTCTAAACCCAGATGATGAAAGAATATTAATCCCCCCCTCACCGCCATTGCCACCCTTTCCAGCCCATGTGCTGGATCTCCCAACACCTCCAGTTCCTCCTTTTACATCCCACACCGTGTTTTTAAAAAAGGATATATCGGATGATGATTGAATTTTTATCCCAGCAAATCCTCCAGCTCCGCCTATCTCGCTGGAAACTCCAGCAGAGATGTTATCAATGATGTTGTGAGCCAATATCACAGCAGATGACTTGTCAATGTGAAGCGCCTCAGACGAAGAAGTTCCAAGAATCTTGGAGATATGGTTGTAGGAAATAACAGAATATGTTACATTCCTTATGTAAAGGCCTCTTGCCACATTGTTAGTAACCTCGCTTCCCGTGAGATTGCTGATTGTGTTGTTTATTACTGTAAGATTGGAACAGCTCACAAATGCCATCTTCCCCAAATTCGTAGGCATCGAATTGTTTTCAAGGCTGTAGTTCTCAATGGTAGTTGGTACATGAACACCATACCTGTAAATCACAGGATCCCCATTAACCCTGTTTGTTTCAGAGATATTATTGTTAAGAGAATGGGCATCAATGTAGATGCCAACAGAGCCCGGAGTGATGTGCATATTGTTGGAAAAGAAGTTGTTTTCCTCTGAAGATTCAAGATAGATACTGTATCGAATGTTATCTACAGTATTGTTGATTATTTTAGAGCGACCAACAGAACTAAGATAAACACCAGCTCCCCTTCCATCTTCGCCATTTTCGCCCTCATTTGCAGTGCCACCCTCACCTCCATAGCAGTTGGAGATCCAATTGTTTTCTAAATAGAGTCTCGAGGAAGCCACTATGTACATCCCTGCACCTACGCCCCCGTTACCACCGGAGCCGTAATCAAAACCATCTGCCCCATTGGCTCCATAAATATCATGGATTAAACTGCCAGCAATGGAAAGATCGTGGGAGTTGTTTACATATATCCCGCTGCCCGAACCGCCGGCACCAGCGTAATATGTCTGTTTTCCTATACCACCAAATATATCATATATTGTATTATTGCTTAGACTCCCCTCTTCTGAGTCGATAAGATATATTCCAGCTCCAGTACCCCCATCCTCTCCTCTATACCCAACAACATCCTCTCCATTGAGGCCCGTATTATTTCTTATTATGTTCCCTCTTACGCTAAAATTAGAGGCCTCATACATGATGAGCCCAGACCTTTCAAATGTTGTATTGGAGATTACCGCACGATCTGAGGACACCCATATCCCATGCTCTCTGTAGTTGCCACTTATCGGAAGGCCAAAACCCTTTATAATACTGTTCTTCAGAACAAATGAGGAATTATGACGTATCCAGAAAAAGGAAGGATATGAGGAATTATATAGCACTGTATTTTCTATGCTCAAAGCGGCCCCATTATAGGAGACAAGCCCAAAATTCTCCTTATCAAAAGAGTTGATTTTAACATCGGAGCTAACCAAGTTCAGAGCCCCACCGTTAAAAATCAATATGTTTCCATTAACCGTTGCGGTAAGGTTTGCATGATTTTGAGCATTAATCACGGCCCAGTCGCCGTTCCATACCATTGAAGAGGGAGGGCTTTTCTGGCCTTTTTCATCGACTGCTACAATGGTATAATGCCATGTGTGCCAGTCATTTGCAGCATGAGGATCCGTGAAACTCGTCGCAAGAGGGTATGCGGCCATAGATGTGTTAAAGTAGTAATTGGAATAATCGAATGTTTCAGCTGGCGATTTGTAAATCAGATAATATGCCGTATCGAGGGACGGTGATGCCCTCCAATCTATAGACAAGGAGTCGTAGTCAATCCTCTTGCAGCTTGGCTTCTCAGGCCTCATCGGGGGCGTATCACCTCCATTGAAAACGACTGTTAAATCCTTATCTGTGCTCATGTTCACCTGAGTGCTTGTATGGGCGGTATCATCATAGACTGCTACATCGTGGGCTGTATAGTATCTTTTCCCCTCATCTGATACACTGTAATCTACGCAGAGTATCCACCTCACCTCTCCATTGGAATCCGTTTTTCCAGTGAATATGCGGTTCTCAAATATATCATTAACCCTTACATTCAGGCCAGAAATCGTATTGTTCTCCCCGTCTTTTACCAGCACACTCAGAAAATGCGCAGAGTAGTATACGGAGCCCCCCTCCCTCCTTATAGAGCTTATAGCGGTATGCACGAATGTGGCCTTAGATCTTTTCTTAAGATTTACATGCACAGTCCCATACAGGGTATTGTTCTCCAGCATTGCAGTGGAATTAATCAGATATACTCCCGTAGAAAGAGGGTTATAGAGGTACGCACTTACGCTGAAGCTGTTGTTTCTGGATATGAAGGACGAATACTTTGCATAGACACCCGCACTCAGGACCTCGTTAGCAAGTATCCTATTTTTAAAAAGAAAGGCACTGGAGTTCACAAGGACTATGGCTTTGAATCTCGGGATGTACTCGTCTGTATAGGAGAATCCTCCCTTAAAAGTTGGGGTTATCGTGAAGGTGTTGTTGTATATATAGGGCGAAGAATCCCTGCAATAAAGCATAACACCAAGAGGCGGTTCGAAGCCGAATCCAGTGCTGCTAACTATGTTCCAGTCCGGCCTTATGGTGTTGTTCATCAGTGTGCTACTATCTGAATAAAGATATACCCCCTTGGTTCGGTTTACAAAGGAGTTCTCCATCAGGAATGCCCCTTCTTTTTCCACAGTTATACGGTTCCTGTAGTACTTCGATTGTGATGTAAAGGTGATATCCGTTGCCCGGAGTGTCCCGTTTTTCCGGACAAGAATCCCGTTCTGCCCGGAATATAGCCCTGTCATGACGAAAGACACATTTTCCATACTCAGGTTTCCGCCATCCTCAACGATGATATTCCCATTGAGCAAAAAGCTTCTGTTCGTCCATTCTACGCTTTTGTTGATTATGATGTCTCCCCCCACTCCGAAACTGAAGGGGACGGAGTAATTCCTGCTATCTGCCATTACGGTAAGTTTCCCGAGGTAATAACCGATGGTAGCGTTTGATGGGACATCAAATACAAGTTTCAGGGTAGAGTTGGAGTGTGCCTCAATTCGAACAGACGAGGGGGTAGCCGTAACATAGTTCACAGGAAAATGCTCTATGTCCTTGAACTCTTCAGGGCCATAGCGACATTCCAAAGATGTGTTTATGCTCATCGGAAGGTTTCCGTTATTTTCCAGAAGGACACTTACCTCCTCGTGGGAAACATTTTTCAGCTCTATTAACTGAGGATTTATGCTGAGGTTGAAAAGTGCTGAGTCATAGGCATCTATTCTACCCAGCCCCTGGGTATAGGTATCGTACCCCAGATCTATGGCGGAGTTCATGAGGCATTTTTTCACATCCTTCTGCCTCCATTCTGGATGAAGCTGAAGAAGTAGAGCGGAGGTGCCTGAAACATGAGGACATGCCATGGATGTTCCAGACATATAATCATATCCACCTCTTACAGTTGAATATATGTTCACACCGGGAGCTACAATCTCCGGCTTCATATCCCCCAGATTGGAAGGGCCTCTTGAACTGAAAGAAGCTATATTATCGCTTTTATCCGTCGCACCCACAGCTATCACATCTGGATGGGCTGCCGGCCAAGAAACCGTGCTATATCCCGGACCATCGTTCCCGGCAGCGGCAACACATATCACCCCCACGGACATGGCATTCTCCAGCGCCTGAGAGAGGGGTGAGTCAGGATCTTTTTCATCCCCGCCCCAGCTCATGCTTATGACATCGCTTCCGTTCTCAACCGACGCCTCTATCGCCGCAATGCAATTGGAGGTCGAGCCATATCCTTCGGAGTTAAATGCTTTGTAGGCAAGAAATTGAACATCGGGAGCCACTCCCTTCAGAGTTCCGTTGGCCCCGATTATCCCTGCACAGTGTGTACCGTGATTGTGGTCGTCCATGGGGTCTGCATCGTTGTTCACGAAGTCATAGCCCCCTATTACCCGTGAATTAGGAAAGCCCGGTCCCCCGAGGTCAGGATGGTTGTAGTCGATTCCCGTATCGATTACGGAGACGACTATCCCTTTTCCGGTAACATTCCTTCCCTCTGAGTCGTGCAGTTGCCAGATCCTGTCCGCACCGATGAGAGGAACGCTTTTGGTAAGCATCAGGCTGTTTGTTGTATCGTTATAAACCCTCTTTACTCCTTGCATCCCCTCTATCTTTTTTATCTCATTCTTCGGAATCGATACGGCAAGGCCGTTGAATGTGAGGGTATAATCTCTTTTTATCCTACAGTTAGGGATCTCTCCCATGTCACGCTTCACCCTCTCATGGAGTGCTTTTATAGATTGTCGATAAGCAGTGATCCCGTCGCTTGCGACCTTTTCCGATAGCATGATCTTTGATAATGGTTCTCCCTGAAGTTCTACTATTACAGTCCGGACATCCTCCGTGTTATGAGAATAGGGGCCCGTAACAGCCGGAGTAGATGAGGTTGCTTCCCCTGAGAGAGCTGGCCCCTCCCCTGCTTTTAGCATTCCACCAACTGGGCCGGTAAGCATAAGGGCTACGATGATTACGCTGATCATGCCCCTTCGGATTTCCCGCTTCATTATACCACAAGGGAGTTAAGGGCAGAAGAGATATTTATTACTTTGCATTCCTTCCGCCGAGTATTCACACTTCTATTACATTTAAACATCTCCATCCAGACGGGCATCACCTTTTTAACCCATAACCCCATCTCCATCCATGCCCTACCGCCGAAAGAAGGACATGAGCGCCATGGACATCATGGCCATGAGCGACGAACTCAATGCAGAGCTGAGCGGAGCCTTCATATCAAAGATATTCCACAGGGAGAACGGCGATGTGCTCATAAGGTTCAATGCGAAGAACGGAAGGAGGGATATGCTGATACGGCCAGGAAAGTGGATTTACCTCACTGATAACCCGGGAGAGAACCCACCCACGGCCTCCTCATTCGCCATGAGGCTGAGAAAACTCATCGACAATGCGAGGGTGAAGGGGATAAGTCAGGTGGGCTTCGAGAGAATCGTGGACATACACCTGTTCAGGGGTGAGGATTATCACATCTACGCCGAGCTCTTCTCCACAGGAAATCTGGTGGTCTGCGATAGCGAGGGGATAATTCGCGCGGTTATGAAAATGGGAAGGTGGAAGGACAGGGTGCTGCGCCCCAATGAAACATACAGAGGCCCCCCTTCAAGAATAGGGAGCATAGATGTGGACGCAGAGACGGTGAAGGAGATAATGGCCTCGTCGTCTTCGGATGCGGTCAGAACGCTGATCACCAGATTCAACCTCGGCCCCACCTTCGGAGAAGAAATAGCCATCAGGGCAGGAATAGAAAAAGGGCTGGCCGCACAGGATATAACACCGGAGCAGTGCGAAAGGATCGCCGGAAGCATCGGAGACCTTATAAAAGAGATAAAAGGGGACAGGAGCCCGAATCTGGTGTTCGAGGACGGAGAGATGATAGATGCGTGCCCTGTGGAACTGCGCAGGTATGGAAACCTCGAAAAGGAGGAAACGGAAACTTTCTCCGCGGCCATCGAAAAATACGTGGCCGCCATGCCGGAAGAGGAGAAGAAAAATCCGGAAGTGGAACGCATCAAAAGGCAGATTGAAACACAGAAGGAAACTCTGGCCAGATACGAGAAAGAGGCGGAATTATACAAGGCGATGGCCGATTATATCTACGAGAACTACGCATCCTTCGATAAGCTCCTCTCCATCATACGGGAAAAATGGGAATCCCTCCCCCTTGCGGAATTCAGGAAGTGGCTGGCCGGAGAGGAGATGCTGGCGGACCTCAATCCGAAGGATAAGACGATAAAGGCAAAGATCAGGGATTACACATACACCCTGTACTTCACGGAGGATGTGAATTACAACACGAACATCCTCTACGAGAAGGCGAAGAAACTGCGGGAAAAGGCGAGAAGGGGGCAGGAGGCCATAGAAATCAGCGAGAAGAAACTGGCGGCCGCAATGAAGAAAGGAGAGGAGGAAAAACAGAGCGGCAGGCGGCAGAGGCGTGAGAAAAGGTTCTGGTTCGAGAAATACAGGTGGTTCATCACCAGCGAAGGATGTCTGGCCATGGGCGGAAAGGACGCCAGAAGCAACGAGGAAGTGGTTGCAAAGAGGCTGAGGCAGGGGGACCGCTATGTTCACGCGGACATCCACGGAGCCCCCAGCGTGGTGGTGAGAATGGAGGATGGGTGCGGCGAGCAGTCGCTAAAGGAAGCGGGCCAGTTCTCCCTCTGCATGTCCAAGGCATGGGGAGCGGACATCGGTTCGGGGGTCGCATACTGGGTTACGCCGGAGCAGGTGAGCAAGACGCCTCAGGCAGGGGAATTCCTCGCGAAAGGGGCATTTGTGATCAGGGGAAAGAGAAACTACTTCAAGGACCTGGAACTTAAGGTGGCCGTGGGGGAGATCGAGTACGAGGGCGTTCCGAAGCTTGTCTGCGCACCCGTGGAGAGCATAAAGGCCTTCACGGAAAGGTATGTGGTCATCACACCGGGGAAGAGAAGGAAGGAGGATATCGCAAGGGAAATCGCGAAACTGTTCGACTGGCCGGTAGATTCGGTGGTCAGCATACTCCCGCCGGGGCCGGGGGAAATAGTGGAGAAACACGGGTTTTAAGGAAAATACCAGCAGCCGAGAAAAGCGGAAAATTGCACAGTCGAGCCGGGGTTTTCGACCGTCAGGGAGAATTAGCGGCCCATTTATGGGCAGCGGTGTTCGACCGACAGGGAGAACTGAAGGCTTGAGCGTATCTGCATAAATGGAGAAAGATGCGCTCGATGTTGAAACCAGCGAAGCTGGTGAGACTCTAGCGCACCTGAAAAATTGGGTTGCGCTGCTGGCTCCCTTACGGGAGTCAATGAGCGCACTTGGATAAATTAAAAAGAAGTGCGCTCGAGCCGGGATGTTCGACTGGTAAGGAGAACAAACGGCTTGAGCACATCTGCATAAATTGGAGAAAGATGTGCTCGAGCCGGGATTCGAACCCGGGTCAGAGGCTCCGCAGGCCCCAAGGATATCCAAACTACCCCACTCGAGCAAGGGGATGATGGAAGGAAAACACGGATATATAAATGCTTTTACGGAGGAGGGAGGCTTTGGCCCGGCTCATATCAGGACAACTCTTATAAACCCCCTGCATATTGGGGTGAAAAGTCAAGGTGATAGAATGACCGAGTTTAAGGTTGTTATCAATGATCCCAAGGCAGGAATGTCATATAACCGCACAGTCAGCGGGAATCAGGCCAACGCACTCATCGGTAAGAAGATAAAGGACGAGGTGGACGGTCTGATGGTCGGTCTTCAGGGCTTCAAGCTGGTGATCACCGGCGGAAGCGACAAGGACGGAACACCCATGCGGCCCGACCTGCCCGGCCCCAGAAGGAAGAAGATTCTGGTCTCGGAGGGCTTCGGCTTCCACCCGAAATACGGTGGCGAGAGGCGCAGAAAGACCTTCCGGGGAAACACCATAAGTCAGGACACCGTCCAGATAAACATGAAGATCATATCGTACGGCTCCGGTGATGTCAAAGAGCTTCTTTCCGGCGGAGAAGAGGAGAAGAAATGAAAGTAGATGTCCAGCCTGAGGTAAACATAGGCATGATAGGTCATGTCGACCACGGGAAAACAACCCTGACAGAGGCGCTCTCCGGCGAGTGGACCGACCGCCATTCGGAGGAGATACGGCGCGGGATATCCATCAGGCTGGGCTACGCAGACACGACATTCTACAAATGCCCCGAGTGCGAAACCTACGGCACCGACAAGAAGTGCAAGAAATGCGGGGCGAAGACAGAGATGCTCAGGGCGGTATCCTTCGTGGACGCCCCCGGGCACGAGACCCTTATGGCCACCATGCTCTCCGGTGCCTCCCTCATGGACGGAGCGCTCCTGCTCATAGCAGCCAACGAGAAGTGCCCGCAACCGCAGACCAAGGAGCACCTGATGGCGCTGAACATAGCCGGCGTTCGAAACATCGTGGTGGTGCAGAACAAAATAGACCTCGTCACGCAGGAAGAGGCCTATCAGAACTACCTCGAGATCAAGGAATTTTTGAAGGGGAGCGTTGCTGAAGATGCCCCGATAATACCGGTATCGGCCCACCACGACGCGAACATAAGCGTTCTCATAGAGACCATTGAAAAGACCATACCGACACCGGAGAGGGACAGGACAAAGCCTGCAAGGCTCTTCACTGCCCGTTCCTTCGACATAAACACACCGGGCAAGAGGCCGAAGGACCTGAAAGGAGGGGTCATAGGCGGTTCGCTGATACAGGGTGTCCTGAAGGTAGGGGATGAGATAGAGATCGCTCCCGGCGTGAAGGAGGTGGACGACTGGGCCCCTCTGCAAACCAAGGTTGTTTCTCTTCACGCAGGAGGCAAGTCAAGGAAGGAGATAGGGCCGGGCGGTCTGGCGGCTGTCGGAACCGAGCTTGACCCGCAGATAACCAAATCCGACTCGCTGAACGGCAGGGTCATCGGCATCCCGGGAACACTTCCTCCCGTGAGACATACCCTTACGATGGAAACGCACCTCCTCGATAGAGTGGTGGGAAGCCAGAAGGAGATAGAGGTGGAGGGGATAAAGACAGGAGAGCCGCTGATGATGAACATCGGGACCACCACCACCGTTGGAATCGTGAAGAGCGGGCGGGCGGAAAGTGCCGAGATGAAGCTCAAGCTCCCCATATGCGCCGAAGAAGGGCAGAGGGTCGCGATATCCAGAAGAATAGGCAACAAGTGGCGCCTGATCGGATACGGAATAATAACCGGCTGAGGGGAGAGAATGGCTAAGAGAAAGAGGAAGGAGGATGAAGAGGAAGAGACTGGCTCCTTCAAATTCCCGGAGTTCGACAGGAAGGAGTTCATTCTCAAGGAGATGGCGATGGCCAGAATCCTATTTGCCGTGACGGGGTTCGCTCTTGCAATGGGCATCATAGCGTTTTTTCTCACACTGGAGCTTAATAACGCCATAATAGGGCTCATGGTAGGAATAGCCGGCTTTTTCCCGCTGAAAAATATCGCGGAGAAGGCGGGAGATACCTCAAAACTGGAAAAGAAGGACTGGTTCGGCCACTACTCCATATACTTCCTCACATTTCTCGCAGTATGGGTGCTGCTCTTCAACTACCCGATAACGGATGTTTCGCACCCGGAGATCGGAGGCGTGGCAGTCTATGTCCAGAACCTGAACACCACGGACAACAGCACAACATGGGTTCCAGTGGCAGAGGGGAAGGAGATACCCGCAGGCAGCAACATCTCCATACGGGCCAATGTCACGGACAACGGGGAGCTCAGCACGGTAACGGCCATAATATCGAACAATGACGGCACGGTGAACATCACGCTGAACATGGTCAGAATGGAGAACACACACACATTCCAGTGCCAGCCGGACCTAACCGCAGGGCACTACACGTTCGTCATACACGCAGAGGACGCGGCCGGCAACGGATTCACCAGCGAAGCGCACGAACTCTCCCTCAGCTGAAACTAGAGCTCCCACGGAAATTTTCTTTGAAGATAAGAGGTGAGCAGGAGCGCTGCTTCTTCGTCAAGCACGGAGAAATCCGTCAGCCTATTGATCACCACCGGCGGCGGTATGTCCTTTCCCAATCCTGCGGAGAAACGCTCGTTGAGAAGCGAGACCGCGTCCGCATGCCGGCGCTCTATGTCGGCGAACCAGCGCCCGTTCTCAAGATATGGGCCGTTAATGCAGTTTCCACTCCATCGCTCCAGAAACTCAGAGGAATTGCCGACCCACGCGGGAGGTCCCTCGTGCTTCTTAACACGGGGCAGGGTCGCGCTCTCCAGCTCCAGCAGCACGGAAATGCCGGCATCGGTAACCCAATAGGCCGAGCCGTAAGGGACGAAGTCCTCCACTTCAAGGGCGCGAAGGGCGGAGCGAACGAACTTTTTGACCTGCGGTAGGAGTATGTCGTCTATGACATCAGGCCTCTCCGAGGATATAAGGATGATATCGGTGCCTCTGGAACGTGCCATATCCCTCAATTCCTCCGAAGGGAGCGGTTCCGGAGGGCGCGGGAAGAAGAATGCCATGTCCGGGCGTCTCATGAATTCCGAAGCGGCGTATATGAAGAGCCCGAGAGACTGGAGGGAGACCGCAGAGGCCACATTCCTGCCGGCGTCCACGGGGTCTATGAAAACAAACGGGGAGTCGAACCTCCGGCTCTTTTTCCCGTCAAGCGAGAGAGCGGTGCCTGCTCTCCAGCCAGAGGAAGCCTTCAGCACCGACTCGAAATCACCATACCTGATTATCAGGAGTTCACACAGATAACCGGAAAATCCCTCCGTGCCGGCATCGGCGCCGTATACGCCTGCGCCCTTCATGAATCTCTTCAGAAGCCGAACCTCGTCCCTCTGTGATTCCTCCAGATTCTCCATCACGAACCTCGTGTGAAGCGGGGTGCGGTCCACCGAGCTTATTATCCTTCGCTCGTCGGTTATCTCTATCTTATACGCAGGGACCAGATCCACCTCGAAGCCGTTGAGATACCCATGTACATACGGATGCTCCGCATACCGTTCCTCCCATTCCGGAAGGATTTTCTTCCCGGTCCTCAGACCCCACTCCTCCATCTCCTCCTTCGGGACTCCGGGGTCGAAGAGCATGAACACATCGATGTCGGGTTCCCCCGCCCATGTCCCCTTGGCAACGGAGCCGACCAGGACCGGCTCCACCTTCACACCTGTGGCACTGGCCTCCTCTTCAACGGCAGCGATGATACCCTCCACCGTAGAATGTAGCCTGCTTTCAACCTCCGGCGGCAGAGCAAGCCTGCTGAGAACCTGCGAATAAATCTCCTTTCTCTTCTCGATCTCGTCCACGACCCACAATGTACGGAGAAGTTTAAAGGTTTTCTACCTCCTCATAACACCGAGTTCGGACAGTTTCTCCGGCAGATATGTGTCCGTTACGAAGTCAAGGCCGTACTTGGCCAGCGCCTGTTGTTCCGCCTTCTTGTTTATCTCCAGCATCAGCTCGATCTCGTTCTTCCAGAACTGCCCCTTGAAGCGTGGGTCCGTGAGTTCCGACCTGAGCGCCGCAACATCCTGCTTGGAGAGTTTATCGGTGGGCAGGTCGTAGTTCAGTATGTCGCTGGCGGTTATCCCGATGTACTCCGCCGTGGGGGTTGCCAGATACTCCGAGAGGTGAGCGGTCTTTATGGCTCCGTAGGCCACAGATGCGAATATACGGAAAGACCACGGGTCGCCGTCGGTGAAGATTATCACGGGAAGGCCCAGTTCCTCGTTCGCCCTCTTGAGGAAACGGCGCGTGCTCCTGGCCGGCTGCCCTTTGAGATGAACAAGCAGGGCCCTGTACCTCTCGTCGAACCCGTTCTCCACCAGCCTGTCAAACATACCGCCGGTCTCTATGGCCACGATGAAATCCACATCGTGTTCTATGAACCGTATCTTATCCTTCTCCACATTGAACGGTATGCCATAGCCGGAATCCCCCACATCGTCACGGCAGTTGATCCTCTTCTTCATCCCCTTCCTGTTGGTCTCCTCTATGGTTATGTTCCCCATTATGCGGGCCCCGTCCTCCTCGGGCCGGAGCTTGAAGTCCTCCCTCATGCAGCCGGTCACTATCTCCAGGTCCTCGGCCAGCTTATTGGATTCGTCCTGGCTGTGGAACTTGGCCGCATTCCACCCCTCAGAGATGTAGTACATCTCCCTCAGCGTCGAGGATTTCTTCTTCTTTATCATCTCCTGAATGAACTCCAGCATGTACATGGTCCTCAGAAGCATGTAGGCACCCTTCAGCTTCTTGGCGCTCCGCACCCCCATCTGCTTCCCGTAGGTCCAGACGCTGGCCCTCCTGTTGAACTTTATATTGTTCTTGGTCCTCAGGGGGATGTCCATCTTCGGTATCTTCCCCTTCTCGATCTGCTGATAGATGCTCTCGGCAATGTCATAAAGCTCGTCCACGGCCTTCTGATGCCTGTCCTCCTGAGTTCCCGGGCGTTCAGTCATACTCACCAACCTCCGAATCGTCTATAAGGTCCTCCATTTCGTCCACATCCGGCTCGTTATCCTCTTCCACCTCCTCATCCACCTTCATCTTCGCCACATTCCAGTCGCCCGGCAACGGCTCCGCTCCTATGACCATCACGGGGGGAAGGCCGCTGACATAGAACTCGTTCTCGTCCATATCCCCTTTTTCAAGGCCGATTATCTCGAAATTTATCTCAATGGCCTCGGTGGACGGAATCCTCTTGAGGTCCCATCGTATCTTCTGGCCGCTGCTCTCGGTGGGCGGGTGGCTGAAATTCATGGGAAATCCCTTTTCCGGCAGGAGGTAGTGAAGGCTGAACTTCTTGCCGGTGGGGGTGTAGTTGTGTATCTTTATGGAAACGCGGTATCTGTCCTTCCTGAAGGTCAGCTCGTCGTCTATCCAGACCACATTCATTATCTGGGTTATGGTCCCCCGGAGGTCAGGAACCGGCCTGTCGATTATGGCAGCGGACTTCTCGGCTATCTGCGGCAGGATCTCCTGCACAATCTGGAACTTCACCCTGTTCTTCTCCTTCTTCTCCTTTCTGCTCAGGTGGGTCTTCAACTTTCTGGCACACGCCTTCAGCGCCAGCTCGATCTCCTCCTGAACCTCCGGTATCGACGCAATCGCCTCCTTGGACTCGGAAGTGAATGGTATCTGGGTGGAGGCCACATGGATGAGGATTATCGCCGGGCCGTAGGGGATTCCCTTTCCGCCCCGCTGTTCAAGGCCGTACCTCCGCCAGTCTATGCTCTCGACCGCCTTTGTGGTGACACAGGCACCCTGCTGGTAGAGGAGGGGCACGCGATTCGCGAAGCGGTATATGGAAACGGGCCGGTCCTTCGGAATCTCTCCGCCGTAAACGATGCCCACCTCCACCTGAAACGGATGGCCGCCGTAGACCTTCGGCTCCCTTGTTACAGGAGGGGCGTAGAACTCCGGCTTCATGTCACCCAGAATGTTCTTCAATCCCTTCCTTATGAGAGAGGGGCCGATTGGAGAAAGACAATCGGTGGGAGGGGCCATTATCTTCACCTTGTCGAGGCTTTTGAGGAGATTTCTCGCATCCTGAAGCGTGAGCTTCTTCGGGTTCATGTCCGGGCTTATGCCTGCGGCTTCGCAGATCTCCTTGGCGACCCTGTAGCTGACCCTTGAGAACTCAGTGTGGAGGAAGGAGAGCATCTTCTTGTTCTTGGTGGCCTTGGCCATGTTCAGGAACTTTCCCACCTCTATCCCCTTCGGATGGGGTTTTATCTCCACCGTTGGCGCGGGCATCTCCGTGGTGGCCCTGTCGAATGTGTATTTGACGCCGTCCGGCCCCTTATAAATTATCCTCGCATGGGGGTTCACCAGAGCGGTCCCTTTCAGATACTCGAACACGGACTGCCTCCCTGCCACATATCTCGCCTTCATATCCACCTCTATGGATGTGCCGTGCTCCCTGTCCCATATGAAAAAGTCCTCCTTCTGTATCACCGGCCTGTTGGTCTTGGTGTCCAGCATCAGCTGCATGGTAAGGGCCGCGTCCATCTCCGCTGTCTTCGTCTTTATCTTCGCGGGGTGGCCCGTGGTGAGCTGCGCATACATGACAACGGCGGAAATTCCTATGCCCTGCTGCCCTCTGGACTGCCTTATTGAATGGAAGCGGGAGCCGTAGAGGAGGCGGCCGAAGACATTGGGGACCTGACGCCGAACGATGCCCGGTCCGTTATCCTCCACCACGACCCTGTATTCATCCTTCTGAATCTTCTTTATGGAAACCGTGATATCGGGGAGTATTCCGGCCTCTTCGCAGGCATCCAGCGAATTGTCCACCGCCTCCTTCACCGCCGTGAGCAGCGACTTCGTGAGAGTGTCGAATCCGAGTATCTGCCTGTTCCTTTCGAAAAACTCCGCTACCGATATTGCCTTCTGATTCTTTGCCATTCTCTCTGCAACCGATGACATCTGCAAGCACATCCCGGGAAGCGCATCCCGAATGGAGAATGGAGCGCGGGTTAATAAGGCTTATGATTGGCGGCACCGGAGGAGAAAACGCGCCCCCCGGAGGCCATGGATATAATCCTCCTCAGAGAAAGCACATTGTGCTTCCTGTATGTCCCGAGAAAGCGTCGAGCCGTCACCTTATCGAGCCCGCTCGCCCGAAGGGCCCTGTAAAACCTTCTGGAGCGATAATAGGAGCGGAGCTTCAGAGAGAAAAAAAGAAAAAGGAGGCGGAGCAGAAGCACGGCTATAAGCAGAAACGATAGGATTACTCTGGCCGCTTTTCCGCCCCTCGACTTCCTCATTCTTCCTCACTTTCCATCGTTTCGGTCGGTTCATCCGTTCCGTCCACATCAATCTCGACATTGTCCCCGTTCCTAACAATTCTGACCTTCTTGCCGGAACCGGACATGCCGGGCCCGAAGTTGAGTCCCCCTTCCTTCTCTATTATTTTGCTTATGAGGGAGGGCAGATCACGGCTATCCATGAACTTCTCCGTGAGCCTGTAGGCCTGCTCCGGATCCATCCCTGCGTCCGTCAGCTGCTTATAGAAGGAAGCAACCGAGCGGCCGTACTCGTCCGGGTCCTGATTGTTGTAGACCGCATCCACAATCTCCTTTATCAGTTTGGGCACCTTCTCGGAGACCACTTCCAGAACCTCTCTCAGTTCCTGTATGTCGTCTTCGTCGTCCGTTTCCGATCCGTATTCTTTTTTTTCTTCTGTCATTCAATCACCTCTGTTATCTCAATCCTCGTCACCCTTTATATCGATTCCGAGCACTTTTAACCACTTTCTGACCACCTCGTCGGAAAGAGAGTATCTCTTGTCCCTAGAGCCCTCGTCCACCTCCAGAACGCCCATTTCCTCCAGCTCCGCCAGCTTCTTCGCGACTATTCGTCGGGAGGCCTTCCCCCTCCTCTTCCTGAGTTCCTCGGTTATCCGGGAGATGTTCCCCTCTTTTATGGAGAAAAGGACCGAGATTATCTCCCTCGAAATCGGGTCCCTGACCTGCGGAAGGACTATCTCCGGGCCAACGGAGCCGTTGGACATGTAGGAATCGAGAATCCTCATGTAAGGAGCGATGGAAGATGCTGCGGACTGAATCTGACGGGTTCCCGGGTTATTCAGAAGGGCCGCCGCCAGCCGCTTCATGAGCGTCTCCATCTCGGCTATCCTCTGCGACAGTTCCGCAATCTGCTCTTCCAGCTCTTTATCTCCCATTGGGATAGGATTGTAACCCACAATATAAAAGGATATTGCTCATTAGTGAACAGAAGACGGACCCGGGTGAATCACTCCGCCGTCCAGACGAACGGTGAATGCCGATAACCAGTCCCAAAACTATATATAGGCCCGCTCCAATCCCTGATTGAGATGGGTAGCGCGTAAGTCCAGATCTCAAGGCACGTAACCATAAGGGCTGTGCTCCGAAAGTAAAACTCGATCTGGCCGCGCGTCAGGACTCTTGCCTGCCCATCTTCCCACCCTTTTCCTCTGGGGGAGTTTGAAATGGATATGAAAGAACTTAGAAAAGGAATAGAGGGCTTCGTAGGAGAGATGGACGAGGAGTACTACCTGAATGGCTCCGGTCAGAAGGAGGAACTCAATCTCTCGGCCATATATGAAAAATACTCGTACCTATTCAGCGAGGAGCTTCTCGAAGAACTCACCGCTGCAAGGGAGGCTGCGGAAGGGGGCGAGGACAGGAGCCTCAGGTTCTTCCAGGCGTTCGTAACGGAGGCCCTTCTGGACTCGAAGGTAAGCGAGCTGAACGACCAGTTCGAAACCGCAGAGTCGAAGGCCAGCATAGAGGTGGACGGGGAAAAGATAGCCTATCGCATGTCCGCGGTGACGCTCTCCAACGAGGAGGACAGGGAGAGGAGGAAGGAGATAGACCGGAAGCGGCTCGAGGTGGTGAAGGAGCTGAACCCCATTCTGGAGAAGAAGATAGCAAAGCTTCACAAGACCGCCAGAAACCTCGGATACGAGAACTACATGGCACTCTATCGCTCTCTGAAAGGAATAGACTTCAGGGGGCTCGAGAAGATCATGAAAAACCTCCTGACCCGCACCGAGGGGATATATGTGGAGAAGATGAACGAGTTTCTGGAGGAGAATCTCGGAATAACGCTCGAAGAAGCTGAGAAGCACGACATATCCCTCCTTTTCAGAGCAAAGGAATTCGACGACTACTTCCCCAAGGAGAAACTGATAGATACATTCAAGGCCACCCTGCTGGGGATGGGGATAGACCTGGATGCGCAGAAGAACATCCACCTCGACTACGAAGAGAGGCCGAACAAGTCCCCCCGCGCGTTCGTGGCCCCGATAAAGGTGCCCGACAAGATCATGCTGAACCTCCTGCCCCACGGAGGCTACGGAGATTACGACACGCTGCTGCACGAGGGCGGACACGCGGAGCACTTCGGCAGCGTCGATCCGGACCTCCCGGAGGAGTTCAAATACCTCGGCGATGTTTCGGTCAGCGAGAGCTACGCCTTCCTGTTCCAGTACCTGACCACCGATGCCAGATGGGTTGCGAAGTACACGAGCATGGAGGACATGAAGAAATACCTCGACTTCGTCTATCTGATCAAGCTCTTCTTCCTGCGGCGCTACGCTGCAAAGCTCATCTACGAGATAAAACTGCACCAGAGCATTGTGGACGACAGCATGGGAAAGTTCTACAAAGAGACGCTGGAATCGGCACTGAAGTTCAGGCACCCGGAGGAGCACTATCTGGTGGATGTGGATGACGGCTTTTATGTCTCGCAGTACCTAAGAGCGTGGATATTCGAGGCTCAGCTGAGGGCCGTGCTCCGGGAGAAGTTCGGAGAAAAGTGGTTCGAGAACCCGAAGACCGGGCCGTACATAGTCGAGAACCTGTACAAATACGGGCAGAAGTACAATGTGGACGAACTGGCGGTTATGCTCGGATATCAGGGTCTGGATGCAGAGCCGCTGATAGAGGAGATAGAGGATCATTTCGAGTGATCACTTTCCACGGACCTCGTCCGAGATGTACCTGAACATTTTGAAGGGATTCAGAGTATCGAGGATGAGGTCTATGTCCTCCTTCTTAAGCCCCCCTATGAGATACAAAATAAGTGAATACAGGCCCAGATAGAGTATTCCGAGGATAGAGAGAGTGTACCAGCGAGTGGCCCAGGAAGTGTCGATTTGAAGAAAAAGAATGGATGTGAGCAGGGCAGCAATAAGGTGCTTTAGAACATCCGTCTCAGGTAGAACTCTTGCAAGCCTCCAAGAGATTATCCTCTCAATAGAGCCTGCAACAACAAGACTTAACAAGAGGGCGAGCCCAGAGCCAAAGGGACCTAGGCCAAACAGACGCACTCCGAAAATAACCGAAGAAACAAGAACGAATGATAGAACTATGTTCAGTCCTCCACGAAGACTGAGAATCTTGCCACTTATATCAGAACGATCCATGCCCATTATAAGATAGACATATGGATAATTTACGGCCCCGAGGAGCCCTGCAAGTGTCATAACCCGAATTACCGGAATTGCGGGGAGAAGAGCGTCCGAAAGAAGAACATGTACAACAGAGACGGAAAAAGTTATGATGAAAAGGGCGAGAGGTGTCGTTATCAGAGAAATATATCTCTCCGCGAGCCGGGAGGAAGTGCGTATAACTCCAATGTCTCCCTTTTTATGCATTTTTGAAATAAATGGGAAGAGAGATGTTGCCACCGCAATTCCCACACTGCGCATCATGAGCCAGATCTTCTGGGCGGCAAAGAAATAACTCACCTCTAAAGCACCCCAGAAATACTGAATTATCACAGCATCAAAATTTGCTGCAATGACAGTTACCGACGAGGAGAGAGCCAGAGGAAGGGCGAACGAATAATAGGAGCGGATATCTGTTCTTGATACCTTACCTATCCTTGTTCCATGGAATAAGAGCATTCCGGCTATAAAACCGATGAACATGGCGATAGTATATGACCACATCAGAGTCACAGTCCCTAAGGAGAATAATGCTACAAATACAATGAGCAGAAATCGAGAGACATTGTTCACAAAATTCGGAATCTGCGCCTTTACCATCTCCCGACGGCCCATGAAAGTAGTAATGAAAATATTGCTTAATGAGAAAAATATCCAATATATTGTGAATATGTATATAGAATATCTCTGCAAATCGCTTTCAAAACCATTGCCCAAGATGTCGGTCCAGACATATAAGGAAAAAAGGACTATAACACCATATATGCTTGTCAAGACAAATTTTATAAGTATATATGTCGCAACACAGTCTGGCTCGTTCCTCCCCTCAGAGATTCTTTTTACATGCGCGGAATTCGTTCCCAGATTAGTAATAGAACTAAACAGGCCTGCAAACCCCATTCCGAAAGCCACGATACCGAGTGCTTCCGCTCCCATATACCGGAGTATCAGGAACATCGAGGCAAAGCCAAGAAAGCTGCCAACAGCGTTGTTGAGCATTATCGACAGAGATTGGCGCGATATCATTAGAGAGGAAAACAGTTCATAGTATAAAAGTTTAGACGACAAACCTGACAAGCAGGCACACAAAAATCTTATAAGAAGGTAACACCACTGGTCCGCATCTCGGACTCGGTATCCTACTAGGACAAATCATTATATACACCTAGATCATGTCTCTTTCCAAAATGGAAAAGATAGATTCGATGGTTGAAAGCCTTTAAATGGAGTGAGAGGAGAGTAATGAAATGAATATAATAGCGGTTATTCCAGCAAGAGGCGGGAGCAAAGGCATCCCGAGAAAAAACCTGAGACCATTATCAGGAAAACCTCTCATATATTATACAATAAAAACCGCCATCGAGTCAGAATATATAGATTATGTCGTTGTAACAACAGAGGATGAAGAAATTGCCGAGGTGGCCAGATTATACGGAGCTGAGGTCATAAAACGCCCTCCGCACCTTTCAGAAGACGATATAACCCTCGATCCCGTCGTTTATCACGCAGTGAATGAGGCGGAAAAGGTGAACGGAAAGAGATACGAGTATGTGGTTACCATACAGCCAACATCACCCCTTCTTTCCCCAAAAACACTCGACAGAGCTCTCATGGCCATTATGGGCCGGGGGGTGGATACTATAATTTCAGCCACGGAAGAGCGGCATCTCTACTGGAAGAAGATAGGGAGTGGATTCATTCCTGCCTATGCGGAGAGAAAGAACAGGCAGTACTTAGAACCCATTTACCGTGAGAGCGGGGCTTTCGTTATCACCCATAGAGAATTCGTCAAGAAAGATGGAAGGTTTGGAAAAAGAGTGGAGATATTCATAACGCCAGAGGCTGAAAGCGTTGATATCGATTCCGTTCAGGATTGGTGGGTTGCGGAGAATACTCTCAAGAAGTTGAGAATCGTTATAAGAACAGACGGCGGAGGAGATATAGGAATGGGGCATGTTTACCGGGGCCTTACTCTTGCAAACAGACTCGGCCTGTACCACGATATAATTTTCCTAATGAGAGAAGATATGGAAGATGGTGTAGCGAAGGTGAGAGAAAACAACTATCGTGTGGAAACCTTTCAAGGAGAAGACGCAATATCCCCATTGGCTGAATTGAAACCGCAAATAGTTATAAATGACATTCTGGACACCACAGAGGAGTATGTGAAAAGTCTGAAAAAGTTGGGGTATTTTACCGTCAATTTCGAGGACCTCGGGCCTGGAGCAGAACTGGCCGATCTGGTCATCAATGCCCTTTATGAAAACGCGTCTCCGTCAGAGAACCACTACTACGGCCACAAATATGTCTGTCTTCGGGACGAGTTTTTATTCACGCCTCCCGTGAGCGGTGTGAAAAAGGAGCCGAAGAAAATACTAATCACTTTTGGAGGGAGCGACCCGGGAAACCTCACCATAAAGACGCTTCGCTCCCTTGAGAGGCTGAAACTCAAGGACATATCTGTTACCGTTATAGTCGGCATGGCGTATAGAAATGATGAAGAGCTTATAACCGCTGTAAACGCCCTAGAAAACGTGGTCGGAGCCATTGATATCAAGAAGAATGTAAAGCATATGGCCAGAGAAATCGCTGAATCGGACCTCGTCATAACCTCGAACGGAAGGACCATATATGAGGTTACCAGCATGGGAGTACCCTGCATATCCATATCCCAGAATGAGAGGGAAATGAGGCACCTCTTCTCCTATCTGTCTGGCTGTATCGTAAATCTCGGACTCTCTTATAATGTCAAAGAGGAGGAAATAGCCCGTGCAATAGACGACTTGCTGAGAAATCCAGATAAACGGGCGGAAATCAATAGAAAGATGCTTGCCTTTAATCTGAGGGGAGGGATTGACCGCGTTATAAACCTTATTATGGAGAGATATCATGAGAAAGGAGGGAGAAAATGAATGCTAAACCAAAGATTACCGTACTGCACGGAGCCTCATTAAACGGCGGGGATTTCCTGATTTATCGCAGAGGCAGAGACTTATTAGAGAAATATCTGAAGGATAAGTTGGAGTTCACATATCTTCCCAGATTTCAGGAGATAGAGGTTGATGAAACTGATGGATTAATTATCCTCGGCGGGCCGATACTCACCAGAAAAATGCATCCACAAACGATGCACATAAAAAAGCTTATAGAAAAGCTCGAAAGGAAAAGAGGGGAGATCCCTGTGGTGACTCTGGGCATCGGAGTCTCCAGTGCATATTCACCCTCATATAAGGAGTATTTCACAGACGAAGAATCTGTCCGTTTCTGGAAAAGAGTATACGAATCATCAAAACTTGTCTCGGTAAGAGATGTAGAGACAAAAAAGGTCCTTGAAGCCTACGGTATAAAACCAAGGCTCACAGGATGCCCTGCTCTTTACAATATGGAATGGGAGGCAATGATGCCTCCTAAGAAGATAGATTCCATTCTTATCTCTCTTCCAGGGAGCGGAAGACACAAGATATGGAATCTCAAGCACCATTCAAACACCTCTGTTTCGTACTACCTCCTAAAAGCAATTAAAAGAAAAATGGATGGAAAGAAGATAGGAGTCGCGTTTCAGCACGGATTTAACACGAAAACAATGGAAAAACTGGAGAAACTTGCAGGCAATCTAGGTATGGAAACCCACGATATATCTGGAAAGAGCATTGATGAAACAGAAGTCCTGGAAGGGTATTCCATGCACATCGGGCCGAGGCTCCACCTCCACATTGCCTTCTTGACTTCAAAGAAACCCTCTTATCTTCTGGACATCGATCTGAGAACTCATGCTTTTTTGAACACTATAAATACCCCACACGAAAGCTTTACAAAAAAAGGAGTAGATAACATTCTCCAGCTGGCATCAAAGGATAACTCCGAGGCTTTCAAAGTGGCAGAGAGCGAAATAAACCGATACAGAAAAGAGCTGGAAAAATATATGGCAGACATCGGAAGCCTATTCCTTAAATAAGGAGGTGAAAGAATGAGGAGCATAAAGATTGAGAATAGGTCCATTACTGAAAAAACGGATCCGTACATTATCGCAGAAGCAGGTGTTAACTACTATGAAATCGCTGAGAGCAAGAAAATCCCTCTCATGGAAGCAGCTCGAGAGATGGTGGAACAGGCCGCCAAAGGAGGTGCAGACGCCATAAAATTCCAGAGCTACAAAGCGGAGAAACTATCCTCAAGGAACTCTCCCGCGTACTGGGACACTACCAAGGAAAAAACTCGCTCTCAGTACGAGTTATTCAAAAAATACGACAGGTTCGGAGAGGACGAATACAGGGAGCTGGCTCGATACTCGAAAAAGATGGGAATTACATTTCTCTCCACACCGTTTGATATGGAAAGTGCGGACTATCTGGACGGCCTCATGCCTGCTTTCAAAGTCGCATCGGCGGATATCACTAACAGGCCGTTTCTGGAGCATATCGCGGAGAAAAAAAAGCCCATGATTCTCTCCACGGGAGCCTCGAACATAGAGGAGATCAGAGAAGCCGTATCATGGATTACAGAGATTTCGGACATTGATGTGGCTCTCCTACACTGCGTCCTCTGCTATCCGACACCAAATGAATATGCCAACCTTGCCATGATAAACTCGCTTTCGGAGGAGTTTCCGGAAAATATCATAGGATACTCGGACCACACACTTCCTTCTGAGGGAATGAGCATTCTTACTACCGCCTATCTCCTTGGAGCAAGGATAATAGAGAAACACTTCACCCTTGATAAAACTCTACCGGGAAACGACCACTATCACGCCATGGATCCAAAAGATCTGGCAATTCTGAGAAATAACATGGAGTTTATAAGAACGATTTTAGGGAATAACTCCAAAAAAGATGTGGTTGAATGTGAGAAGAAGTCCCGCCTTCAGGCGAGAAGGAGCCTCGTTTCCAAGAGAGCCATAGTAAAAGGAGAGTTGATCAGGGCGGATATGCTGACATTCAAGCGGCCAGGCACTGGGATTTCCCCCAGAGAGATAGACAAAGTCGTGGGCAGGCGATGTGCACGGGACATTCCTGAAGACGAAATAATAACATGGGATATGCTGGAATAGGTGAGAGCTTGAAAAAAGAACTCCTGGAGGAGATGGAAGAAATCGGAAAGCAGATGAAATACAGGATGATTCATGAGGGGATCTCTCTGTGGTGGGCTCTGAGGGTGCCATACATGGAATTGAGAAGCACACGCCCAACAATACGGAAGAAAGGAGAGAAGTTCGTCTCCGTTTTAATAAAGTACTGGCACTACAGGAAAAACGCTGAAACATTCTTTTCTGATGAGGCGGAATACGACATAATAACGCTTGAAGACTTTGCCTCTATGCTCCAAAGGGACAGCAAATACAAGAACTTTGTAATACAGGAAATTCTGGATGAACTTGAAAAAAAAGAAATTCGAGTCAGAAGACTATTTCCCCCCACCCCTAGCAATAAAATAAAAGAGTTCCGGCCGGTTATCGAAGATATTTCTGCTGCCGTGATCCCCATAAACCCCCTAGCACATCGCAGGGAAAAGGGAAAAGAGGCAAAAGAAGCGGGATTGGTTTTCAGAATGACATCCTGGGAGGCAAAGGCAGCACTACATGCATACCTTCAGATGTTTGAGAGAAAAAAACCAAAAGCGCTTCTGATATACGACGAATACGGCACCCTGCATTACCCCGCAATGGCGGTTGCAAGGAAGATGGGTATAAAAATCATCGCTGTGCAGCACGGCATCATACACAAAGAACACCCAGGATATTACCACATAAAGGAGAACATAGCCAGAGAAGGAGATCTGACAAACTATGTACTCCCCGATATCACCTGCGTATATGGTGAATACGAAAAAAGGCTTCTAATCACAAACGGCTCCTATCCACCGGAAAGTGTAAAGATTACAGGAGCGCCAAGATACGATGCGATCTTCCAGAGCATGAAATCAATGGATAAAGAGAAGATCATAGAGAGATACGGCATTCCGCCTGGAAAAAAATACATATTATGGACAACACAGACTCACGACCGTCTTATGAGCGAAAGCGGAGAAAATAGATTGAATGCAGAAGCGGTGTTCTCCGCATTTTCAAAGCTCCAGGACTTCCACCTGATAATAAAACTTCATCAGGGAGAGGATCAGAGCTCTCCTCTCTATAATGAAATGAATGAAAAATACGGTAATGTCGCAAGCATACTAGACTCCAGCTCCAACCTGTACGAGCTTATATTTATCGCCGAAGCAGTGCTCCTGAAGAACTCCACAGTTGGAATAGAGGCCATATGTATGGAAAAGCCCATCCTTCTGCTCAATCTGGTGAAGAGTCATTCTCTGGAGACCTACACTGACTACGGATTCAACCACATAATAGAAACGGAAGGAGACATTCCTCGCCTTCTGAAAGAGATAGAGAAGAACAGCGCTAAAGAGGATTTTCAACGGAAAAGGGAACACTTCATGAAAGAACGCTGTGCCAATGCAGGGAGGGCGACAGAGGCGGTAGTGGATACCATCATGGATTATCTGAGATAGGGGCTATCAGCTCCTTCAGGCCGGTTCTGAGGTCATACCTTGGGGAAAAACCCAGAAGAGTTCTGGCGAGGTCAATGGATGCCACGCTGTGCCTAATATCCCCCGGGCGTTCCGGCGCGTATTCTGGCTTTAACGCAGAACCAGTCATCTCAATTATGATCTTAGCAATTCTATTCACAGTAATGCCATCACCCGTCCCGATGTTTATAACTCTACCATCAGCCCCTGCAGTCTTCAATATACGATAATTTGCTAGGGCCACATCTTTCACATAAACAAAATCCCGGGTCTGCTCTCCGTCCCCGAAAATGACAGGCGGCAGACCTTTCCTGCACCTATCTATAAACTTTGGAATGACAGCAGCATACTGAGAATTCGGGTCTTGCCTAGGTCCATAAACATTGAAATAACGAAGTCCCACCGTTGGCATACCATAGAGTTCATTGAAATGACGACCAAGGAACTCGTTCATAACCTTGGAAGATGCATAGGGTGAAAGAGGGTCTGGAGGCATAGTCTCGACCAGAGGAGACTCGTTCTTCTCCCCGTAATAGGCAGAGGAAGAGGCATAAACCACCTTCTTAACCCCACTGTCCCGTGCAGCCATAAAGAGAGTCAGCGTCCCGTCTATATTTACCTCCAAGGAATGCTTGGGGTCTGCTATACTCGCCGGAACGCTGGCGACGGCCGCATGATGGAGGACATAATCAACACCCTCATCCACAAGCACGGCCTTCAAAAGCTCGTAATCATTAATACTCCCCTTCACAAACAGGACATCCTCTGAAGAAGCGCCAGAAGATAGTAGATGAGCGATATTCTCCATGCGTCCATTGCTCAGATCATCCAGTAGAATAAGGCGGTACTCACCGCTTTTACGGAGATAATCGGCGATGTTGGAACCGATGAAACCGGCAGCCCCTGTTATCAGAACCGTTTCTTTCATGAAGACTCAGGCCCCCTCATCCTCTCCCTCCTCTCGTGCTCCTCCACAAGCACATTCATGGCGGCAGCCGCCCTTTCCGTCGTGGGATAGGCCGGAATGCCTTTTATCTTCAGGTCGAACACCACATCGCTGTACTCCTTACCTCCGACCCAGCAGACTATGACCGGCTTTTCCGGTACCGCTCCCTCCTTCATATCCTCATATAACTTCAATATCGCGCCTACGAACTCCCTCGGTCGTGCATATCCGCCGTGAACCGAGATGACGATGACGCCGTCCACATCCGGATCCTCCAGAAGGGCCTTCGCGCTGGCATAATACCTGAAAAAGCCTGCGTCCCCTATGACATCCACGGGGTTCCTCGGGACGGATATGCTGGGAAGAATCTCCCTCAATTTTACCTTTGTTTCCTCGGAGGGCTGGACTATGTTCAGCCCCTTCATCTCGCAGAAATCGCTCATGAGAATTCCGGCACCGCCACCGTTGGTGACTATGCCCACGTTCCTTCCCTTCGGAAGCGGGAGGTTTGCGAGCGCTCTGGCGAAGTCGAACAGCTGCGTGGCATCTCTGGCCCTGTGAATCCCTGCCTGACGGAATATGGAGTTATAGACCACATCGGAGCCGCTGAGGGAGCCGGTGTGCGTCTTAGCCGCCGCGGCCCCTGCCTTCGTTCGGCCAGACTTTATGACCACTATGGGCTTGCTGGATTTCTTCGCGGCCTCGAAGAACCTGCGCCCGTCCTTTATCCCCTCGATGTACATGGTTATGACCTTGGTCTTGTCGTCGCTGTCCAGATACTCTATGAGCTCCGCATCGTCCACATCTATCTTGTTCCCCACGCTTATGATTCTGGATAGGCCGATCATCTCCATGTTCGCATGGGCGATCATACCGATGGCAAGGGCACCGCTCTGGCTCGCAAGGGCGATATCGCCCGGATAGGCCATTCCGAAGACGAAGCTGGCATCCAGATTGTCCACCGGGCTCTTATATCCCATGGTGTTCGGCCCAATAACCCTTATCCCGCTCCTTCTGGCGATCTCCAGCACCTTGTCCTCCAGAACCTTTCCCTCGCCTCCGATCTCCCCGAATCCGGCGCTGATGATTATAACGCTCTTTATCCCCTTCTTCGCACAGTCCTCCATGACGCCCGGGACATATTTGGCGGGAATGACTATTATGGCGAGGTCTATTTCATCGGGGACATCCAGTACGGATGGGTAGCATTTGAGCCCCATTATCGTGTCCGCTTTCGGATTAATAGGATAGATCTTCCCTTCAAAACCGTGAACGAGAACATTGAGCAGAGTTGCGTTCCCCATCTTCATGTGCTCTCTGGCCGCACCTATGACCGCTATCGAACGCGGCGAAAACATCGATTCGAGATTATGGCCTGACATGACCGAAGGAATAGAACGCTCCTATTTAATCATGGCGTTTCAGAGAAATATGAGAAAGAAAAATAGAGAAAAAAAAGGTTTTGTTCAGAACTCGGTGAGGTCCAGAACCTCTCCGGGCTCATCCGCTTCCTCTGCAGGACCCGTATCCGTTCCCCCATCCGGCTGGGAGTCCGAAACACTACCGCCAGTCTCTTCGACCGGAGACTCTGCCGGGGCGGATTCGACCTGAGACTGCACAGGCTCCTGCGGAGCCTCATATGAGACCGGCTGCTGTGGGGCCTGCTCCTCGGGGACCGGTGCCTCGACCTGTGCGGGCGGCACATATCCCTGAGATTCCGGAGCAACTGGAGGAACGCCGGAAGGTGCCGCGGGCTTCTTCCTCGCCAGCATTACTGCCAGAATGACAACGACCACCAGAAGCACGATTACGAGAATCATCATCGGGTCGAAAGCGGTGGAAGCCGCGGAACTGCCGCCGGTATCTTCGCTGGGAGTGAGAGGCGCAGCATCGAAGCCATCCACAATGCCGTCTCCGTCCGTATCGTTGTTGTTCGGCTGGGTTCCCTCTTTGAACTCAAGGAAATTGGAAAGGCCGTCGTGATCCGCATCGGTGGCCGCATCCGAGGAGTTGAGGGGATTGAAGCCGTTTGCAACCTCCCATGAATCGGGCATTCCGTCCCCGTCGCTGTCAAGGTCCGCAGGGGCGGTGTAGTTGCCCACATAGGGAGAAAGCATGGCCGCACCGTTCGTAGCTCGGGCACCTGCGATGGTCATGTCATAGGTTCCGTTCAGCACTACAGAAGGCGTGAAGGTAAAGGTCCTGGCATCGTCCCAGACAAACACGCCGCTCACGCTCGAGCCGCTCTTTTCCATGATGAACGACGATTCCGCCGAGGCCATATCCATGTCCATGTCGAACCGAACGGTTATGTGATTTCCGGCAGAAGAGAGGTTGACGACCTCGGGATGGTCTATCACGGTTACATTCAGCGTGTAGGAGACATTGTTCCTCGTGCCGTATGTATCCTCGTCGAGCAGGTATATGTGTACGGTCTGGTGGCCCACTCCCTTCGGATAAAGGAATGTTATGGTGTCGCCGTTCACAGTGGCATAGCTTGAATCCGTGAATACGGTGAAGTTCCCGTCAGCAGTCTCCTCGTCCACCGGACTCAGTGTGTATACCTTCGAAACGGTTGCATCGCATGTAAGGGTATCGGCAAAGTTCTGGAAGGACGGAGCGTCGTTCACAGGGGAAACGGTTACCTGTACCTCTACCATGGCGGATAGGCCGGCCGGGTCCTCTGCGGTTATGTTTACGCTATCTCTGGAAACTCCCTCCGGGTAAAGAAGGGTTACCATTGTCCCGTTGACGCTTGCATAGGGAGAATCTGCACTGATCACCAGCTCCGTTATATCGTTGTCAACATCGGAAAGATAGGGGGCCACATCCAGCTCGTAAGGGATGTCCTCGGTGCATGTCACGGCAGAGATGGGGGATATGGCAGGCGCGTCGTTCACCGGATTCACTGTGACAGGTATGGTCTGGGTGGTGGAATAGGGGCCGTTATGAAGGGTCAACTCCACGGTTCCGCTGCCGTACGCATCAGCTGCCGGAGTTATCTGAAGCATGTTGTTGGAGACGCTCGCGGTAAAGAGGCTGGTATTGGAACTAACCGCCGACCATGTGAGGGCAGGGGTGTTTGCAAATTCAAATCTTATCACGGGAGTGTAATTGGATACCGAAGACGAACTCTGCGAACTTGCGCTTGAGGCAACGCAGAAAGAGCCGTGCGGCCCTACAGGATTCGTGGAGAGATAGAGAGTATCTCCATGCCCTCCAGTCCTGCGTATGTCCATGACAATGTTATCGTTGCCATTATAAACAAATGGTCTGTCCAGAACGAATCCTATCCATTCTGGCTTTCCAGACACTGAAACATTATAAGAACTCCTGTTGAATACCTCCACCCATGGGTCCATGTGGTTGTCCTCGAAAACAGTTCCAAGAGACTCGTTATTTGAGTGAGCCAATCGTATGCTGAAGTTCTCTACTACAACCCAGTCCTCATCCGGTGATGAAAATGCCTTTGTGCGCTGAAAATATATCTTATTTATGGTCCCCGAGGATTCTCCAATCTCTGTCCGGTTCCACATGGTCTGCATGCGCAAAGATGAGAGGGAATCCGGATTGAAGGGATAAACATATCCTAATCCATAAATCGAATTGTCAAAGGCAGCATTTTTAACCGCATCCACGGAGAACTTCATCACGGGTACGGAGTGCACGGGATATCCTGCATCCGTGTCTCCTGTTGGAGAGGTCATATCCGTCTGGTTCCAGAGCCTCCTCAAAGCCGAGCCGCTGTCGTGTGATTGAAGGCCGATGGACAATCCGCCGTCTCCTTTCCACTGAATATCGATAAGAAGGTTGTGTGCGGAATCATATGTGAAATTCCCATTGAGGTCGAATGAGAACCATGTGTTGTCGTCCGAGGAATTCATCACCAGGTTATTGGCCTTAAACACCTCAATGAGAAATCCGTTGTAATTATCATCAAAGGTGTCTGTGAGGCTGTCAAGGTCCGTGTGTGCCATCCTTATGACCACATTGCTGAAGTTGCCGGAGAAATCCCCCCATGTCAGACTCCTGTTCACAGATATCCTTACGACCTTTCCCTCTGCACCCACCTCTTCAGATGTGTAGAGGGCCTGATAACGGCATTCGTTATAGCCTGCCTCACCCCGAAATGGTATTATGTTGTCGCCTGCATCTGCCACAGCAGATACATGCTCCACCGTCCCGTGTCCTCTTCCAGAAAGGTCTATGCTTATGGGCGTGTCCTCGTTCGTGGCCTGGGGGGGCACGGTCGGTTCAATCTCCGCCCCGTATGTTATCGTCAGCTTCGGCCGAATACCCGGATTGCCAGCCTCGCTGGAAGCGAGCATAACATAGCTGGCACTAGCAGATGAATTCAAAGGCACACCCGTAAGGATGAGGCCGTAGTTCGGTATGCTCCCGTTCTTCCATCCCCTGACAACATCGGTTATGTTGAGGGTGAACCAGCTGTTAGCCTGAGAAACGGACACATACGAAACGATGGTGGTCAGATAGTCACCGCCCGGTGCGCCCCACAGGGTATCGTTCGTCCTGTTGTTCCATAGAACTCCGTGCTGGTCCCATGAGGCGGTCAATATGTGGGCACTCATGTTTATGCCCTGAGGATCGTTTACTATCCCAGTGCAGTAGAGCGAAAGCGTTGCAACGGATATCTCACCCTCGGAAAAATCAGGAGAGAATTGTATAAGACCTCTCGGCTCGCCACCCGTATTCATTCCGACGGCAAAGAAATTTTGATTCTCAAAATGTAATGTTGCCGCATCCGAGGCTATGAATGTGTCCTTTCCAGTGGTGGCATCCGGCTGTATGACCACGGTGTTTATTTCGCTGTCCGACCCGGAAGAACTCACGGCCCGATCAATGCTATTTCCATCAATAGTACTACTGATTATGGAGCCAGCAGGCACCAGAAACATAAGCACGATGACAAAAATAACCGCTCTACTCATCAATCTATTTTTATTACCTTTTTCATTCATATCCTTCACTCCTTCAACTGTCAATAGTTTTCTATTTCTCCATCGAAGCACCCTTCGAATGTCGTTAAAACATTCTCGGCCTATTTAAAGTTTTGGTTGGAAGCGCGCTAAAAATCGATGGACGGCTGTAGGTCACACGCCCCACATGCGTGGCACATGGTC
>CAZKII010000002.1:39256-44567 GCA_964552865.1 uncultured Thermoplasmata archaeon | reverse complement strand
TCGAACATGGTATCACTCGGGCCTTCAATGCATTATGTTCTAAATAGTTTTGCTCGGTATTGCAGCCTGTTCATTCTGCATTTGCACCCCTGTGCAGCGGTACAAAACTATTTATAGCGGATGCCGATTGAGAGAAGCATGGGCCCAACCACCAAGGCCGCAATAGCCATATACCTCGTGTTCGCCCTGTATTCCGGGTTCGCAGTGGTCAGCGTGGCCCATAACAATTCTCAGGTGATAGGGACCACCGTCCGTTTCTCGGCCGCTCTGCGCAATGTCACCGTTTCCTACGAGAGCGTGAACCATCCCGATGGAACAGTGTCATATGGAAATTTCACGATATCGGCCGACATAGTCATGAACGGAGTGAGGGATCCGCTGGATGTGCGGGTCTATGATATCTCCTACAGCGTGAACATAATGACCATCGAGGACGGTAAGCCCGGCATGAAGGCGGTTGGCAGCTTCAGCTTCTACAGCATGTCGAACCCGGTGGTGGTCCGGGCGGGCGAGAGCCTTGTTTACCACACGACCGTGAACATAACCACGGATTACTTCGAGGATGTGGTGAACACCAGCTACAATCAGGGCCTCAGGTACTGGATTCTGACCGGCGGCCTCAACTATCAGATCTCAGGGTTTGAAAACCTTCCGAAGAACAGCGTGACCCTGTGGCGTGACTATTCGGATGAGGAGGCGATGCCGTGAACACCGACGATTCCCCCCCAGTATGGGGTGGGCGGCTGGAGAGAGTCAGATCCTTTATCTCGTACAAAATGAAGGACATAAGGGAGAGAAGGAGGGATTATCTGATCCGCGTTGCCCTCATCTTCGCCACCGCACTCATAGATTCCGCATTCTTCCTCGGCATGGTCCTTCCCGACCTCACCCCACTTCCGCCCGTGGGCTCGGGCATCGTCTTCATGGTCCCGGTGCTCTCCGGCCTTATGCTGGGGCTTCTTCTGACAGAGGAGTCCTACAAGATGAGGGCGATTTCCGGGCTGTATGTCATAATCGTTTCCGGCCTCATAATCTTCATAACCCTCTACTGGCCAGTCATCTCCGGCGTTGCCGAGGATATCGGATTCTATGCCCTGTGGAGCCTCAAGTGGCTCATGATCGCCGCCATAATAATAACTCCCACCACACTTATGGGTGTCCTGATCGGTGGCTCCACCGCTGAGTACTGAGAAAAACGAAATGAATGGTTTTGGAGGCTCAGAAGGCCTCGTCGTACTTCCCTTCCTCTATCTCTTTCAGTATGGCTTTCGGCTCCTTCCCCTCGATGGTGACACCCATGCTGACACAGGTGCCGATTATCTCTCTGGAGCGTGCCTTCACCGTGTTTCCCAGAAGGGAGGTCTCCTTCATGGCGGCTATCTTCTTCACCTGCTCAATGGTGAGGTTGCCGACCTTGTCGGTCCTTGCGTTCCCGGAGCCCTTGGGTATCCCAAGTTCCTTCAGGATGAGGGCCGATGCGGGTGGTGTGCCCACGGAGATCTCGTACTTCTTGGTCTTCGGGTCTATGGTGAGCTTCACGGGAACCTTCATCCCCGCAAACGCCTTCGTCTTCTCGTTTATGTCCTTGACAACCTGCATTATGTTGAGACCCATCGGTCCGAGGGCCGGACCCAGTGGTGGGCCAGCACTGGCCTTTCCGCCGTCCACAAGCACTTCAATCGTTTCTGCCATCTTAACATCTCCTTAAATATCAGATATGCGCTCTTCGCTCCAATCTATCGCCATATTTATACCTTTCTGGCTCATGCGTCCGGGTTCTCCAGAACTCTCACATGGTCCCCTCTCACGGTTATCGGTATGGGCACCATGGCCTCTATGAGTTCCACCGTGATCTCTTCCTTGGATTCGTCTATGCTCTGAACCCTCGCCTTCTCACCCTTGAACGGTCCGTTGATGAGCTCCACTATGTCTCCTTCCATGATTCCGGAAACAAGCGGTTTCGGCGTCAGGAAGTGCGTTATCTCGTTGAAGTCCATCTCTCCTTCCACAAGCCCTCTCGCCTTCTTGATCCCTTTTATAAGGTCTTTTAGCGGGTCGGACCACATTGCTTCCAGGATGACATAGCCCCTCAGGGGTGCCGGGGATAGAACCGCGAATATTCCCATGTCCTTCCCTCTCGCCTTGCTCTCTATGCTGTCCGCAACGGTTTTCTCCTGGCCGATGGAGGTCTTGACCGCAATCAGGGACTGTCTGGCCTCTGCTCTCAGATTGAGCGTATCTCCGCCACCTCTGTCGTTCTCAGGGTAGGCGCTCATGATGATAAGGGCGTTATCGGCATACCTCGCACCTATCGGTATGTGAACGCGAACCTTCAGCTCCTTCTGGCCCCTTTCTGAGTCGTCGTAGTTGAGCTGGACCGTGCCGGATTCCGTGCCGTCTCCGTTGCTCCATATGACCTTGTTGTGGTCCAGAACCCTCACGATCCATTCCGGGGCGTGCTCCGTTCTGTCCGAGGGGATGACCTCTATGGACATCCGTATGATCTCCGAGGGGTGTGTGGATTTCTCAACGGTCACGGTGAACTCCACATCGCTGGCGCTCGGCCCGTCTATACGCTCTCTGTCCGTGTGCAGTTCCACCTTCTTTATGACAAAGCTTTCCCTGCTCTCTTCCAGTTCCTCGACGCCCTCGGTTTCCACATCGTCAAAATCGAATAATCCCAATTAAAGGCCTCCTTCAGTTCAATTTATAAGTTTCAGGGAGTACATGACGAGGTAGATGAGGTAGCCGATCAGGCCCACAATTATGAGGCCAATCCCTGTTATCTCCACCGTCTTGATGTACTCGTCCGTAGTTGGCTTTCTGGCCATCTTCAGGACTCTCATATATCTGCCGTTCCCAAGGCGTTTCACCCTTTCCTCAATGTTCTTCTGTGCTTCCCAGGATTTCTCAACAATATCCATTACCATCACCTGTTCAGCCTATGAAGTCTATGTCAAGTGATTTCTTCTGCTGCTGCCCGGGGCCGAGTATGTGTTTGGACTTCACGCCGGTTATGACCACCATGACGGTTATCTTCCCTTCCATGGTCGGGTCCACCGATGCACCCCAGATTATGCGGGCGTTGGAGGCGATCTTGCTCTGCAGCGTTTCCGCAATGCTCTCCGCCTCGCTTATGCTCATGTCCGGACCGCCGGTAACATTCACCAGGGCACCTGTAGCGCCGGTTATGTCCACATCGATAAGCGGGGAGTTAATCGCCTCGTTCATGGCATCCACGACCCTGTCCTCACCCTCTCCGGTTCCGAGGCCTATCATGGCGACTCCGCCGCCCTTCATTATAGTCTTCAGATCGTTGAAGTCGAGATTGACGAGGCCGGGTTTGGTGACGACCTCGGTGATTCCCTTGATGGACCTCACCAGAACCTCATCGGCGACCTTGAAGGCCTCCATGATCCCGAGCCTCGGGTAGAGCTCTATGAGTTTGTCGTTCGGTATGACTATGACGGTGTCCGCAACGCCCCTCAGCCTCTCAAGCCCCCACTCGGCGTTCTCCATCCTTACGGCACCCTCGGACTTGAACGGTGAGGTGCATATGGCTATCGTCAGCGCGCCCATCTCCTTTGCGAGCTTTGCAACGAACGGTGCGGACCCTGTGCCTGTTCCTCCGCCGAGGCCGCATGTGACGAATACCACATCCGCGGCATCCAGAGCGGCTCTGATCTCGTCCTCCGCCTCTTTTGCCGCTTCTTCACCTATCTGGGGAAGCGCGCCTGCGCCGAGCCCCTTCGTGCTCCTTCTTCCGAGAAGTATCTTGTGAGGTGATCTTATCCTTAAAAGGTGCTGTGCATCGGTGTTCGCCGCATAGAGTTCTGCCCCCGTGATCCCCTCTTCCACAAGGCGGTCTATGGTGTTGCATCCGCCGCCGCCGCATCCGAATATCTTTATGTTCGTCTTCAGACCTGCCAGTATCCTCTCCAGTTCCTCGTCGTCCGAGGTATATGAGGGTGCGGGCATCCCTGCTGCTCCTCTCTTCGGGTCTTCTGCGCCTGTTCTCGCCATGACTTCGTCGATGATAGAGTTCATATTAAGCCTCCTTTACTCTATATAGGATAAACTATTACGGCACCTTAAATGCCTTCCCCTTTAAAAACTTTCGGGTTGGAGTGCGGCGATTACCTTACGAGGTCTATCCCGGATGCCTTTACCGGAGCTTCTCCTCCGATGATCTGCCGGGATTTGACGCCGGTGACCACCAGCATGACCTTGATGGTGTTCTCCATGGTTGGGTCCACCGAGGCTCCCCAGATTATTCTGGCATCTTTTCCCACCTTCTGCTGGAGGAATTCCGCAACCGCTTCCGCCTCGCTTATCGTCATGTCGGGTCCACCGATCACATTGACCAGCACGCCCTTCGCGTCGCTGATGTCCACATCGAGCAGAGGGGAGTTTATGGCCTGCTCCACCGCTTTCATGGCCCTCTCGTCCTTGTATCCGTCCGATTCCCCGATGCCTATGACGGCGACGCCTGAGCCCTTCATTATCGTCCTGATGTCGTTGAAGTCAAGGTTCACCAGGCCCGGCTTCGTTATGGTCTCCGTCAGCCCTTTGATCGCCCTGCTCAGGGTCTCGTCGGCCACTTTGAAGGCCTGCATGAGCGGGAGCCGGGGGTACAGTTCAACGAGCTTGTCGTTCGGTATGGTAATCACCGTATCTGCGTTCTTTCTCAGGTTCTCAAGGCCCCATATCGCGTTCTCCATCCTGAGCTTCCCCTCCGCCTTGAACGGCGTGGTGACGAAGGCGATGGTAAGAGCGCCGGTCTCTCTGGCTATCCTTCCCACCACCGCGGCGCTTCCGGTCCCTGTTCCGCCGCCCATCCCTGCGGTTATGAAGACCATGTCGGCATCGCCGATGGCCGCCCTTATCTCCTCCTCGGCTTCCTTGGCCGCCTCTTCCCCTATCTGGGGGAGCGCACCTGCACCGAGACCCTTTGTGGTCCTTCTTCCGAGAAGGATCTTGTGCGGGACCTTCAGCGACAGAAGGTGCTGTGCATCGGTATTTGCGGCGTACAGTTCTGCGCCTTCTATTCCCTCCTCATACAACCTCTGGATGGTGTTGCTTCCGCCGCCACCGCAGCCGAATATGACTATACGGGTCTTCAGGTTCTTCAAAATCTCCAGGAGTTCCGCATCGTCGCTGTTGTTCATCGGCTCCGGGCTGCTGCTCACACCGCTCCTCGAAAGTGCTTCTTGTACTATGGAATTCATCATGGGCTTCACCTTTATGTCCGGGATTTCGGTCCCGTACGGCGAGTGCATTGCATTCTTTATATTTATCCTTTGCGCAGGGG
>CAZKII010000002.1:0-39156 GCA_964552865.1 uncultured Thermoplasmata archaeon | reverse complement strand
TCGGTCCCGTACGGCGAGTGCATTGCATTCTTTATATTTATCCTTTGCGCAGGGGGCGGCAAAAATCATGCCTCTTTCGTAAAGTGTTCCACAAGGCGGACAAAAGCATCCCGCATCTCATGCATATCCTCTTTTATCTGATGGATGTCCTCTTTCATCTCCCTCATACTCTCGTCAAAGCTGCCCATTTTCCTGCCGAATTCACCGTATCTGTCTGCAAGCCAATCAAAGCGCTCACCTGTGTTCTTGTCCATATGCTTTATGGCCACCAGCGTTTCGTCCTGCTTAACCAGCATCTGATCCTGCTTTTGGATGATGGCCGTGTTCCCCTGAACCGTCACATCTATGAGTTTCTTCAGGTACTCTACTGCGGTGTCAGCCCTCTCGTGGAGTTCCCCCTCCTTAACTCTTTTTTCAAAATCCATGAATTCTCCGGTGGCCCCGGAGTATTCCTGGACAATATCAGAAACCCTGATCAGAGTGTTTTTTATGTATATCCGGTTCCGGAACCGTTCAAGTGCTTCCGCATCCCCTTCGGCAACGATTTTAACGCTGCCATCGTCAAGGTTTTCCACGAAGCCGGTAAGGCCCATTTCTCTGGCTATATCCACTACTTTAGCACGATAACCGACCTTCTGCACATCTCCGGAGACTATGAGCGTTATTCTCTTCACGAGGCCAAATGCAAATGGGCCTATTTATATGTTGTGGCTGGTTGAAAGCCAAATCGAGGTAAAAATCGGAAATAAGGTCGTCGGTCGTCACCCTTGTTTCCGTGATCCTTCTGCCTTACGCGGGCATTGTGTTCTTCCTCTTTATGTGTCTTTTGCGCAGGGGCGGTCGAACGATGCGCATTTTTATCGGTATATCACCTTTCTCCCCTTCGTCAATTTCGACATCCAGTAAATATCCATATATTTCTGCCGCAAGCAGCTCGGATTGAGAATCCTCACATATATCCCTTTTTCTCTGAGCTTAACAACGAAGTCTGCAGGGTCGTCAAGCCCTCTCTGCAGGATATAATATGCGTATTTCTCTCTTTCGTCGTCCGTGAACAGGACGATTGCATAAGCATCACAATCCATCCTGTCGTTCATCAATACCTGCTCAATCCATCTGTATTTTATAATCGCGCGACTCATTCGTTTGGATGGAGGAACGGCTATGCCTTCTATGTCCAGACGGACTCTTTTTGGCCACAGATATTTCAGGGCTACAAGAAACATAATCAGCGCGGACACATTGACTCCGACTATCGAGATAAGCTCAAGCAGGTCGTCCGTACCGGAGAACATGAGTATGAGGACAACACCGACAGCCATAAAGAAAATGGAGAGGCCCGTTATAAAATATCCGTTCCGTTTTGCCCCTCTGGCGGCTTTTTCGAGATACCGTTTTTCTTTTTCGCTTATCACAGGGTCCTGCCCTTCTCTCTCCGCGAGTTCTCTTTCTTCAGACATCTCGAAACTTATGTCCATTCAAATATTTAAGTCATTCGTTCTCTAAAAAAGAAAAACAGAAAAATAAAGGGTTTGACTTGTGCTCAGTTCTTCCCCATCTTCTCCAGTTCCCTCTTCCTGAGCTCCTTCCTCTTTATCTTTCCGCTCTGGGTCTTGGGAAGGTCGTCGGGCTTCACGAAGTCGATAATTCTGGGGTATTTGTACGGGGCCGTGAGGTCCTTCACATGGTTCTGAAGTTCCTTCACCAGTTCGTCGCTGGGCTCGTATCCGGGTGCAAGCACCACAAAGGCCTTGACCAGCTGGCCTCTCACATCGTCCGGCACTCCGATGACCGCGCTCTCCGCAACCGCGGGGTGCTCCTGCAGTGCGCTTTCCACCTCGAAGGGCCCTATTCTGTATCCTGATGACTTTATGACATCGTCGGCCCTGCCAACGAACCAGAAGTAGCCGTCCTCATCCATGTAGGCCTTGTCTCCGGTGAAGTACCAGCCGTTGTGGAACGATTTTTCGTTGGCCTCAGGGTTCTGCCAGTACTCCTTCATCAGTCCGGGGGGCCTCACCGGGTCTATCTTCAGTGCGATGTGCCCCTCCTCTCCCGGCGGGAGTTCGTTTCCGTCGTCATCCACTATCCTCACATGGTGGCCGAGGGTGGGCTTTCCCATTGAGCCGAGCCGTATTGGGAATGCGCGGCAGTTTCCCAGAAGGGAGACGGTCTCAGTCTGGCCGTAGTAGTCGTAGACATCGAGGCCAGTGGATTCCTTCCACACCCTTATTACCTCCGGGTTCAGAGCCTCTCCGGCGCTCAGGGAGTGCCTGAGGTTGTGCAGGTCGTACCCTTTCAGGTCTTCCTCCATTATGAGCATCCTGTAGGCTGTCGGGGGAGCGCAGAAGATGGTGACTCCGTACTTCTCAAGTATTTTCAGCACGATCTTCGGGTTGAACCTCCCCTTTGCGTACCACTGGAGTGCGGCTGCTCCGTACATCCACTGCGGGAACAGTTTGCCCCATGCGGTCTTTGCCCAGCCGGTATCCGCTATCGTCCACTGCAGGTCGGTGGGCTTCACATCCTGAACCATGAATCCGGTGGACTTGTGGCCTATGGCATAGGACTGCTTGTGCAGAACCATCTTCGGGAGCGATTCCGTGCCGGAGGTGAAGTAGATCAGCATCGGGTCCTCGGACCTCGTGGGCTCCACATCCTCCTTTTCCAGAATCCGGGAGGCGCCGGCCATGAGTTCGTCGTACGACTCCCATCCCTCTCTTTCGCCTCCTACCAGAATGTAGTGCTTGACGGTCTTGAGCGTGTCCTTCGTCTCCTCCACCCTGTCCGCATATTCCTCGTCCACTATGGCCACAGTCGCTCCAGCGCTGTTCACCCTGTAGTCGATGTCGTGCGGGGTGGAAAGCGTCGGTGTGGGCATGAACACCGCTCCGATCCTGCTGGCAGCCAGTACGGCCACATAGAACTCGGGTATCCTCGGCAGGAAGAGGAATATTCTGTCCCCTTTCTTGACTCCCTTCTCCCTGAGCACATTGGCCAGCTTCTTTGAGAGTATCTTCATGTCCCAGAATGTGTGGTATATCGGGTTATCCCCGTTCTCGTCCACGGATATCAGGGCCAGTTTCGTCCTGTCCTCCGCCCACTTATCCACGGTGTCCCAGGCGAAGTTGTAGAACTCCGGGACATCCCATTTGAACTCGGCATAGGCCTTATCGTAGTCTGTTATGTTCGGTACATCGTTCTTCATATAGAACCTCCTTGACAGAGGGATATGGGGATGAGTTATAAGATTTACTATCGCTCACAGGTCCCTTCTGCTGAACCTCCAGTATGCCAGAGCAAGGGCTACCACGGTGTATGCCACAATTACGGCGACGGATAGTGCGATCTCCGGGTAATACTGCATTATCTGCATGCCGCTGTGCCCCATCCCTACCGTCAGGCTGCTGTCGGTCGGATACGGGCTCTGCATGATGTATGTCATCACTCCGCCGACGAAGCTGAGGGAGAACCACGGTTTCACCGCCGCGAATGTGAGGACGCTGTCTATCACCGGAAGTATGAGGAAGAACATGAAGAATGTCAGTATGGAGGAGCTGACCGTGCTTTTCAGGTACGCACTGAGGAGGTATGCCACTGCCAGCACCGCTACCGTGTAGATGAGGGAGAATGCTAGGGAGGATGCGAGGGCTGAAGGGACATCGTGGTCTATGACTCCCACTATGACCGCAATGAGGCCGTAGAATATCCCAAGTACGAGGGCGGACGCCGCAAGGCTGGCTATGAACTTTCCCGCCAGTATGACCCATCTCTTCACGGGGTTGGGGAATACCAGAAAGGCGGTCCTCTGCTGAAACTCCGCAACCAGCGCGTCACTCCCGAAGAATGTGGCGCAGAGCAGGATGACGAGGCCTCCGAAGTTCAGGAACTGCATGGCGAAATCGGTGCTATCCGATGGATAATCGTGGCCTAGGGCAGGGGGGACCACCAGAAAGAGGGTGACTATGAGGCCGATTATGGCCAGAACTATCAGGAGCTTCTTTCCTCTCAGGTATTTCAGAACTTCATATCTGGCCACCGTAGCGGCCTGGCTCATGTCGGAAGGAATATCGTATACCATTTCATCACCTCGAATCCTTTATAAGGTCCATGTACAGGTTCTCAAGCGGCATCCCCGATTCTCTGAAGGAGACCACATCGAGCCCCTTCTTGACCGCCTCCGCGAGGAGCTCCCTCTGGGCCTCAACTCCCCCTTCGATGGTTATCTGGCACACGGTGTTTCCGAACCACTCGACCGATTTAACCCCGGCCATTCCCTTGAGGATGTCGGTGGTCGCCGGCGTTTGCGGCGTGAGGAACTGAATCTCTATCCTTCGGCTCTTGCTGTACTTCGCCAGTGCATCCACCCTGTCGTGGAGTATTACCTTCCCTCTTTCTATCATGATGACCGTGTCTGCAACCTCCTGAACCTCGTTGAGAAGGTGAGAACTCATGAATATCGTCTTGCCTTCCCCTTTGAGCCGCCTGATGATGTCCCTAACCTCCACCATCCCCCGGGGGTCTAGGCCGGATGTGGGTTCGTCCAGTATGATGAGCGAGGGGTCGTGCATTATCGCCTGTGCGATGGCCAGCCTCTGCTTCATCCCCTTGGAGAATGTGCCAATCCTCTTATCCCTCCACTCCTCCATCTTCACCAGCTCCAGAACCTCGTCTATCCTCTTTTTCAGTTCGGGGCCGGGCATCCCTCTCAGCCTTCCGAGGTATGTGAGCGATTCCTCCGGCGTGAGATATGGATAGAATTCCGGTGTTTCCACGACCGCCCCCACATCGGACAGAGCTTTCTTACCGTCTGTCTGGACATCGTGGCCGTGTATGTACGCCTTCCCTTCGCTGGGCCGCAGGAGCGTCGTGAGCATCTTTATGGTGGTGCTCTTCCCAGCGCCGTTCGGCCCGAGGAACCCCACGCAGACCCCTTCTTCTATCTCCATATCCAGATGATCCACCGCTCTGAAGTTGCCGTAGTTGCGGGTGAGACCTTCGGTTCTTATCACAGTCATGGTATCGGTAACGACATAGTGCATCTGTTATTTATAGATTTGCACGGCAATGCAGTTGTTATCACATTTTAGACCTGCACTCCCTCTCTTTCTCCCTGTTCCCTATCTTTCTGTATATCCTTGCGGCCTCCGATAGCCTCGCCCTTCCCTCCGCTCCTTCTCCTGTCTTTATCAGGAGTTCTCCGTATTCTTCTAAGGAGCTGGCGAGTCCGAACCCGCTGTCCACCCTTCTTTTCAGCTCTATGGCCCTTTCGTACTCCTCCTTCGCTTTTTCCGTATCTCCCGCCCTCATGTGCAGGCTGGCAAGCATCCCGATGGCTATGGCAAGCCCTGTCTCGTCCTCCATCCGGTCGAATATCTCCATGGATTTCAGGGCCGCATCTTCGGCCTCTTTGAACCTCCCTGTGTTGGTGTAAAGGGCGGAGAGGTTGGAAAGCGCCCACGCCTCCATCCCTCTGTAGTTCGTTTTTATCGATAGTTCCAGCCCCTTCCTGTACATCTTTTCCGCAATGTCGTACTTCTTTATGTCCTCGTACGGAACCCCTAAGTTGGTGTAGAGTTTGGCCAGCTCTCGTTCGTCCCCAGCTTTCTCCAGGTGTTCTTTCGCCCTTTCCGAGTACTCTATGTCCATCTGCGGGTCTCCCAGCTCGCTGTGAACATTGGCTGCTCCCATGCAGGCCATCCCTGCTATGTGGTGGTCTCCGGACTTCTCCGCTTCCCTGATCGCTCTCTCGAAGTGTGTCAGCGCGCTCTCGTAGTCCCCACTCCACCAGTCCGCCGCACCGAAGGCGTATTCCACCTTCAGAAGGCCGTTCCTGTCGTAAATCTCCTCCGCTGTCCTCTTCGCGGTGCGAAGGTGCTCTTTCGCTCTGTCAAAGGCCTTCATCCTCATCTCTATCTGGGCCGTCTCAACGGCCGCATCCACCGTGAGCCTGTGGAACCCTCTCTTTTCCGCTATGGCCAGAGCCTCGCCCAGATTTCCGAGGGCCTCGGCGTAGTCACCGGAATAGAACGCGGCCTTCCCCATGTCCATTAACATGTGGACCTTCTTGTGGTCATCCGACTCGCTGGCCACCGTCCTGTTTGCTCCTGTCCGCCTTATCAGTTCCTGACGGACACGCCTCGCCTTCTTTTCGCCGAACGCCAGAAAGACCCTGACGATAGCCTCGATGATTCGCGGGACATCGCTGTCTTTGATGCCCTCTCTCTCTATTCCGAGGTCTTTCAACTGCTTGTCCACCACGAACTGGCCTATGTCGGGCATCTCCTCCCGAACGACCGATATTATAGCCTCGTAAATGTCCATGAAGCCCTCCTCTTTGGACAGATAATGGGAGGGAGGTTAAAAAAGGTTGCGATTATGGGAATAAAAAAATAGGCCATACGGCCTTAATTGTTTTTGTGGGATAATACTGCGGATGTCAGCCGATATGTCTTTATACCTGTTTTTCCGCAGGATTTTGCCAGCGGACAGAACAGACAGGCAACGCTTTTTTCCGCTCTGCGCTCCACCAATGGCACTTCTTCGATTGCTCCCATGTTGATTAGCAATCTGAGAGCGTCTCCAATCCTTTCGGCGGAAACTCCCAGGGCTGCGGAGAGTCCTTTCGTGCTGGTAGGGCCTTTATTCAGTTCTTCCTTTATTTCCCTGAGCATTTACTCACCGAACTCCTCTCTCTCTTTGATTATCAGCCATCCCGGGAGCAGGAGGATAAACAGCACTATGGCAGGCAGATTGTACGCCGCAGAGTCGAATGCCCATGTCTCTCCGATTATGGTTGCATCGAGAAGATCCGCTCCCATTATCAGCAGATACATTATTCCGATTATCGCCGAGAGAATAAGGCCGACGAAAAAGAACGAAAGACCCTCGTATCTCATGTTCAGAAGGTCTCTCACCCGATATAGCAGGATGGAGCCAATCACCACGAGAATAAAACCTGCGAATATGTCTGGGCTCGGAGAAAGAGGGAATGCCAGCTCCCCTGCGGCCCATGCAATTATCTCCAACATTCCGTAAAGGATGTACATGCTTCCGATTATTGCGGAGTATATCCCGATTAGTCTTATTTTTTCACTCATTTTATCACCTCATGCGAATCCCAGAAGATGGCCAACGGTGGTTATCACGAATGCGACGAGATATGCCAGCCCCATCATGTAGCCCACTGCGAACAGGGTCCACTTCCATGATCCCGTCTCTGATTTAATAACACCTATTGTCGCCAGACACGGTACATATATCAGCACGAATGCCATGTATGCGTATGCGCTCACCGGCGTAAATGCACCGTGTAACTCGCTTCTCAGAGTTGCACTCCCTTCATCCGCATCCGATATTCCATAGAAGGTTCCGTATGCTCCAACAACTATTTCCTTGGCAACAAATCCGAACAATAGGGCGATTGCAGCCTTCCAGTCCCACCCGAGCGGTGCGAATATCGGCTGGACCCAACGGCCGATTGCCGCCACATAGGAGGTTTCGATATCTGAACCAGGCCCTCCGGGGTAGGTCGAGAGGAACCATATTATTATAACTCCAAGGAATATTGTCGTTCCTGCTTTCTTCAGGAACATGCTGCCTTTTTCCCACATGTGTATCGCACTGCTTTTGAGCGTCGGAATTCTGTATGGGGGCATCTCCATTATAAGCGGAGAAGGTTTTCCCTTGAAAAAGAGCTTTCTCAGAAGAAGGGCCATGAGAACCGCAAGCAGAATCCCCATCAGATACATGGAGAATATGACACTGCCCTCCGCACCGAGGAAAAAAGCTCCTGCAAAGAGAATATATACGGGGAGGCGGGCCGAGCAGGACATCAGCGGGTTCACAAGGATGGTTATCAATCGGTCTTTCCGGTCCTCGATTGTTCGGGTGGACATTATGGCGGGAACATTGCAGCCGAAACCTAGGAGCATGGGAACAAACGATTTTCCTTGGAGTCCTATTCTGTACATTGCCTTGTCCATGACAAAAGCAGCCCTCGAAAGATACCCTGAATCTTCCATGAGAGACAGCACAAAGAACAGGAGGAATATGTTCGGCAGGAATATCAGGACGCTTCCGAGGCCGCCGATTATTCCGTCCGCAACAAGCGACTGGATAGCAGGGTCAGTGATTCCCGCACTGGCAGCGCCTCCGAGCCATCCGAAAAACAGATCTATCGCATCCATGAATGGCACGGCAACGGAGAATGTGAACTGAAAAGTAGCCCACATCATGGCGAGAAATATGGGTATCCCGAATACTTTGTGGGTGAGAACTTTATCAAGCATGTCACTGAACGACCAGAGTTTCTTTCCCTTTATGAGAACAACGCCGAGGATATCGTCCACGAATTCATACCGCTTGTCCGCAAAGTATGATTCGAGATCCTCATGTAGTTTCCGGCCGAACTGTTTTCTCAGTTTTTCCCCTTCTTTAATCAGATTGTCGCACCCCGCTTCACTGACCTTCTCAATAGCCTCTGCATTACCTTCAAGGATTTTTATGGCAAGCCACCGGTGTCTGTATTTTTTGAGTGCAGGGCAGTGCTCCATTTTTTCTTCAAGAGATATTATTCCCCTTTCGAGTTCTTTTCCATAACCCATGCTCATGTGCCTGTGCTCTCTGTGATGCTTTACTTCCTCGTAGACCGCATCCTTTAACTCCTTCACGCCTTCCCCTTTGATACCGACCATCGGAATAACAGGAGTCTTTAGCAACTCCGACAGTTTTTTCACATCAATCTTCATCCCCTTCTTCTGTGCCTCGTCCATCATATTGAGGGCAACCACCACATTGGCTCCTGCTTCAAGGAGTTGTAAGGTAAGGTAGAGGTTTCTTTCGATATTGGAGGCATCAACTATGTTAACCACAGCATCTGGCTTTTCCTCTATTATGTAGTCCCGAGCAATCCTTTCATCTATCGAATACGGACTCAAACTGTATGTGCCGGGAAGATCGAGCACTTCGATTTCCTCGTCCTTGTGTGAGAATTTTCCAACCTTTTTCTCTACGGTAACTCCCGGCCAATTTCCCACATGCTGCTTCGAGCCGGTGAGTTCGTTGAAAATGACGGTTTTGCCGACATTCGGGTTTCCCGCAAGCGCTACCTTTGTCATCTCTTTCATTTCATCACCTCTACGATTATCAGTTCGGCCTCTTCCTTTCTCAGGGAAAGGTTATAGCCTTTGACCTCTATCTCTATGGGATCTCCCAGGGGTGCGATTCTGACAATCTCAACCGTCTCCCCGCGAATCATTCCCATTTCTCTATATCTCTGCCCAGCAGGGCCTTTGACACCCATGTGGACAATTCTTGCTTTCTGTCCGCTTTTCAGCTCTGTCAATCGTGTCATTTCATCACCTTACTTCCTTCTTGTCAGCAGCGGAGCCGTGACTATCAATCCGAAAAATATCAGGACCACAACGATTGCAATAACCGGCATCCCTGCGGATTCATCCGCCGGCTCGACTCCTTCGAACATTTCATAGTCCTGTGCCGTCATGAAGAAATCCCTCTGGTCCGCCCACTCCGTTTTGAATGCGTCTGTCTCTTTCTGTGTTGCGTTTTCCGGCACTCCGAATTTTACCTTCTTTCTCAACTCGAAGAAATCGGAGGGAAAGGCCTCTTCTCTGACATTCAGGGTCATCGATTCGTTGGTCGAGATCCGGGTGAATGTGAAATTGAAGCTTGAAGGGGTCGAGTTCATGCTGAGTTTCTTGAGATTTTTTGCGCTCAGATTTGTGACCTCACTTCCATCCAGAAGCAGCACATGAAGTATTCCCGGATTCGTGGAGTTCTTTATTCCAAGAAGAAACTGAAACGCCTGAACGGAAGAAGGGGTCAGAAGGTGTGTTTTCACCATGATGTCGCTTCTTTCGGGTGCTTCTTCCGGCCATAGTTCGCTTATCGCGAGGCTGCTCGCTCTGAATGTCGCCGCAATTGACCCGCATATCTGCGGCTGTTTTCCCATCCGGTCCGCATGGTACTTTGCCATATCTTCCAGAGAGATTTCCACGGCCTTTCCATTGACGAGAATGGTTATCGGAGAAAGCTCAACATCAGGGGGAGGGGGGGTCCCGGCCATATGCCCGAGCACCCCCGGTGAGAGGAGAATAAGAGCGAGCAAACAGACAGTTAATCCCGTTCGTTTCACTCTATCCCCTGCCTTACTTTTCTCACCCATATCTTTTCTGCCAGCCCCTTTCCGAGGAGTACGGACCTGCCTTCCATCTCCAGAGTTATGAAGTGTCCCGCATCTTTATGGCTTTTCTCCTCTTCCACGGAGAGCCTCTCAATTTTCTCCCCGAGAATGTTCTGTTCCCCCACTCTTTCAAGGAGCTCCGTGCCGCTCATTATCTTTTTCACAATCCCTTGGCCTTCGAGGAAGTTTGCCTGCATTACTTTCCCTTTCTGTGAAACCAGAATCTTTGCCGATTCGCCATCTCCGAGGACAAGATTGTTTCCTCCGATTTTAAAAGTATATGTTTTTTCCGTGTCGTGCCCCCTGATATGAATATCGGTTCCTTCCTGCAGCCCTAACTCCCGAAAGCCCTCTTTCATCTCTTCATTAAGGTCTTTAAGAGAGGTCATCACTCCTTTTTCGCCGCCCTCCATATCGAGAAGCCTTTTCGCTCCCACCCATATTTTCCCCGCTATCCCCCGCGGTATAAGGATTTCCTTCTTTCCTGCCTCTATGATGAGTGGTCCGCTGTGTATATGGCTGACCCTTTTCTTCCGAACTACTACTCTGAGGCCGGGCGAGAGGCCGCGTTCCCTGAGTTCACCCGTAATACGCACCCCTCCATCAACTCTTGCAATCTCCACTGTTTCCTCCTCCTCCACATCAAGCAGAGAGAGAAGTTCTATCCTTCTGAAGTAGCCGTGATAAAGACCGTCCTCCTTTTTTTCCACATTGACGACTTCTATTGTTCCTATTGCTTGTGCCATCTTCGGAGCGACCGCGGGCATCCTTTCATCATCCGCTATTATCTCTATCACTTCTCCGGGCCTGAGGGCCATACTCTCTTTTTTCGCCGTCTGTTGTCTTTCCTGAACGCTTTTTCCTCTTACATCTATCGTTTTTTTCACATCCATCTAATCACCTTTTAGGTGTGCCTAACTGTTAGGTATGCCTAAAACTACTTAAAGTTTTCCCCTGATTATAGCCGTAATTTTAAGTGGAACGGAGAGGCACCTATCACTACTCTGTAGAATGAAATGAAGAAAAAACGGGCGATTCGGGCACAAATAGAGAAAAAATGGTGGTGAATGAAATGATTCAATCCATCACACTTTTTCGGTTCAGGTTAAGGGAGGGGGCCGCCTGTTCCATGTCCCTTCTGCCGAATTCCCCTTCAATCCATTCTTTTATCTCGTCCCTGACCTGCCTGAAAGCTTCGATGATTTCCTCTTCCGAGCCGGCGGCCTCGGCCGGATCCCTGAATGACCTGTGTATGACCGTGTTCCCGGGAAAGAACGGGCACGCCTCCCTTGCACTGTCGCAGACCGTAACCACCACATCGAAGTTCCTCCCTCTGAACTCCTCGATGCTCTTGGACCTGTGGCCTTCCATCGAGATTCCCAGTTCCTCCATGACCGCGATTGCGTGCGGGTTCACCTGTGTGGCCGCTGTTCCCGCGCTCTCCGCCGTATATCTGTCGCCGTACATGTGATTCAGGAAGGCTTCGGCCATCTGGGACCGCGCAGAGTTGTGAGTGCATATGAAGAGGACTTTTTTCATTTTATCTCCATCCTTTTACCGGTTACCATGTAGTTAATCTTTTCGGCCATCTTGCACGCGTGGTCCCCGCATCTTTCGAGGTATCTGGCTATCATTATGTAATGCGAACAGCGGGTTATCTTCTGCGGGTCCTCCATCATGTATGTGAGGCATTCGCGAAATATGGAATATCTGAGGCTGTCCAGTTCGTCGTCCCTGCTTATGAAAGCCTCCGCATCTATGGCGTTTCCGTCCTCAAAGGCGCAGAGCGCATCCCGAATCATCTCCTCGGCCTTCTCAGCCATATAGGGGATTTCCACCAGCTTTCCGATGTGCTTCTCTCCTGCCAGCTCTTTCACTGTCATGGCAATGTCCTTCCCGTACCTGCCGATTCTGGCCAGATAGGTTATTATCTTCAGTATGCAGCCTATCGTCCTCATATCTCTGGCCATGGGCTGATACAGTGCTATGAATTTAAGGGCTTTTTCTTCGATGCCCTCGTCCATCTCCGCCAGTTTATTCTTTTTGGAGATCACGGAGTCCGCCAGCTCAATGTTCTGGTCCCTGAGGGCAGTTATGGAATCGGTCAGCATACCGGAGGCCAGTTCTCCCATCTCCATGACCTCTCCCTTTAAATCGCTCAGTTTTCTGTGGAATTCTTCGCTCATGTTATCACCTTAAATAAGCTCTCCCGTGAGATACTTTTCAGTCAGTTCCGACCCCGGGCTTTCGAATATCTTTCCGGTCTTGCCCACTTCTATGAGCTCTCCGAGATATAGAAATCCGACATGATTGCTTACTCTGGCCGCCTGAGCCGGGGAGTGCGTGACCAGAACTATCGTGTACTCCCTTTTCAGTTCGAAGAGCAGTTCCTCTATCTTTCTCGTTCCGATGGGGTCTATATTCGCCGTGGGCTCATCCATGAGAAGGATCTTCGGTTTCATGGCAAGAGCTCTGGCTATCACAAGCCTCTGCTTTTGCCCTCCGCTTAGTTCCGAGGGGTAATTCTTCAGCCTATCTCTAACCTCCTCCAGCAGGGCGGCCTTTTCGAGAGCCCAGTGGACCCTGTCCTCCAGCTCATCTCTGCTCTTTACGAGTTTGTTCAATCTCAGGCCTATTGCAACATTCTCGAAGACTGTGAGGTGAGGGAATGGGTTCGGGTACTGGAAGACCATTCCGGTTTCTTTTCTCACTTCGGTGGGATCCACTCCGGGCCCGTATATGTTCTCTCCGAACAGCCTTATCTCTCCGCTTACCTTTGCATCCTTGTTGAGCTCCAGTATTCTGTTAAAAGCACGGAGCATGGTGGATTTTCCGCATCCGCTGGGCCCCATCAGGGCAAACACGGTTTTCTTCGGGATTTTCATATCCACATCCTTAATCACCCTATCGTCTCCGTATGATATGTTCAATCTCCTCGTTTCTATGGCGTATTCCAAAGATTTCATAGTTTTACCTCCTTAAGGCTCATTCTTATGGGGATGAAGACGGTCAGAAATATAACCATCAGCACCAGGGCCGCACCCCAGGCCATCTGATGGTCCGCAGCGCTCGGACTCTGGACAAGTGTGTATATAAGGAGGGATATGGAACCTACTGGCTCTGTAAGGGAGTGAGGATAGGATTGATAAAGGCCGCCCGCCGTGAACAGCAGAGGCGCGGTTTCTCCGGCAACTTTGGCGGTGGAAATCAGAAGTCCTGTGAGTATCCCTCTTTTTGCGATGGGTGCTATTATCATGAAAACGGATTTGGCCCTGTTAACGCCGAGGCCGAAGGCCGCTTCTCTGAATGTGAAAGGTATCTGGGACATTGATTCTGCGGTATAGACCGCAACATACGGCATCATGATTATTGCCAGTGCCAAGGCTCCGGCGATAACGGAGTAGCTCCCCGTAGGGATGACAATCAGTTGCATTACAAACAGGCCAACCAGTATTGTGGGGAACTCCAGCATTATCTGGAGAAGCGTGGTCGTGATCTTTCCGATTCTGCTGTTCGGATACTCGTACGCATATATTCCAACTGCCAGAGCAATCGGGATGCCGATGATGGAGGAGAGCAGTGTGAGCATAAGGGTTCCCACAATCGCAGGGCCGATTCCCCCCTCGCCAAGAGTCCCTGTTATGAAAGTGGGGCCAGTCGCCATTATTGTGCCGATTCCCTCGTAAAACACGGTGAACACTATATGAAAGAGGGGAAAAACAGCAAGAATGGTCAGAGCTGCTACGGCAATGAGGAACAGTTTTTCCTTTATTTTTCGTGTATCATATTTCCACATTTTTCCTCCACCTCCTTAACATGTATATCCCAAGAAGATTGACGGCGAGGCCTATTACAAAAAGGAATAGTCCTGAGGCATAGAGCACGGATGTCATGTGTCCGTATATGAATGCGTTTCCGAACTGATTTGCTATTAGCGAAGATATGGTGTAGCCCGGGGCAAGCATATTGGCTGTGAGATTGAATGCGTTTCCAACCACAAGACTCACGGCGACGGTCTCTCCGATGGCCCTTCCGAATGCGAGAATCATGCCGGAATAGACCGCGGGTTTTATGTATCCGAACAGGAGTTTTGCGGTCTCGTATCTAGTAAGGCCTAGGGAGAAGGCCGCCTCCTTGTATTTGAATGGTATCATCTGGTATGACTCTCTTATTATTGCCGATGCAAAGGGGGTCACCATTATGCCGAGCAGTGTGCCTGCTGACATTATGCTGAACCCGGATATGGACGGCTGGGAGAACAGAGGTATGAAGGAAAAAGTATCGTAAAGAGGGGTCATTATGTTATCTTTCAACGCTGGTACGAGGAAGAAGACCGCCCACACCCCGTATATTATGGTAGGGAGTCCGGCCATAACATCCGAAAGTATTATCAGGAGATTCTTGACTTTTTTCGGAGCGTAATCGATCACGAATATGGAGTAACCTACCGAGAGAGGAAGAGCTATCCCCACAGCTATGACGGATGTGTATATGCTGCCCCATATTGCGGCCAAAATGCCATATTTTTCATTATCTGGATTCTCTGTAGCTATCCATACATTTTTTGCGTAGAGGTTGAAGCCGTACATGTCGAATGCGGGCAGGGACCGGATCAGGAAGGTAATTAGCATAGAGATGAAGATAGCGAATACTATTATCACTGCAGGGTATGTGATTATCTGAAAGAGGTCAGGCTTTCTGATTTTCATGTCATATCCTCCTTTTTTTCAGTATGTTCCAGATGTGTGATTCTGCGGCTTCGGGCCCGAATCTTTTTTCATGCTGTTGCGGTAAATAAAAGGGTTTTTTGGACTCATCCCTGTATCTGGTTTATCGCACTGAGCCCGATGTTTGCCACATTCTCCGGTAGTCCGACATATCCCGGTGCGAGATTTTCCGGTTTCTGCCCCTCTGTGAGCACCCATTTCATGAACTCCTTTATGGCTGTCACTTCGTCGTGTGTGTAGTGTTTCCCGTCTATGTTTTTCCACACGAGCATGTGTGTGAACGCCACTATGGGGTATGAGTCATTTCCATGAGCGTTCAGGAGTTGTTTCAGGTTCTCGCTGTACCCTTTGTCGGGTGGAGGTATATTCGAACTCACCCCTGCGACAGCAGCCTGTATGGAAGAATCGGTTGGCTTTGTGTATCTCCCTTCCGCGTTCTCAAGGTCTGCTGTTGGGAGACTCTCTTCTATGGCGAAGGAAAGCTCCGTATAACATATGCTGTAGTCGGTCTGTTTAAGAGTTGAAACGACTCCCGGATTGCCTTTTCCTCCGAGTCCTCTTCCCATATCGTCTGTAGGCCATTGGACCGTTTTGCCTGCGCCGACCTGCTTATCCCATGTGGAATTTATGAGGCTAAGGTATGTGGTAAATATTGCGGTTGTACCACTTGAATCGCTCCTGTGTACCACTATTATTCTCTCATGGGGCAGGTTGACACCCGGATTCTGCTCGGTTATTTTTGCATCATCCCAGTATTCTATGTCACCTATGAATATACCCACAAGTGCATCCTGACTGAGTTTTATATCTCCGACTCCCGGAATGTTGTACGATATCACAACGGCGCCCACAACCTCCGGGAACTGCAACGGCTTATCTCCCGTGTCTTCGAATTTGCTCCATGTGCTCTCACTGACCGGTGGGTCTGTCCGTCCTATTTCGCTAAGTCCCTGCATGAAGGCATCCTGACCGTGTCCAGACCCCCCTCCTTCGTACTCTATTTTTACATTGGGGTTACTCTTCTGGTATGTCTCTATCCATTTCTGTACCTGATACTGGGGAAAAGTCGCACCTGTGGTGCGAAGAATAATGACACCCCCTGTTCCGTCGTCGCTGTTGTTATTCGAGCTAGTGTTTGCGACCCATCCCGACATCACTGCGGCCAGCACCACTACGCCTATAATAGCAATCGCCGCACCCATATACATGGTCTTTTTTTCCATTTTTCTCATCTCCTTTCTCTCTTGTTTCCGTGTGTTTTTTACAAAGAGGCGAATCTATGTATTTATTTATGGATTCTCGACATAGAATATGTTTGGATATGGTGACTATATAGTTCTATATTCCAATTGATAGAGATATGGAAAGTTTTAAAAAGCACCATACCCTCTATGCGAATGATAGCATGGAAAAGAGAAAGGTTCAGATGACCGGCGGCTCGTCCTATATAATCACCCTCCCGAAAGAGTGGGTAAAGAGGATGAATATACGGAAGAACGACTTGATCAACATAACGGCACAGCCCGACGGAACCCTGATAATATCCCCTGATTCCGGAAAAGAAACCGATCGCAGGCAGATGGATCTGGATATTAGCAGCGGCATGAACGGTGATTACCTCTTCAGAATTCTGGTGGCTGCATATATTAAAGGATACTCTGTAATAAACCTGCATTCCAGAGGCGTTATGGAGGAGAGCGCTAGATCTGTGGCAAGGCAATTTTCACAGAATAGCGTTGGGCTTGAGATAGTGGAGGAGGGTGAGAAGTTCATGGAGATACGCGACCTTCTCAGCCCGAGCGAGATGCCCTTTGAAAGAACGATACGGAGGATGCACCTGCTTGTAAAGGCCATGCACATGGATGCAATAGAAGGCCTTGTAAAGGAGGATAATGCCCTTCTGAATGATTCCGTGGAGAGGGATATAGAGGTGGACCGCCTGTATTGGCTGGTGGCCCATCAGTACAATTCTGCGCTGAGAAGCAGCGAGACCATGCTGAAGATGGGGATAACGCAGGAAAGCGGGGTTTACTACTTCATAGTGGCCAAGACAATGGAACGGATAGGTGACCATGCTGTGAGGATTGCAAAGAATGCTATGAAGATGGGGAAAAGGCCGTCTTCTGCCATTTTAAAGGAGATAGAAGCGGTAAGCAAACAGGCTCTTTCGCTGTTCTCCGACAGTGTGGATTCGTGGCTCAAAAAGGACATGAAGGCTGCGAACGCCACCATAGAGAAGACGAAGAAACTGGCGGTGAGATGCGAGGAATTGAACAATATGGTAATGAAGGAGAAGGGCATGAACGCAATAGCGCTCAGTTACATAACAGAGAGCATAAGGCGGACGGGAGAATATTCTGGGGATATATCCGAGATGGCCATAAACTATCTCGTGCGATGAAAGGGCGGAGGTATTGAAGATCTCCAGTGGGTTTGCGGATAATCATTTCTGTGCCGTCAGCTTTCCGTCTCTCCAGACATATTCCGTCTTCACCGGCAGTATGGGCATCCCTCCGATTCTGTTCTCCAGAAACAGCCTGTCCAGTTCGATCTGAAGTTTTATGGCCCGCTGGATGTTCTCCTCTGTTATGTTGGAGATTCTTAGCCGGAAAATCCTCTGCCCCCTTGTGCCGTTCTGTTTCATTCGGAAAAAGGTGAACATTATTCCGCTTGCCGTCATGTACCTGTTTCCTTTCAGAAGTTTTCCCTTTTCTTCCATCAGCCGCGGATTCTCGCCCATCTGCCCCAGAAGTGATATGGTAAGTTGCTCCGCCGCATCCGCAGCGTTCTCCGGGATGTCTATGGATGTTCCGTTCAGCGATGGTTTTCTCCTCGCATACTCCACCACAATGCCGAGGAAAATGAACAGGCCGCCAACGAGGGCGAAGAGGCACATTTCTCTGAAAGAAAGCCCCAGAATCAGGAAGAGAGAGCCGAGACCGAAGGTGTAAAGCCGTATTTTCTTCAGGTCCTTCTTGGAAACACCGGTGGAGAGCGGGCCGTTCCATCCTGCATGTAGCGTGATCCTTCCCCCGTCTGGAGGCGGCGGCGTCTCCCGGTTATCCGTTATGTTTCCCGGGGTCTTTGAATAAACAGGGTTTATTTCTCCCTCGCCCCCCTTTTCCGGATGCTCTGAGGACAAGGGGTAGCTGGGGGGTGTTTGCGGCACTTCGAGGTTGAACGGAAGCCTCTTTTGAGTTTCCGGCGAAATATTCCTTCCGATAACGGGCTCCTCCGCGTCGGTGACCGGATAGCCGGCCTGCAGCAATTTGTCGCGGGCGAGCTGAGAGAGCTTTACCTCGCCCTTCCTGCTTATTATCTTGCAGTAGTAGCCGTAGATGTCCTTCCCCACCTGTGCAGTTATGAATTCGTCCCTCGGAATGAAGTTCATCTTTCCCGGAAGGTCCGGTATCCGTATGCCCCGGTCGTCAGCGAACAGTCTTTCGGAGAGGCGCGTTCTTTTTGCGATGACCATGTGGAGGTAGAGCCAGAGCGGAACAATCGTTCCGAGTATCAGAAGGGCGAAAAACCTGAAACTGTTCTCGGGAATCTCCGGCGACTGAACGATGAGGGGAAGAATGAACATGATCGGCATTGTGAGCAGAATCATGAAAAGCGTGTACTTCCGGGGATTCTTGGCGAAGAATTTCCTGTCGGGAGCCGGAGCAGGCTTTCTGTTGACCAGATCGAAATCCCTGAGAACAAACTCTTCCCGTTCCGCTGCCGAGAGATATACATCCATATTGCTCTTGTACCTCTCTCCGGTTATCAGTTCTATCTCACAGATATGGGAGAAGAAGAGCGGCTCCAGTTTCAGTCTTATGGTGCGAATCGCCGAATATGGCACCAGCTTCGGGTAATCCGAGAGGTATTTTACGAAGAAAGTGGGCTTTACCTTCAGGCCGCTTTCGGTGGGCTCACATGCGCTCATACTGTCCGTAAACTCACGATCCCCCAAGTGGTACATCAGGATTCCGAAGAGCACTATTATTGGGCCGGTCACGGCAATCTCTATGAGGTTACGCCTCATATCCGGGCCAAGGAAGAGAGCGGTAATGAACGCCAGCATCGGAAAGAGGACAAAGGAGATTAGCGTCGTGCCGCTGCTCTTTTTCATGTAATCGATGGGCGGCTTTACCAGCGCCCTCTCCTCTCTGCTGCCCACATATATGTTGAACTCCGGGGACATCTTCTCCGGAACGAACCTTTTAAGAAGCTTCATCACCGTGAGCGGGTCGTCAAGGTCGTTGTAGTAAAGCTCTATATCCCCCTCCGTGTCGCATTCTATTTTTATGCTCTTTATCTGAACGCTGTAGAAGGGGCTGCTGTTTATGGAGACCGCACGGATGTCTGCCCATGGGATTATCTCCTCCATTCTCTTCAAGCCTCTGGAAAATGAAACCGTGGGTTTGGTGATACCGCTTTCGTAGATTCGGAAGGGCATCTTCCTCGCTTCGGTGCGGACCATGGTATAGCCAAGCGCCATAACAAAAGCACCCATGAAAATCATCAAGGCAGCGGCCGCGTTCTCTTCTTTGAGGCCGAAATAAAGAAACATGAGCGCCAGTATCGCACCCAGAGCTATGACAATAGAGCCCATGATGATGTTGGATGCGTCCTTGAATTTTTTCTTCTCCGCCCACTCCGGCTGGTATAACATCCTCCCGTGGATCTGTTCGGCGTTCATGCTGTCCCAATACAAATGCTGGTATATATATTTTACTATCTTCAGAAGGACATTTGTCTCTGTCAAATCCTCCCATGCTCATCTCTGTCCAGCAGGCTATAAATACTACCTTGGGAATTTGCGTCCATGCGCCTTTACCTCTATGGAGTCGTTCAGGGCGTCGGGTTCCGGCCAACCGTTTTCAGGGTGGCTTCCGAGCTCGGGCTTCGCGGTTATGTGAGGAACAACGGCTCCAATGTGGAGGTGTGCATAGACGGCGATGCGGACGCTTTTTTAAAGGCCCTGAAGGAGCAACTCCCTCCGCTGGCCAGAATCGACCGGGTGGATTACGAGGAGGCCGATTGCCGGTATGACGATTTCAGAATAATAGAGAGCCGGTGCGGTGAAAGGGAGTCCGTTCTCCCTCCTGACATAGCTCTCTGTGACGACTGCCTCGCGGAGCTCTTCGACCCGGAGGACCGGAGGTATATGTACCCGTTCATCAACTGCACCAACTGCGGGGCCAGATTCTCGGTTATAAGCGACCTGCCATATGACCGGGATAAAACCGCCATGGCTCCTTTTCCTCTGTGCGATGACTGCCTGAACGAGTACAGGGATCCTCTGAACAGAAGGTTCCACGCCCAGACCATATCCTGCCCCGACGACGGGCCGCAATATACCCTCTACGGAGGAGATGGTGAGGTATTGCAGGCGGAAGACCCGATTTTCTCATTTGCAAGACTGCTGGAAGAGGGAAGGATAGGAGTGGTGAAGAGCTGGGGCGGAATGCACATAACCTGCACCCTCGAAAGCACTGCGAAACTCAGGAAATGGTACAGGAGGGAGGCCAAGCCGTTTGCGGTCATGGTGAGGGACATGGAAGCGGCAAGGCGTTACGCTGTTATCGACGATGATGCGGAGCGGCTCCTTCTCTCGCCTCAGCGCCCCATAGTGCTTCTGAAAAAGAGGTCGGGAGTGCCGGAGGAAATCTCACCCGGTCTCGGCAACATAGGTCTTTACCTCCCGTACACACCGGTTCAGCACCTGATATTTCACCATCTCGAAGGGCACGACGCCCTTATAATGACCTCTGCCAACCTTCCCGGTGAGCCGATAATTCTGGATAATGAGGAGGCCCTCACTCTCGGGGCCGACGCATATCTCCTTCACAACCGGGATATAGTGAACAGGGTGGACGACAGCCTTGTGATTCCGTACGGAGAGAATGCGATGTTCATAAGGAGGTCCAGAGGTTTTGTTCCCTCCGGTTTTTCCGTTCCCTATTCCTCTGCGGTCCTCTCCTTCGGAGCCGAGAGGAATGTCACCTCCTCCCTATCGGTTCGCTCCACGCTGTTTCCCAGCCAGTATATAGGGAATACCAACTACGCAGGGGTTCAGGACTTTCTCAGGGGAGCAACGGAGCATCTTCTGAAGATCAACGGGGTGGAAACCGTTGACAGAGTGGCGGTCGACCTTCATCCGCACTATCCCACGAGAAAAATAGGTCTGGAATTTGCCTCCCGCTTCGGTTCGGAAGTGATGGAGGTCCAGCATCACTGGGCTCATGCGGCCTCCCTCATTCTGGACGCGGGCCTCGATTCCGTCGTGGCTCTAACCCTTGACGGCATGGGGTACGGCAGCGACGGCGATGTGTGGGGGGGCGAGGTTCTCCATGCAACATATAAAGACTTCAAAAGAGTGGCCCATCTGGAGCGTTTCCCTCTGATCGGTGGGGATGCGGCCACAAAGGACCCCAGACGGCTTGCCTTCGCCCTTCTGGAGGCACCGGTTCCCGGAATATCGGACAGAGAGGCGGAGATTTTCGATAAGCTTACGACAAAATCGCCGCAGACAACGAGCATGGGCCGTCTTCTCGATGCGCTTTCCTATATCTTCGGCACCGGAACACAAAGGACATACGACGGAGAACCTGCCATGAGGCTGGAGCCGCTTCTTTCCCCGGAGGATGCCGTTATTCGCTTTCCCGTAGAGCGAAAAGAGGACGGTACCGTGATGTTCATCGAGGCGCTGAGAGAAATGGATGATATGAGGCGGAAAGGAACGCATAACAGCGGGATTCTGGCCAGTTCTTTCGTGAATTCCGTGCTTGAAACAATGGTCGATGCGGCTGCGGAGTATGCGGTATCGGGGGGGATAGAAACTATCGGCCTTACGGGGGGCGTGAGCTATAATATCCCGATTATGCGGATGGTGGAGAATGCGGTTCGGTCCAGCGGCCTTCGGTTTGCGGTGCACGGGAGAATACCGAACGGAGACGGAGGCGTATCGGTGGGGCAGAACATCATTGCGGGGGTGAAAGATTGAGCAATCCTGCGATGCGGAGGTATTTAATAGGAGATTACGCTCTTCCTGTGTTCACAGGTATGGCGTTAAAAAGAAACAGAGGTGAAAGAAATGTGTCTTGCGGTACCCGGTAGAGTGGTGGAAATAGACGGAAAGAGAGCGATGATAGACTACGGCGGAACGAAAAGGAGCGCGAACATCTCCATGGTCGATGCAAAAGTGGGCGACTATGTGGTCGTGCATGCGGGCTTTGCCATTGAGATCATGGACGAGGAGAGCGCAAAGGAAGTGATCCGCGAATTCGAGGAGATGATGGACAAACTGGAGCTGTGATCATGCACGAGTTCTCCATGACCGAGATGGTGGTGAAGCAGGTTCTGGCCAGCCTCTCTTCTTACGAGGTCATTAAAGTGGAGCGCGTTGACCTGCTCGTGGGGGAGCTCACCTTTCTCGGCGAAGAGCAGATGAAGTTTGCCTACGATGTTCTGGTGAAAGGGACGGTGCTGGAAGGCTCGGAGTTGAGGATAACCCGCAGCCCCGCGCTGGTAGAGTGTCCTGCCTGCGGGTTCAGAGGACCGATCACCCATGAGGACAACCCCGCTTTTCATGTTACATCTCCTGTTTTTTCGTGCCCCGAATGCGGCGGAAGGGTTGAAATCATCAGCGGCAAGGAGTGCACTGTTACGGGAATACGAGCGGAAGTGGAGGACGAGGAGATCTCGAAGGAAGAAAAAAAGGAGGTTTAGTATGTTCAAATATAGAGATAAGGAGCTTGCAGAGAGGATCGTGAGGGAAATAAAGGCCTTTGACCGGCATTTCACATTCATGCATGTGTGCGGGACCCATCAGGACACCCTTGTGAAGCACGGCCTTGATTCCCTTTTCAAGGAGGCGAATGTGGAGATAAGGCAGGGGCCGGGCTGTCCTGTATGTGTTACCACGCAGAAAGAAATGGAGGAGGCGATGGCCCTCGCAAGGGCGGGAAAGACCGTTGTTTCCTACGGCGATATGATGAGGGTTCCGGGGAGCACCGGAACGCTGAACGACATTAAATCAAAGGGCGGCGATGTCAGAATTGTGTACAGTGCGGAGGATGCGGTTGCCATCGCGAGGAAGACGGGAAAGGAAACTGTCTTTCTGGGGGTCGGTTTCGAAACCACCGCTCCGGGAACGGCCGCAATCCTTCTGGATAATCCGCCGGAGAACCTCTCCGTTCTTTCGTTTCACAGATTTACCCCCCCTGCCCTGAAGGCCATAATCGACATGGGTGAGGTAAAGCTGGACGGCCTTATCGAACCCGGTCATGTATCGACCATAGTGGGAGTGAAGGCGTGGGAATTCCTCACCAAGGAGTACGGTATCTCTCAGGTGGTTGCCGGATTCGAGCCGATCGACCTTCTCATGGCCACTTATCTGCTCGCGCGGCAGGTGGTCAGGGGAGAGCCGAAAATAGAGAACGAGTACAGCCGCCTTGTAAAATACGAAGGGAATATACGGGCGCAGGAAGCGCTCAGGGAGGCGTTCAGGACGGTGGATGTCAGCTGGCGCGGCTTTCCCACACTGCCGGACAGCGGAATGGAACTTAAAGAGGAGTTTGATGGACATAACGCCCGGCTTCTCTTCGAGGATGTGCTGGAACCTGTCTGGAACACTGAATTCAGTGATCCGCCCGGATGCAGGTGCGGCGATGTCCTTCGCGGCGTGATCGATTCCACCGAATGCCCGCTCTTCGGCAAGGCCTGCATACCGTCCAATCCCATCGGGCCGTGCATGGTGAGCACCGAGGGAAGCTGCAATATCATGTACAGATATGGTAGAAAGGGTTCAGGTCCCTGAGTTCCGTTCTCCACATCTGTCCAGCAACTTATATATAGCCCCGCCTTCTCCTTCACAACGGTGATACGATGAGTTTGTTCGGAAAGAAGAGCGAAGCGCACGATAGCCACATGCGGCATACCGAGATTCCGGAGGGCGAGTTCCCGGATGAGCCGCTCACGGCGGACATGTCGGATATAAACGCGATTCTGGAGCGCTGGCCCAATGTGGTCGTCGACTGCTGGGCCCCCTGGTGCAGACCCTGTCTTGCCATTGCCCCGACGATAGAGGCCATGGCAAAGGATTATAAAGGAAAAATAGTCTTCGTGAAGATGAACACCGACGAGAACCAGTCATTTGCGATGAAGCACAAGATAATGAACATCCCTACCCTGATGATATTCCAGAACGGGAAGCCCGTGGACAGGATAATAGGCGCACGGCCGAGAAAGAGTCTGGAGAAGATGATACTAGAGGCTTTGAACATGAGGTGATAATATGACGGATGTGGAGCATTTCAACATAGCGGTGCTGGGTGCGGGACCTGCCGGAATGACGGCCGCCATATATGCTGCCAGAAGCGGGATGAAGACCGTCATACTGGAGGCGGGGAGCGCTGGCGGTCAGGTGGCGGAATCTCCCGAGATCGAGAACTATCTGGGATTCGAGAGGATAAACGGAATGGATTTAGCTAGCACATTTCGGAAGCACACGGAGAGATATGTGGAGATACGGGAAGGGGAGGAGATAGAGCAGATAATTCCCGAAGGCGATATGATCCGTCTCAAGACGGGCTGGAGCGAGTACACGGCCGATGCCGTGATCATCGCCACGGGAGCGCATCACAGAAAACTCGGTTGCAAAGGGGAAGAGGAGTTTGCAGGCCGCGGGATCTCCTACTGTGCAACCTGCGACGGTTTCTTCTTCAAGGGGAAAAAGGTGGTCATGGTCGGCGGTGGAAATACTGCAGTCGGAGACGCTCTTTACCTGAAGAATGTCGGTGTGGATGTCACCATAATTCATCGTCGGGATGTCTTCAGAGCCGAGGCCGCTCATGTGAAGAGGCTGGAGGAGTCCGGTATCCCGAAGATGATGAACTCCGAGGTCGTGGAGATATACGGCGAGAATGTGGTTAAGGGCGTTAAGGTCCTCAACAAGAAGACCGGTGAGATAACGGACCTCCCTGTGGACGGCGTGTTCATCGCCGTAGGTGTCGTTCCCAATACCGACTTTTTGAAGGGGAGCGGGATCGAGCTGGACGACAGCGGTTACATAGTAACGGACAGACAGCAGAGGACCAGCATACCGAGGGTATATGCGGCTGGGGATGTCACCGGCGGCCTGCAGCAGATAATAGTCGGCTGCGGGGAGGGAGCCGTAGCGGCCACCACCGCCTACGAGGACATAAGTAATCCATACTGGAAGAAATAAACCCTTTCCGTTTTCCTGTTTTCACATAAACGGGTAACCTATGGGCCGGAGAAATATGTACCATGTGAATATCGCTCTGAGCGCTCCGGCTACGATGTTCACCAGAACGAAACCCCGAAGGCTCATGGTTTTCTCATCTTCTTCTCCTCCCTTGTTAAAGAGGGAAAATATGTAAAGCGGCACTGTATCTGACATTCCCGGGATCACCAAAAGTATGAAGAGCCCCCAGTATCCGAGTTTGTCCACGAGTTTTACCGAGTTTCTCACAATCCAGTCGAACCAGCCCCACTTCCTCCACCTCTGAATCGCATCATCCACGGTGCTGCCGATATAAAATATACCTATGGCCCCAACTCCCTTTCCAAGCCCAACCACAACGGCCTTTACCGGAATAGGCACAAGCGGGTTCAGGGCAATGGCTATCTCCAGAGGTATGGGCAGGATTATGGCGGCCAGTACCACATATACGAAGAGAAGGAAGAGGAAGGTCAGGGGGTCCGCGGAGTTCGCTTCGAGAAAGGCCATCAGGTCCAGGGATAATCACCGAGGGCAAATGGTGTAAGGTATTTAAAAAGTACCGCTATGTCGAAGCATGGAAGAGATCTACTCCGCCGTTCTGAACTGTCTCTCGCCCGGCATGCGTCCAGGCGCCCTTATCGTGGACGCCGGCTCCGGAAGCGGGGAACTCTCCCGGATTCTGGCAGAGCACGGCTTCGATGTCATGGCGATTGACCCATTGGCCACCGAAGGGGAAACGACCGCACATTCGGGCGGGATCAGGTATGTTCGCGGTGTGGCCGAGAGGATACCTCTTGACTCCGGCTCAGCGGATGCCGTGGTGAGCGTTCGGGCGCTGCACCACATGAATGCTCCTCTGGCACTTGCCGAGTTTCAGAGGGTTATCAGGATGGGGGGCCGGCTCTGCATCGCCGACTGGGTAAGGGGAGCTGATACCGGGATTCCGGAGGATTACTTCAGCCCCGCCGAGCTGCGCGAGATGCTTGTTTCCGCAGGCTTTGCGGATGTCAGCCAACTCCCGTTTCCAGACAGCGATATCATGCTCTTTTCCGCAAGGAAGTAAGGATTTTATACCCTGCGGCGTTCTCCACTCATGCTTGGCCTCAGCGTACCCGTGGAGATGGGGGAGGACGCGAAGCGCGCGCTTCTGGAAGCGGGACTTCTCGATAAAGGGTGGAGGATAGTCCGTCGGGACAGGAATGTCATCTTTCCTCTGACCGGCCGGCCGGAGCCCGCCCTCGTTCTCTCTCTGCACGGTGAGATTGTGGAGATCTCCCCGGATAGGCGCAGTTATACCAAGGAAAAGCCTTTCGACAGGATCAGGCAGCGCCTCGCCGACCTTCCGGAGGATATTATATCGCAGATACCCTCCAGATGGGAGCGCTACGGCCATGTCCTCGTCCTTCGCCTGCCGGAATCCCTCAGGCCGCACTTTCAATACATCTCGAGGGTCTATGCGGAGGTCCTCGGATGCGATACGGTGATTCTGGACCGCGGGGGCATAGCGGGTGAGTACAGGGAGCCGGTGGCCGAGGTCGTGTTCGGTGAAAACACGGAAACAACGCATCTGGAGAACGGCATCCTCTATTCCTTCGACGCGGCCATGATCATGTTCTCGTCGGGGAACATAGACGAAAGGGTCAGAATGGCAGGGCTCAACTGCTCCGGAGAGACCGTGCTGGACATGTTCGCCGGAATCGGTTATTTCTCGCTCCCCATCGCCAGATACACCGGAGCCGCGCGGGTAATAAGCATCGAAAAGAACCCGGTGGCCTATCGCTATCTCCTGAGGAACATTCGTGACAACGGGCTGGATAACGTGGAGGCATACAACATGGACAACAGGGATTTCGAGGGGGAAGCTGTCGCTGACCGGATATTAATGGGTTATGTGGGCACCACACACCTTTTCCTCGAGAAGGCGCTCTCCCTTCTGAAGGATACGGGAATCATTCACTACCATGAGACGTGCCCAGAGACTCTTCTGCCGGACAGGCCTCTTGAAAGGTTGAAGCTGGCGGCGGAGAGGAACGGCCGAAGGATGGAACTGCTCGGCACGAGGAGAATAAAATCGTACGCCCCCGGGGTCTATCACATTGTGGCGGATGCGAGGTTCGAGAGGGTGTGATTGGAGGCGCGTTATTTGCGGAATATGTTCCTGCCCGCCCTTTCTCCGACGATCTCGATCTCCTGCCGATCTCCGGTTCCGGTGCGTTTGAGCATAAGTTCGCCCCTCATGAATACCATCTGCGGGAATATCGCCTCCCATCCCTCGTAAGGGGTCCAGCCTGCCTTTGAGTGGAGATCTTCCCCTCTGATGACCGTGCTTCTGTGAAGGTCGAAAACCGCAAAATCGGCGAGATATCCCTGTTCGATCACCCCTTTTCCAAGGGCGCCGTAGTATCTGGCCGGAAGTGTGGCAACCGAATCGACGACTCTTTTCAGCCTGAGATGCCCGTCCGCATAGGCCTTCATCAGAAGGGGATACATGGTCTCCGTTCCGGGGATTCCCGAGGGCGCCCTGTCGAACTCCGCTTCCTTATCCTCGACGGTATGAGGTGCGTGATCGCTGGCCACCATGTCTATCATGGATGTTCTGAGGAGCAGCATCAGGTTTTCCCGGTTGTTTGCGTCCCTCAGCGGGGGGTTCACCTTGCAGAGCGCTCCGTTCTCGCAGTCGTAATCGAGGAAGAGGTGGTGGGGAGTGACCTCGGTGGTCAGGAATCTGTCGGCCTTCACGCTTCCGAACTCCACCAGCCGCGCATAGCCGCTCCTGTACTTTTCCACCGTGTTCATGAGGTCCGGCGAGGAGACATGGCAGATGTGCAGATGCCCGCCTTTTTTCAGCAGGTCGGTGCGGTAGAATATGTTGAGGATGTGCTCCACCGCCTTCGTCTCGCACTCGGGTGGCCGCAGTCTCGCGTGGTCCTTCAGGCTCCTCTCCTTCCAGTCGGCCCCCATTTTCTCTCTGATTCTCTTTTCGTGGTACCTGAGGCAGTCGTGCTCCTCGGCGTGAACGGAGAGTATAGAGCCGCTCTCCATGATCCTGCGGACCAGTTCCGGCAGGTCCTCCCTGCGTATCGAGGGGATCGCTCCGGTGGTGGGGCCCATATATAATTTGAACGCCGGCACCATTCTGGCCATGACCTCAATGTCGCTCTCGTAGGAAACCCCTCCGAAGAGACCGTAATCCGTCCATGCCCTGCGGGAGACGATGGCGTCCTTCTGGGAGAGCAGTCTGGAGGTCACGGGTGCGGGGTTGTTGTTCGGCATGTCCAGAACCGTTGTGATGCCGCCGGAAAGGGCGGAAAGGGTCCCGGTCTCGAAGTCCTCCTTATAGGTGCTTCCTGGCTCTCTGAAGTGAACATGGGCGTCCATGCCTGCTGGGAGGATGAGGCCCTTGACCTCGTAGTTCTTATCGCCCCTGAGGTCCTTCTTTATGGCCGCTATTCTCCCATCCTTCACCCCTATGCTCCCCTCCTCTATCTGTCCCCTGCGGTAGAATTTTCCGCTGATAACCATGTCGTACTCCACACTATCACCTGCCGAGTTCCTTACGAACAATATCGCCGTAGGGCTCCACTTCCGTGAACACATCGCCTTCGAACCTCTGCAGCTCGAACCCTCTTTTTTTCCATGCATCCGGCCTCAATCCGGCCTTGACGCATGTCTGCTCCAGAAATGTCCTGGGGTCCCATCCCTGCTCCACGGGCACCTGAGGCAGGAGAAGCCCTCTGTTCGGACCGAGCGTCGCGATGAGGCCGTGCCTCCCCACTTCGATCCTGTCCAGATACTCCTCCGGCCTGCTGACCCTCACCCTCTCCGGCGGAGTCAGGAGGCTCACCTCCACGGTTATCGAAGGGAGCTCGCTCTCCGCCAGAGGGTACATGAAGCGCGGGTCCTCGCAGGCGGCCTCTGCCGAGCGGACGAGGGATTCGATAAGCGAGAATATGGGCTGCGGGTAGCCGATACACCCCCTGAGCATCCCGTCCGGGTATGTGTTGAGTGTCACGAATGTCCCGGCGGGCCTTCTGAACGACTCCGGCCCTTCGTAGTCCTTTCTGGCCATCCCTTTCACGAACCTTTCCACGGCATCCCTTGCGATCTTCACCGCAAGCCTTCCTTCGTCGTCGGAGTACATGTTATCGGCGGCAAATCCATTCGATGCATTTAAATGTATCCGTCGCCAGAAGAAAAAGAGAAGAGAAAAAAGGTTTTCAGAACGACGGCGGTGCCCTGCTCTTATCCCACCAGAATGTGTGGCCGCACTGGTTGCACCTTCCGCTCCCGTCGTCGTTGAATGTCAGGTTTGTGGAGCCGCACTGGCTGCACCTGCCGGATGTGGGTTTCGGCCGGGGGGCTGCGGGCGCCGGGGCTGGTGCCTGCGCAGGAGGTGGAGTCTGCTGGACCGGCTGCGGTGCGGGCGGCTGATATGCGGGCTGTGCCGGTTGAGGGGGCGGTGCCTGCTGGTATGTCTGGGGCGGAGCGTATGCCGGAGGCGGTGCGGGCCTGCTCGGCGGGGCCTGTGCAGGCGGGGGAGCTTGATTGTACTGTGGCGGCGCTCTGTACGCCGGAGGCTGCTGGCCGTATCCCTGAGGCGGCCTCTGCTGGGGCCCGTATGGTGGAGGGGTCTTCCTCTTTCCGCCCCTTGCCGCTGCGGCCACCACGATTATCACCAGAAGGATGACCAGCACAAGGATTGGTATGGGGCCGATGTATCCGAGCATTCCTAGGGTATCGTTTGTCTCTCCGTTATCGCCGGTATCGGTGCTGGAGACCATCATTGCGTACTTGCTAAGGTGGGTTACCTGAATGGTGACTGTGTGGGCCGTCGTATCCACCGTACCGCCCATGTCCACCCACGAATTGGTCTGCTCGTTGTACCAGTAGATGTGAATGTCGTTTTCCGCCACTCCGGCAGGAACATCGGCGGGATCGTAGTGCAGTGTTATGTTCACCGGTTCGGAGAACTGTGTGCCGGTTGGTCCTATCTCATATACATGACCCAGAAGCGTGAAGCCTGCGGGGGATGTGGCTGTTTCTTCCTGTACGGTGATATTAAGGGTTCCGTTTATCGCTCCGGGAGGGACTTCCACGGATATGCTTCCGGAAATCTCCACTGTCCCTCCGGTTTCTGCGGTTATCGTGGACACGGCCTCCCCTATGATTTCCCCGGGCGTGGTGGTGTTGTCCGATGTGTCGTTGGTGCCCGGGATGCTTCCTCCGGTATCAGCATCGGGAATGCCGTCTCCGTTGAGGTCATCCGGCAGACCGCTCGGTGCGCCGGTATATGTCCCCTCGGTAACCGTGCCGTATATCTTTATCGTTTCTGGAGCCAAGGTGAACGCTATGTCCTCCGTCATCTGGTCGCCTGTCGACACCGTGAGAGTATCGCTGAAGCTCACCCGCTGTCCTGTTGTCTGATCGTAATAGTAGGAGGTGACATTCACCGTACCTGTGGCCACCATTATGGTGTAATAACCGTCGATATCGGTCGTTGCGTAGTCGTAGTATGTCCCCAGCGACGAGGTGATTTCGAACGAAACCGTCTGCGATGCCAGCGGCAGGCCGTCAAGGGTCACCGTCCCGCTTATGGTGGCATCTTTGTTTATCTGGCTCATGGTGGATGTGACGGTGGTGCCTTTCATGAGGTTCATATCGAGATTCACGGTTTTATCCCAGTAGCCATTGAGCGATAGGCTTGCGCTTCCGGTCCCAAGACAGGCTGATATAGTAATTTCTCCCGTTTTATTCGTCATTCCTGAGTCAGAAAATTTGGCGCTGTCGTTGGATATTTGCCAGCTCACAGATACATTCGATAGCGGAGATCCTGTTTCGTCATTGACCTGAAGCGTCAGAGTATATGTCGGAATGGCCTTCATGGTGACATCCTCGGCGTGTGTACTTCCGGATGCCACGGAAATCTGTTTCGTTACCGTATAGTAATGGGTCCCGGTGGTATAAATGTAGGAATAGGTCACATTATATGTCCCTCCCGGGAGGGCTATGTCATACCTGCCAGAGGAATCACTGGTCGCAGATCCGGAAGAATAAAAACCATCGGTGCTGGTCCCCACCGCAGATACATATACTCCTGAGAGATATGACTGCTGTTCGTCCGTTATCACGCCGGTAATATGGGCATCCGCAGCCGGCTCGGCTTTCAGGGTCTGGTTAACCCATTTTTCTCCTCCATATAGGGAGAAACTGCATTCGTACACCCCGTAATATCCGTCCGCATTGAACCAGAGCCAGTAATCTCCCGGCATGGCTTGGAAGCTGTAGTATCCGGAGGAATCCGTCGTCACATCCGGGAGCGACATGTAGTGTCCCTGATTATCTCCCCAGTTTATGGTCACGGTGGCTCCGGTTATCGCGACCCCGCTCTCCGCCCTGACATATCCCTTTACGGTGCAGTTTTTGGCGGGGGCCTTCACCAGAACAACATCTTTTTGGAGGTCGGAACTTATGGTGGGGCCGGCTCCGTAGTCAAACACCTGTTCGTCCAGATATCCGTCAGCAGTGACCTCCATATCCCAGATCTGGCCGGGGGCGAACATGGCGCTGTACTGCCCGCTGGCGTCAGTGGTCAGATAGACCATTTTATTGTAATCTCCGCTTCCTATCACATGGATATTCACAGCGGCTCCTGCCACAGGGTCTCCGGCGGCGGCCATAACCGGGGCGGCCATGGAAACCAGCATGAAAATAACCATTACTGTCCCTATTATTTTTTCACCTCTAATCATATATTCACCAAGAAGAGTAACTGCAAGCCAGTATTTAATCTTTTCCCACCGGGTTTTTCCGATGGGCTGTCATTCCCTAACCGGACGATAGCGCTCCTGAAGGTTTGAAACAGTAACCTTTATTAACGAGGGCCATATCTCTCACTCATGCGGTTTGTCAGGATTTCACAGGACGAATTCCAGAAGATAGGGAAACTCTACGAGAGCGTCATGTCCTTCGCCTCTTACGGTCTGTTCCTTCGGGAAGGTCATGTGTTTGGCGAGGAGATCGCCGAGATCGCCATGAAGCACCCGGAATCCTATTTTCGGACGGTGGCCGAGAGTCTGAAGGCCAGGGGCTGGGTGGAGAGCATCGAGTTTTCGGATACCGGTGCCGTGGTTCACGGCTCCGTTGAGGCCGGAACTGGATGGACCGAGCCCGGGTGTCACAGGTTGAGGGGAATTCTTGAGAAGGTCTATGAGAAACACTTAAATAGGAAGGTTTCCATAAGCGAATTGAGCTGTGAGGGAAAAGGCGATGAACAGTGCGAATTCAAGGTTAACGACTGAGGGGTAAAAGGTGAGAGAATGAGCGAAATGATCAAGGAACGGCTTTCTGGACTCAGGGATTGCTGCGGAGCGGTTGCATCTGCGGTTGTAAGCAGGGACGGTCTTGTCATCGCGGCGGATGTGCCGCCCGGGACCTTCGTAGAGACCTTTGCTATTATGTGCGCCACCATACTGGGGGCGGCTGTGACCTCCAATAACGAGCTTAAACGCAGCAACCCGGAGAAGATCACGATCGAGGGGCCCGATACGAAGACATACATAATGGCCGCGGGCAGGAAGGCTCTGGTGGTGGCGGTCACGGACGGAGTGGCATCGGACGACAGGGTGTTCGGCGAACTTAAGGCTATCGCATCCCTTGTGGAAGAGCGTTGAGAAAAAAAGAAGGAGTTGGGTTTTGAGGGCTCTTTCCTGCCTATGCCAGATCCTCTATTTCGAGGTCCTCCAGTTTCTGCTTTGTGGGCATACCTTCCTTGTCCCAGCCTCTGGCCCTGAAATAGTCGTCCAGCATGGCGTTCATCTCCTCCACGGTGACATAGGAGCCCTTTGAAACGCCTTCCGGTATGGGGTCCTGCGTGATTCTGGGCGGCAGGAGGCAGTCCTCTCTCGTAATTCCCTCTCTGGCGTTGAAAAGCCTCTTTATGTTGTTCACCCGCTCTCCTATCTCGAGCAGTTCTCCTTCGGTGAACTTGACGCCTGTCATCGTTTCCAGGATCTCCGGGAACTCCTGTATCAGGAAGAAGCCTCTGGAGAACTTGCAGACACCGAGCGAGTCGTAAACGGTCATGAAGTCCTCCATCTCCTTGATCTCATAGCCCTTGTTCTCCGCCGAGAACCTGTCCACTCCGCTGAACTTCCAGAACTTGCCGGTGAGCTCCAGAGCGTAGGCCCCGGACCTGAGATGGCACGCGCCTCTGGGAGATGTCATGAACGCAAGTGCCATTCCTTTGATCCCCCTCACATCGTAGGCCGGCGGCTCCATACCTTTGACATGAACCGCGTATCTCTCGGCGCCCTTTCCTATCTTTTCAGCCATTCTCTTGACTCCCTCGGCCATGAGGTCGCCTATCCTCCTTCTGTGAGCGATCATCTCCACGAGCTGCGGTATCGCCTCGGATTTTCCGAACGGGAGCTCGAAGCCTATATCAACCTCGGAAAGAATCCCCCTCTCGTAGAGTTCCATCGTGAAGCCTATGGTGACTCCGGTGGAAATGGTGTCCAGACCGTACAGGTCGCAGAGCTCGTTCGCCTTTGCAACCGCCTCTATGTCCGGGTTTCCGCAGGCGCTCCCGAGGGAGTACAGGGTCTCGTACTCGATACCGTCCACCTTCGTTCCGGCATACGGACCTTCCTTTATGGTGAACAGCTTGCCGCACGGTTTTATGCAGGTATAGCACGCCTTGTTCTTCTCTGAATACCTGGGTGCCCAGTAGTAGGGGTCTATCTTCTCCCTCTCCTTGAACACGCCCTCCTGGAAGTTGCGGGTTGGGAATGTGCCTCTCTCGGCGTTCATCCATTCGAGGAACTCCCCCGTGCCGTACTTCGTGTCGTCCTTGAAGGCTCCGCTGGTGACCATAACCTTCTGCCACTTCTTGATGAGGTCCATGGCCTTTACGGGGTCGTGGATATCCAGCCCCTTTGTTCCGCGAATCGCTATGGCCTTTATCTTCTTGGAGCCGAGGACCGCGCCGAGGCCGCCCCTTCCCGACTGTCTCTCTTCCGAGTCTATACCGGCATATCTCACAAGATTCTCTCCGCCGATGCCGATGCTGGCTATCTTCACATCGTCCCCCAGCTTCGATTTGAGGAACTCTTCAACCTCTCTGGTGTTCTTCCTCCAAACATCCTTGCAGGCCACCACCTTCACATCGTCGTCGTTTATGTAGATGTAAGAGGGCTCCTCGGCCCTTCCGGTGATTACCACGGCGTCGTAGCCGGCGTATTTGAGCTCGGCACCGATGCTCCCTCCCATTACCGATTCCGATATGGTGCCGGTGAGGGGTGATTTGGTGCAGAACAGAACCTTTCCCGCAGTGGGAAGAGGTGAACCTGTCAGAACCCCCGGGGTCATGATGACAGCGTTCTCCGGGGCATAGGGGTCCGTTCCCTTCGGCACTGTTTCATAGAGCAGTTTCACCGCAAAGCCGTCTCCGCCAAGATACTTCTTGATCATCTCCTCCGTAACCTGCTCGGTGCTCGTCTCTCCGGTGGACACATCGATCCTGAGAATCCTTCCTCCGTAACCGTCCATGTTTATCCCTCCGTTATAGGGCTGTAAACCCTTTTAATGCGCTCGATATCCGCTTCCTCGTACCTTATGCCCCCCTGCGTGCATACCCTTATGCATTCGGGAGCACCGCCGCACAGGTCGCAGCTGTAAGCAAGTCCCCCTGCCAGCATGATCGCGTGGTACGGGCAGGCCCTGACACACTCTCCGCAGCCAGTGCACTTCTGATGGTCGATTATGACAACTCCCTCTTCGTTCTTTGAAATCGCATTCTCCGGGCAGGCGGATATGCACTCGAAGTTGCAGCCGTTTCCATGGACGCAGACCACGGGGAGGTCCGTATCCACTCCGTGTCGCACGATGTTTATGCCAGACTTGTGCGGGTTTACCGTGCCTGTGTGTGTAAGGGAGCAGACCACCTGACACTCCCTGCACCCGGCACATTTTTCCGGATATGCCATTATTATCTTCATGTTAATACCTCGACACCCGAAATGAGGGGAGATATAAAAAATCCATTGTGCTCATGCAGGCATAACGCCTCTCCCGCTCCGTTCGACCCGTTAATCGCTCCATACCTTCATATATCCCCTTTTATTACCCTCTCTTATGATGGAGAATGTGTATCTGACCATGCACAGTCGAGACCACTGGCGGGTCATCAATAGCCTCTGGGCCGCCATCCGACTGAAGAATTTCCTTCCTCAGAAGGTCTACCTCTTCACCGAACAGGAGGACATGGAGCTCTCGGAGAAGATTTCACTTGTTCTCATGGAGTACGGAAGCAGGGGTGAGGTGCAGCAGGTGGTGGTGGACCTTGAGAACTTCGTCGATGTCACGAACTCCATGATGGAGGTGCTCAGGGAGGAGAAGAGGTTCAGAAATCGCATAGCCGTGGATATCAGTGGGGGGAGGCGGACATCGGTGGCCGGAGCCCTTCTCAGCGCCTGGAACGAGGAGGTCCATCACGCCTTTTATCTCTATGTGGATGATGAGAATGCGGAGGAGGGCCAGATGACCCATAGCGGCCCCTACATGCTCATCCCAATTTCACACCAGAGGATACATGACATCATAGAGGAGGGAGAGGATGCGTGGTAAGGTCGTTAACCATCGAGAGCTTATGGTGCTTCTGAACGAGATGTTCATCAACGGCGAGGAATCCATAAAGGTCTCGTATCCGTTCACCGAGCTGGAGCTGATGGAGTTCGACATGAACCATTTTTCAATACGGAATGTGGTCCACTACCGCGATTTCAACGACCACAGGGACGAGGTGCTTCAGGGGATCAACGAGAACTTCGTGATTCACGACCTCCCGGTTTACTCCGATCTTCTGAACAGCTTTGTCTCCTCCAGAATCGTGCCCTTCGTCAATATAGATGAAGTGTATCAGCAGCTGTCAAGGCTCAGAGAGGACATAAGGAACCCGCATCGCAGGCCGAAGCCGATGTACATAGCCCTTGATACGAACATAGCGTATCTCCGCTTCTTCTCCCGCTATCTCGGAAATGCGGTTTCCGGCGACTCCCCCGTGGCCGCCCCGGATTTCAGGTATGTCGTCAGCAGCATAGTCCAGCAGGAGGTGGATGCACGGATTCAGGACAAGTACAGGCCGTATACCATCGAGGCCATGAAGCGGACATTCAAGCACGACTGGCTTCTATCTGAATTTCATAATGCGAGTGCGCGCTCCACCAGAAAGGCCAAGGAGGCCGAGAACGAGCTGACCTATCTAATGCAGGATTTGAAGGCTCTTCGGGTCGTGGGAGATGAGTTTTCTGAGGACAAGGAGAAGAGGGACATAATGATAGCCAGAAGTTATCAGGAGTTTTCAAGGGGGAAGGACTACGATGTCACCCTTCTGACGGCGGATCAGGATATGGCCTATCATGCCAGAAACGCCGAGATCCCCTGCGAGATCCTCGTACTGCCCCACGAGGTTCCGAGCCGCGTGGAAAAACTCACCCAGTGGCACATGGCCGACCTTCTCTACGACCTTGCGGTAACATTCGGGGCGATAATGCTGGGCAGAAGCGTCATAATCCTCGGTGAGTGGAAGGGAAAGGTTGAATCGGACTGGAACGCCGAGAATGTCAAACTGCTCATAGACAAAAGGTCGGGCATTTACGAGGAGATGGAACGCGATATGAACATCATACGGGCGATAGAGGAGATTGAGGGCAGAAGGTAGTTACTGCTCTCTGAATGTCTCGCCGGTTATCCTCTCGAAGACGGTTATGTAGAGCTGCGATGTTTCCTTCACCACATCCTCTGGCAGAGGTGGGATTTCTATGTCCTCCCCCCTCTCTCTGGCGACCATGAGTTTCTCGTAGTATCCGGAGTCCTTGTAGTATTTGCGCACGCTCTCCTTGCTCAGTTCCACGAACTCCCCCTTCGCATACATGTCCGAGTCCCAGAACCTGTCCTCGTCCGCGGTGCCGAAGGAATCCACCAGCATGAGCCTGCGCTTCGAGTCGAAGCCGAACTCCTTCTTTCCGTCCACATGGATGAGGTCCCTTCTCTCCACCTCTTTGCTAATTCTCCGGTCGATCCTCTCTATCGTGTTCCTGATGTTCTCCAGTTCGTCTTCAGTGAGCCCGGAGATCTCAAGGGCCTCCTTCTCCGTGAGGGGGCGGTCTATCTCCTCCAGTTTCGTGGTCATCTCAAAGTATGGTTCAGGCAGTTCCGCTCCGTACGGCACCTCTTTCCCTGCGGGGAATCCGAGGTCCTCGGGCCTCACCTTCCCTTTCTGCAGCTTTCTGTGCATGGAGCCCGCCACATAATGCCTCATTATGAACTCCAGCGGTATCAGGTAGTTGGTGGTTTCGGTGTTCAGTTTCGAGTAATCGGGTATGATGTCCACCCTTCTGACCCTCACGCGGTTCGGGGGTATGAACTCCTGAAAGTGGCTCTTGACCCCCATGTCCCGGAGGATCTGGAACCAGAACACGCTGGTGCGGCAGAGCGTCTCCCCCTTGAACGGAATGTCGTTCGGAATCATCTTGTCGAAAACGGATATCCTGTCCGTATAAACGAACTCCAGAGACCTGTCGTTGGCCTCGTAGACATCCTTGACCTTCCCGGAGCGATAGAGCTTCATGATAAGCGCCAAAATTGAGCAGGATATAAAGGTTGTGGTTATGGGAAAAAAGGGACGAGGTTTTTCATGGCCTCTTTCGCCGGAGGGCCGCGATCAGGACCGCAATCCCGAGGACTCCCGTCATTCCGATGAACGATATGTCCGGCGTCTTCTTCTCCCTGCTGAGCGCTATGCCCTTATGCCCGGAAACCTCCTCGTATCCCGTAAGATTTGCGGTTGCCGTTATTATGACCGTTTCGGAATCTTTACCGATGTCGGAGATGACCAGCCATGTCTTGAAAACGCCGCTGCTGTTCGTCTTTCCGCTGGCCTCTGTGAATGTTGTATTCCACTCGCTCGAAACCAGCGTAATGCTCACATTTTTCAGCGGCTCTCCCGTATGAGAATCCCTGACGGCGACGGTGATGGAGATCTCCTCCCCCACCTTCGCGCTTTCGGGTGAGGCGCTTATCTCAAGCTCCATTGAGGGGGGAACATATACCACCGTCAGCAGGGCGGTCGTTCTCCCGGAGCTGTACCCCTCGGCCACCGGGGTTATGGTGATGATGAGGTCCTTTGCGGCGTTTATCCCCGGCGCTTTTATGGTTATAATGCTCTGGCCGTTCTCATCGGTGGTTGTGTTCCCTTCCACAGCGATATCCACCTCGGGAGGGTTTGCATCCACATGGAATGTCGCGCCTTCTATCGGCTCTCCGTTCTGGTCGGATACTGTGATAATGGCCTTTATCCCTTCCTTCATATCTTCCGTCGTGGCTATGGTCTGCAACAGGTCTACGCTGGCGGTGGCAAGGTCCTGATCCGGCGGATAAACGGTCACGACATAGACCCGATAGGGAGATAGCTCCATTTTTCGTACAACGAGTTTAAATGAAACAAGAAGAGGCGAGTCCCCATATTTAAGGCCGGTCCGGGCATCGTATGTGAAGTGGGCGATGCCGTTCTCATCGGTTGTTATGGGGGCGGAAGTCGTGATGTTTCCCGCGCTTACGGAGATGTCCAGTTCTGCATCGGATAAGGGGCTCCCGTCCCAGTCCTTCACTTTTACGGTGAACTGCGCCTCCTGCCCCTCCGAAACCTTCTCCGGCCCTGAAATTGCGATATCTGGGCCGGGGCATCCAAGGCGAAGTTCCCACAGGGTCCAGAAATTGAAAACACCGCCGAGTTCAGCATACCATCCGATGTATCCGTCGTTTCTGTACGCTTCGATATTTGCACGATAATAGAGGACATTGTAGTAAAGGTTATAGGCGACGGACTCCTGAATGTCCCTGACTATCTTCACCCTCTTTGTCTCGTTCAGTTCTGTGATCATATTGTGTATCATGGAATCAAGTGTATCGTTGTGGAGCCCGATTCCGTTATT
>CAZKII010000001.1:38997-48960 GCA_964552865.1 uncultured Thermoplasmata archaeon | reverse complement strand
GACGAGGAAAAGACGGTGCTGGTAACCCATATCCGCCATAGGAAGGATGCTTACAGGAATATCGGACCTTAATTAATGCTTGAGAGTGATAACGATAATCGCCAAGGCATAAGAAAGCTTAAATCCCCCCTCTCCCATTCGCTCCCATGCCCTCCTGGAAGATCCGGGTTCTCGATTCCTCCTACCGGACCGTTAACAATGTCCTCACCAACGAGCTGTACGGCCGCACCGACGACGGCCGGAGCATCACAGTTACATACACCGGTTTCGAGCCGTACTTCTATGTGGTGGAGCCCGACCCTTCCGTCATCGAGACGCTGGAATCGGACAGCAGGGTGAAGAGGCTGGAGAAGGTCACTCTGGAGCTGCACGGGAGGAAAAGGCCGTGCAGGCGCGTTGTTGTCGATTACCCCTGGAGCGTGAAGGCCCTACGCGAAAGGCTGTCCGGCCGCGTGAAGGTTCTGGCCGCCGATATCCTCTTTGCCCACCGCTTCATCTACGACTTCGACATCGGGGCCTGTGTGGGCGTGGAAGGGGAGGAGATCGACAGAGGGGACTACACCACCGACCTCGTTGTCCGGGCCAGCAAAGGCGACCCCTTCTTTCCGGTCAAGGACTTCAAGCCGGAGCTCAAAATACTCAGTTTCGACATCGAGAACAGCATAAAGACCGAGGAACTGCTGACCATCGGCGCGGTGATGGAGTACGGGGATGTGCGCAGGACCTACCACTTCGAGGGGAGCGAGAGGGAGATGATAGAATCCCTCACATCTCTCATAAAGGAGGAGGACCCCGATGTCATAACCGGCTACAACATAGACGGCTACGATATCCCGCACCTCATCAAGCGCTGGAGGGTTGCCTCCGGCCTCGACGAAAAGGCCAAGGAGAACGGCCTCTTCTGGGGGCGCGACGGCTCCGACATAAGGGACTCCACAGGCAGGATGTGGCATGTGGCCGGCAGGATTGTGGCCGATGCGTGGCTGCATGTGAGGAAGGAGTTCCACCCCAAGCAGGAAACGCTCAACCATGTGTCCAAAATACTCCTTGGCGAGGAGAAGATGGATGTGGTCAGCAGCGAGATGGACAGGGAGTGGACCGAGAACAGGGAGAAGGTGATTGAGTACTGCATAAAGGATGCGGACCTCGCGCTGAGGCTCCTCAAAAAGACGGCGGCCCTCCAGAAATACATGGACCTCGCCACCGTGTCAAGACTCCCTCTGGATGTTGCCATGAACAGCGGGTCCAGCACCCTCATCGATTCCATACTCATACGGATGGCGGACAGGCGCGGCGTTGCGGTCCCCATGAACAGCTACGGCAGGAGCCGGGAGAAGATAGAAGGGGGCTATGTCCACGCGATAGACCCGGGCCTCTACCACTGGGTCTGCGTCCTCGACTTCAAATCCATGTATCCGTCCCTCATGATCGCAAAGAACATCTGCTTCACCACCATCGTGGACGACAAGGATGCCGAGGAGGGGAAGGATTACATAGTCAGCCCCACCGGTGTCAAATTCCTGCCGAAGGAGGAGAAGGTGGGCCTCATACCGGAATTGCTCCAGAGGCTCATGGACGAGCGGGACGAGACCAAGAGGAAGATGAAGGAGGCCGAGAAGGCGGGGAACAGCGAGGAATACAGGTACTACAACGGGCTTCAGGCCGCCATCAAGGTGCTGATGAACTCGTTTTACGGGGTATTCGCCTCCTCGTTCTACAGGTTCACCGACAGGAGGATAGGGGCGAGCATAACCGCCTTCGCCAGAGAATCGACGAAGTATGTCATCACGACCCTTGAGAAGGAGAACATAAAGGTCGTTTACGGGGACACCGATTCCGTCTTCTTCACCTCTCCGTTCTCCAATCTGGAGGAGACCATCGCCTTCGGCACCGAGATCGCCGAGAGGTTCTCGAGAGAGGGGGCCACGCTGGAGTTCGAGAAGATTCTGGAGCCGCTTTTCTCTCATGGAAAGAAGAAGAGGTATGTGGGGAGGATCGTCTGGCCGGAGGAGGACATAATCATAAGGGGGTATGAGATAAGGCGTACGGACTCCTTCGAGCTTCAGAGCAGGGTCCTCATGGGGGTCTTCCAGCGCATCCTCGACGAGGACATAGACGGGGCGGTGGAGTACGCCAGAGACGCGGTGCGGGACATCATGAACGGACGGGTGAAACTGGAAGACCTGGTCATCTCCCGCAGCTGCAAGCCCTTTAAAGCCTACAAGAATCCCGACAGTCAGCTCACCGTTCAGACTGCGAAGAAGATGATGGCCCGGGGCTACGAGTTCATACCGGGGATGAAGGTCTCATGGATCGTGGTGAACGGCTCGGTCAGCCCGCAGGTGGTGGAGCCCTACATAAGCGGCGTGCCCTTTGAGAAGCGGCCGGACTACAGGTACTACGCGAAGAGGGTGGCCACCAATGTGGGGAGGGTTACGGAGGTCTTCGGCTGGGACGAGAAGCGCCTGCTAACCGGAATCTCGCAGGAAACCCTGTTCAGCGACTCCTTCGCATCGTCCGGAAAAGAAAGCGCTGAGAAGAAGCAATCTGGCCGGAAGAAAAAGGGAAGCACACGGCTTGAGGACTTCCTTTGAAGGATGAAAAAGGGAATGGAACGGTTTTAATAGACACCCTTGATTTTGTTGCGGTCTATCTTGATCCCTCTGGGCGTGGCCATTATCATGTTCCCGCCGATGCCCGCCACATCGCCGCCGGTATCCCTTGCCACTCCCTTCAGGTCCTCTATTATCTTCTTCAGGGCCAGCTGGTCGTTGGCGATGGCGGAGTAGTCTATCATCAGTATGTTTCCGCTGTAGAGCAGGTTCGTAAGGGTGGCCACATCCTCGTAGCGGTAGATCTCCGCAACCTTGACCAGGGTGTTCGCCCCTCCGGCCAGTCCGGTCTTCTCATCGTCGAATATCATCTCCCCGAGGTCGATGTACTGGGTCGCCTCCTTGGTCTCCACATCGTCCTTCGAGAACGGCTTTTTCTTTAACAGGCTAGTCATAATATCACTCACCCCTCAATGACCACTCGGATATATAATTTTTGCTGTGCCGCCCGCTTTCGCCCGAAGGAAAACTTTAAAAAGGTACGGCCTTTCCATCGGTATTACAGGTGAGCTAGATGAAGATGCCACGAAAGGTGAAGAGATACTGCCCCTACTGCAAGAAGCACACGCTCCACGAGGTCGAGAGAGTGAAGAAAAAGAAGGCCAGCGAGCTCAAATGGGGGCAGAGACGATTCAGGAAGGTCACCGCAGGTTACGGTGGTTTCCCGAGGCCGAAGCCGGAGGGAAGGGAGAAGCCCACCAAGAGGATCAACCTGAGATACAGGTGCAGCGACTGCGGAAAAGCGCACCAGAGCCCGTGCTTCAGGGCGAACAAGTTCGAGTTAACGGAGTGATTTCATGGACACGGATACGCTAGTACCGAAGCCCGGCGGAAAGTTCGTCAAGGTGAAGTGCCCGGACTGCGGGAACATTCAGATCACCTATACCAGGCCTGCCAGTGTGGTGCAGTGTCAGGTATGCGGCGCCACCCTTGTGAAAAGCACCGGCGGGAAGGGAGATTTCCGCGGTGAAATTGTGGGAGATGTCGAATAAATGGCGGGAAGAGACCGATACCCGGAGGAAGGAGAGCTCGTACTCTGCACCGTTAAGAGCGTGAAGAACTTCGGTGCCTTCGTAACGCTGGACGAGTACGACAATAAGGAGGGTTTCATCCATATACGGGAGATTTCCTCGGGGTGGGTCAAGAACATCAGGGACCACGCGAGAGAGGGGCAGAAGAAGGTATGCAAGGTTCTGAAGGTGTCTCCGGAAAGGGGACATATAGACCTGTCGCTGAAGCAGGTGAACGAGCACCAGCGGCGTGAGAAGATACAGAGATGGAGGAACGCCAACAAGGGGATCAAGCTCTTCGAGATCGTGGCGCAGAGGCTCGGAATGGAGACGGAAGAGGCCTACGAGAAATTCGGCTACGACCTGATGGATGTCTTCGGCGACCTTTATCAGGCCTTCGAGGAGGTGGCCATGGACGAGGGCATTCTGGAGGAGGAGGGGTTCAAAGGGGACTGGACTCAGGCCTTCGTTGATGTGGCCCGTGAGAACATAGAGGTCCCCTATGTCAAGATCGAAGGGTTCGTGGAGATCAAGTCCTACGCGCCCGACGGCGTGGAGAGGGTCAGGGCAGCGCTTCTCGCCGCGGAAAAGGAGGACGAAGAGGAGGAGGTCAGCATAACGGCCCACTACCTCGGTGCTCCCAAGTACAGGCTCGTCTGCCGCGCTCCGGACTACAAGGTTGCGGAGGAGGAGCTGAAAGCGGCGGGCGAAAGGGCCGTCGAGAAGATAACGGAAGCAGACGGCGAAGGACGCTTCTGGAGGAAGGATTAGATGGCACATCACATACGATGGTGCCCTGCGTGCGAGATATACACCATGAAGGAGAGCTGCCCGAAGTGCGGGGAGCCCACCCGGACGAAGGCGCCGGCCAGATACTCGCCGGAGGACCGCTACGGGAAGTACAGGCGAATGCTCCTTGAGGAAATAGAGAGAAGAGAGGCGGATTGAATGGACGATGTCATAGTAAGGTACTTTTTCGAGCCGGAAGTGAAGGACGGCATACTCATCGAAGGGCTTCCCGGTGTGGGTAACGTGGGAAAGCTCGCTGCTGAGCACATGGTGGATGTTCTGGGGGCGAAGAAGTTCGCGTCCCTATACTCCCGTTTCCTTCCGCCTCAGGTCCTCATAAACGACAGCGGAAAGATACGGCTGGTCTCCCAGGACCTTTATGTTTACAGGGGGGAGAAGAACGACATAGTCTTCCTTACCGGCGATTATCAGGGGATGAGTCAGGAGGGGCAGTACGAGCTGGCCGTTGCTGTTCTGGAAATAGCGGAGAAGCTGGGCATCAGGAAGATATTCACCCTCGGCGGCTACGGCAGCGGAAAGATGGAAGAGGAGCCCAGGGTTCTGGGGGCGGTCACGCACGAGAGCCTCACAGACGAGCTGGAGACGGCGGGGGTTTCGTTCTCTCCCGGCGAGCCCAGCAGCGGTATCGTGGGTGCCAGCGGTCTGCTTCTCGGCCTCGGCGAGATGCGGGGCATGACCGGTGCCTGCCTCATGGGGGAGACCTCCGGGTATTTCATAGACCCGAAGGGGGCCAGCGCGCTCATATCGATACTCAGCAAACTGCTCGGCATCGAGGTCGACATCAGCAGTCTGGAAGAGAAGGTGGTGGAGATGGAGGAGCTCGCCAGACACCTGAAGGAGATGGAGGACGAGGGTGCCAGCGAGAAGCAGGACCTGAGCTATATCGGCTGACGATAGGGATTTAAACCACCCCTCCCATTCGCTCCCATGACCGGAAGAAAGACCATGGATGAATTCGTGGAGGAGCGGGAGCGCCTGAACGCCCTGGTCCTCGAAAAAGCTGGGTTGAAGATAAAGAGGTTCTACAGTCTGGACTCGCAGGCATACAGGGAAGCGGCCCTGCCGGAAAAGACGCTGGAGATGCTGGGTCTAGTCTCTTCCTTTGTGCTGCGGTGCGACGACTGCATATATTACCATCTCAAGCGGTGCTACGAGGCGGGGGTTACCGATGAGGAGCTGGACGATGTCCTGTCGGTGGGGCTGGTGGTGGGCGGATCCATAACGATACCGCACCTCAGACGGGCCTATGCGATCTGGGAAGAATTGAAGGGGAGCGGGGAGTGAGGGGCAAAGTTTTATTTATATAACCGCCTATTCCCGTGTGATTGCCATGTTGGAAGAAGCGTCGGAACTCATCGGAATGCAGGTGTACACGGACAAGGGCCTGTTCCTCGGAAATGTGAACAACCTCATAATCGACCTTGACGGAGCCAGAATAGACGGCCTGTTCATCCACGATACCAACCCAATGCTGGTGGACGGGTCCAAAGCGGTCAGCGTACCATACAGGTGGATACAGGCCATCGGCGATGTGGTCATCCTGAAATACTTCCCCAAGAGGGTAGGGCCCCGCAGGAAGTAAAACCCCTTAACAAATCCTCTCATTCGGGGGCCGGGAAAGTTTTTTATCAGCGGTGCGTATCCTCCGTGCATGAAGCCGCAAATAGGTGGGAACTGCTACATAGACAGGAGCGCCGTCATAATCGGCGATGTCAGGATTGCGGACGGATGCAGCGTCTGGCCGGGAGCCGTCATAAGGGCCGACCTGAACCCAGTGGTCATCGGCGAAGGGAGCAATGTGCAGGACAACTGCGTCATCCATGTATCGGCGGAGCACGGCACCACACTGGGAAAGAATGTGTCAATGGGGCACAACGCCATGGTGCACGGTGCGACCGTTGGGGACAATGTCATAGTCGGCATAAACTCCGTGGTTCTGGACGGTGCGGTCATAGGTGAGGGCTCGGTCATAGGCGCCGGAGCTGTTGTAAAAGCGGGTGCGAAGATCCCTCCTTACAGCCTCGTTCTGGGGGTGCCGGGAAAGGTCGTGAAGGAGGGGGAGAAATCCCTGCTTGAGATGACCATCCCGAATGCCGAAACATACCACAGGCTGAGGGACGAGCACATAGCGGGAAAGCACGAGAGATACGAGGGTTAGATCAGCTGTCCTCCACCACCCATCTCAGGGTGTCCGGGTCGGTGCCGCAGATATCGGCCACCTCCTCGTGAAGTCCTTTCATCCTCAGAAACTCCTTTTCGCCCAGTTTCCTCGCTCGCTGCAGCGCCATATCTATCCCGCCCCATTCTGAACCGGATATCAGGTTGTCCGCATGGGCGACTATCTTCTCCTCGATGCTCTCGGGAACATAGTCCTTAACGGGGAGGGAGAGCTTTCGGGCATCCTCTTCATCCAGCCCGGCCCCGATGTGCCTTTCAACTATGGAGATGACCCTGTCGTCTATACCCAGTCTTCGGAGTATGTCCGCCCCGACAACGGCGTGCTCTATGCCGTGGGTAACGGTTCGGCCGATATCGTGCAGGAGAGCGCCAGCGGTTATGAGATCGGAGTCGGCGGCATACCCGTTCCTTCTGGCAAGCTCGCCCATGTGGGAGGCCAGTCTCTCAACGGTCTTCACATGCTCCAGCACATTCTCCTGTATCCCCTCACTCTCCAGTATGGCGAGGCATTCCCGCCTGTCGGGAATCTCCCCCGGCGAGATAACCGTCTTTCCTCTGGCATCGGGGACTATGGCCATCCTGCCCCCCGAGAACTCTCTGTGCTCCCACTCGCCCCCCGTCAGTCTGTCGAGGAAGATAGCGAGCGCGGCCACCTCCGAGTGCGGCTGGTTTCCAACTGCAACATTGAAGTCCGCCTCCTCGTAAACCTCTCTGGGAACCTTCTCCGCACCGACTATGATGAGGATATCTCCTTCTCTGCCCCTTATTTCCGGCATGACATCGGAGAGCTGCCGGCCGTACATGGTGAGATGGACCTTTGTTCCCTGAAAATCCCTGAGGGTCTGCCGCCAGTTGATACCGCTCTCTATCCTGAAATCGCCTCCGAACCGCTCCGTAACGCTGCGCACTCCGTTTTCAAGCTCTCTGTCCTCGGTCCCTATGAGGATGGCATCCGCGCCGAAGTTCCTCGCGGTGAGTGCCACATGGGTGGTGATTCTCTTGTCCCTCTGGGGCCTGTGTCCCAGTCTCAGAACGGTTATCATCCTCTCACTGGTCGTCTTTTATCAGTTCTATGCGGTGCGCCCTGTACTCCAGCCTTATGGAGCGCTTGACAAAACTCTTCAGAAGGGTGGCGCTGACACCGAGTTCCTCGGCCACATCCCCCGTGAATTTCCCCCTCTCCTTGACCATCTCCACTATGCGATCCTCCAGCTTTTTATACTCCTCCTCCGGCATTATGGCCGCATAAAGAACATCGCTTATCTCGAAGATGGGCCACGAGGCGTTTATGTGGAACGACGAATAGAACGAATGATAGGCATTTACCGGCTCTATGGAGCCTTCCTTCTGCTGCCAGCGAATCTCCACAAGCTTCATCTTCTCAAAGAATTTCAGAGCCAGAACCCCTTCTTCCCCGTACTTTTCTTTGATCTCGTCCTCGGTCTTCCAGGCCATGCAGACCTCCTTGAAAACCTCTCTCTTAACGGGGGTATCGACACATCTGAACATGGGTACCAGTTCCGCCGGCTCATTGATAATCTTTACGCGCTGCATGCGAGGGGTATGGGGTTTCACAGATATAAAGGTGATGGATTATTCAGGAGGGTGGTATGCTATGGCATGACACAGACGGCCGGGAGTTGGTCAAAGGTAAAAACGATAGACAGATATGCATCCCCTGTATGCAGGGTCCATGAGCGTAAGAGCGGTGGCGACGGACATAGACGGGACCATAACCACGGGAGGGAGGAGAATACCGCCGGAATCGGTGGCTGCCATTCAGAGGCTGGAAGAGAGCGGAATAAGGGTGATACTGGCCAGCGGAAATGTCCTTCCCATAGCCTACGGCCTCTCGCAGTACCTCGGGGCGACGGGGCCCATAGTGGCGGAGAACGGCGGCGTGGTCTTTTATAAGGGCGAGGTCGAGGTCCTCAGCGGAGGGGAAACGGCGCTAGCGGCCTACGAGAGGATAAAGCACATGCAGGGGGTTGAGCGGCTGTTCACGGACAGGTGGAGGATAAGCGAGGTGGGGCTGAAGAAAGGGCCGAGCATCGAAGGGATAAAAGAGGCGCTGAAGGACCTGCCGGTGGATATAGTGGCCACGGGTTACGCGATACATATCATGGAAAAGGGAATGAACAAGATGAAAGGGGTGGAAAGGGCGGCGGAACTCCTCGGAATAGAGACGGAGGAGATACTGGCCATAGGGGATTCCCACAACGACATGGAGATGCTGGAAGGATGCGGCATGTCGGGAGTTCCGGCCAGCGCGCCCGACGAGTTGAAGAGGGTTGCGGACATAGTGGCCGATAACCCGTACTACGAGGGGTTTATCGAGGTGCTGGAGAGGGCGGGGCTTTTATAGCCTACTCCTCCACGCTCTTCAGAATCTCCACAAGCTTCACGAATTCCTCCACCAGAAAGTCGTTCAGCTTCTTCCCGATCTCCGCGGTGGCCCGCTCCGGGTAGCCCATTGCACCGGTTGGGAAGTAGCGGCTCGCATCCTTCAGGACCATGAACGGGGGAAAGTCGGGTATGTCCCCTTCCCTATCCTCCTTCACGAGGTCCGGCCTTATGGCCATTATTCTGGAGGTCTCTATCATACCGGCGTGGCCGTCGTCCTTCGGGAACTCGTCCGAGCCCCTGAACTTGTACACGATGTCGTAATCCGAAAGGGCCATGACCTTTATGTCCTCGGTGGCGACAACATCACCTGCCGCGTTCTTTATGGCTGCGATGTGCGTCCTTCCCGCGTGGCCCGAGATTATGAGAACATTTTTAACGCCGTGTCTGGCCAGCTCCCTGAGGATATCCATGACAATGGCCTTCAGGGTCTCCGGGCGTATGGATATGGTCCCCGGAAAGTTCGCGGTGGATGCGCAGTTGCCGTACTTCAGCGGGGGAATGATGATGGCCCCGGTGCGCTTCGCGACCTGCTCGGCCAGCTCCACCGGCTGTATGCTGTCGGTGGCAAGGGGGAGGTGGCTCCCGTGCTCCTCAACGGCCCCGATGGGGAATATGACGACTTTATCGTCGGCAACCCACTCTCCGAACTCCTTCGATGTCATCTCGTCCATGTATATCTTCATTGTAATCACCTGTGTAAGGTAATGCGGAGGGGGAGTATAAAGGTTTGGGCTGGGAGAAGGTTTTTAATGTGGGGGTGATAGCAAGAATAGAAGAAACCATGATTGAGTATAAAAAGCATACTGGCCGTTTCCCAATCCTCCCCCGATAACCCTCTTAACCTCATCTATCTCCTCTCCCGTGCCGGGGAAAATGCTCATGGCCCTTCCGGTTTTTCAGCCTGACCCGTCCATCGAAAATTACTTATAGCGTTAACGCAATTCCTC
>CAZKII010000001.1:26393-38897 GCA_964552865.1 uncultured Thermoplasmata archaeon | reverse complement strand
GCGCTGGCCAACCGGGTCGAAGCGCTGATTATGGTGTTATGCATTGAGATAAGTTAGTTAGCACCATTTAAGCGCTGGCCAAACCGGGTCGAAGCGCTGATTATGGTGTGTCATACCGATTTGATGCGCCGATATGCTCTCCCGTTTTCCGGCAACATCTTTTAGTATAACATAGGGATTTATCTCCATGATTCCTTTCGAAGAGGTAAAGGTGCTGGACATAAATTCGGAGTATCACGGCGTGCCGCCGGAGACGCTCATGGAGAACGCGGGCCGCAGCGTGGCCAGAGCGGTGGAGGAGCGGTTCGGCCGTTCGAAGAGGATATGCGTCGTATGCGGCACCGGCAATAATGCGGGAGACGGCCTCGTTGCCGCGCGCTACCTGTCGGAGAACAACCGCGTTTTTCTCGCCTTCTTGAAGGGTCCCGGGAGGTTGAGGACATCCGTGGCCAGAAGGAATTTTTACAGGGCGAAAGGGAGGGTGGCCGGGTTTGTGAGCGGCCCCGAAGAGCTGGCCGGCTTCGATGTGATAATAGACGCCATGCTGGGAATCGGCATCAGCGGGGAGGTCCGGAGCCCGTACACCGAGTGGATAGACGCGATAAACTCATCGAACACCCCGGTAGTCTCGGTGGATGTTCCGTCCGGACTCGGTGCGGGGACCGCGGTGGCTCCATCCCTAACCGTTACTTTCCACGATATCAAGTATGGCATGACGCCGGAAAACTGCGGGGAGATCGTGGTGGCTGACATAGGAATCCCGGAGGACGCCGTGAAATACACCGGCCCGGGCGAGTTCGTATATTACCGGAAACCCGGCAGCGATGCCCACAAAGGGGATTCGGGGCGTGTTCTCGTCATAGGCGGCGGCCCTTACACCGGTGCGCCGATTCTTTCGGGTATGGGTGCGTACAGGACCGGTGCCGATCTGGTGTATATTGCAAGCACTCAAAATGTTACGGAGGCGGCTGTGCGTATAATGCCGGAGTTCATCACCCACACCCTTCCGGGGAAACATATCGCACCATCGCATGTTCCGGAGCTCCTGAACCTCGCAGGAGGCATGGATGCCGTGATCATCGGCCCAGGGATGGGGCGCAGCGAGGAGACTGTCATGGCGGTGCACCACCTCCTCCGCGAGCTCGGAGGTTCCGTGCCGGTTGTCATCGATGCCGACGGGCTTTATGCCCTGTCGCTGATGAAGGACCCCGCGGCGGAGGCCCCGGGATTGAGGGGGATCATCACCCCGCACAGAGGGGAGTTCGGGCGTCTTCAGTCTTACGAAGGGGATGTTCCGTCCGCTGATGGTGTGGCGGCCCTCGCCCGGAGAACCGGTATGACGGTGCTTTTGAAGGGGAAGGAGGACATTGTATCGGACGGAGAGAGGACCAAGTTCAACGGAACCGGTAATCCGGCCATGACCGTCGGCGGAACGGGAGATGTGCTTGCCGGCATTGCAGGTGCGCTTCTGGCCCGCGGTTTAGCTCCTTTCGATGCGGCCCGGCTAGCAGCTTTCATCTCGGGAAGTGCCGGCGACATTGCCTTTTCAGCGAAGTCCTACGGGCTTACGGCCACCGATGTCGTGGAGAGCATCCCCTCCGTTCTGAAGGAGTACCTGTGAGGTGTTGAAATGGGCTCGCCTGTTCCGCTACACGACCGGCCCGCCATCCTGACAGAGGGATGCGGCGAGTTCGGAGGGGAGAACTGCCTCATCATTGCCGACCTTCATCTGGGTCTTGAGAACGAGCTGAGGAAGAAGGGCTTCCGCGTGCCTTCCATGACGGATTTTCTCTTCTCATCCATACAGGCGCTCAGTTCTGAGGCTGAGAATCTCGTGATCCTGGGGGATGTCAAGCACTCCATTTCTGTGGATGAGAGGTATGAAAAGAGGGAGATCGCTCAGTTTCTCGCACGCCTGTCGTTTCTCTTCAATCGCCTTATCCTCATCCCGGGCAACCACGACGGTAACCTGCCAGAGCTGGCGAAGAGTGCGGGCAGGGATAACATAACGGTTACTGACAGCAGAGGCACCGTGCTCAACGGCATCGGCCTTTTCCACGGACACACATGGCCCTCCGGTGAGGTGATGGCATGCGAGACCGTTCTCATGGGGCACAACCATCCCGTGCTGGCATTCGAGGACTCCCACGGCGTTCTGAACAAGAAGGAGGCGTGGCTCAAACTGCCGCTCGACGGGTGCGCGGAGCCTCTTACGGACATAGCCCAACGCTATGAAAGACTGCCCCGCGAGCTTATCGTTCTGCCGGCCTTCAACCCGTATCTGGGCGGCGTGGATGTGGTCAGGGAGGGTTTTCTGGGGCCTTTCCTGAGGGCCCTTCCCGATTCCTGCACGGACAGCATGCACGCGTTCCTTCTGGACGGGACATACATGGGAGAGCTGGGCGATATTCGCGATTCTCGAAGGGACATCTTTTAGGTAGCGGGGCTTATCTTTATATAGCATAAATGCAGTAGGGAATATGAAAAATATGAAGGGAGAGCAGATCGACGGCACCGCCGAAGCCGGCATTCCGAGGGAGGAGTATATATCCGCCGGAGACCTCGAGAAGTATTCATACTGTCCGCTCAGCTGGTGGTTCAGTCTGGAAGAGGAGGTGAAGACTCAGTCGCTGGAGCAGGGGATCGTCAGCCATGAGCGGGTCGAGGAGAAACTCACTTCCGTACGGGAGAAAGAGAGCCTTGCCAGCAGGTTCGGGGACATGATCATGTACATCTCCATGGCGGCCACCGTAGTATCCCTCATCGGAATATCGTTCACTCCTCTGTTCCCTGATCCCACGGTCATAAGCCATATTCTCCTCATCCTCTCTCTGGTATGGATCCTTGCGGCCTCCTATTTCCTGTATCGGGCGGAGACATCCATGAAGAGCGAGCATAAGCACACATATCAGCGCCTGATAGTGGTGTTCGCCCTTGTTTCTCTGGTGATAGCCCTGAACTCCATGACCCTTCTCCATGTGGATGAGGTCATGAGCTATGTTCTGGAGGTTCTTTCCCTTCTCTGGCTCATGGGCGCCAGTTATTTCCTCTATTTCGAGCTGAAGTACGAGCGCATAGCGGCGGAGGCGCGCGAGGCGGTGGGTGTTGAGGAGGAGATCGCCTACAACGACGACGGGGATGCCTGCCTCCTCGTATCCGACAGGTACGGCATCACCGGCCGGCCGGATTACATAATCGTGAGAGAAGGGGTGCATATTCCCGTGGAGCTCAAAACGGGCCGCGTTCCCAAGGGACCGTTCTTTTCACACATCATGCAGGTAGGGGCCTACTGCATCCTTGTGGAGGAGAATTACGGAGAGGCCCCGCCCTACGGCATCGTCAGATACGGCGACCGGGAGTTCGAGGTCGATTATACCGATGACCTGAAATCCCTTGTTCTGCAGAAGATAGAGGAGATGAGAAGGGCCAGAAAGACAGGGGATGTGCACAGGAATCACAACAGGCCGGGGAAGTGCAGGAGCTGTTCAAGAAGGGAGAAATGCCCGGAGAGTCTGGCGTGACAGGAATCACAGGATCTTGAAGACGGCCTCGTTGGATTGAATATCGTAAGAACAGTTTCCCCAGCCGAATGTGTAAGTGGCGGAGACTCTGTATTCTCCCTTTTGAGAGAAGTCGTAGTAAGAGGTGATGCCCGCGCTATTATTTCGGAAGCCCGAAAACCCCGTAGGGCTTAAAGGAACGCTCCTCACCATTTCTTCACCGGGTTCCAGAGTTATTTTGTTCGGAAGGCAGTATACGACCGGGCCGTCATATTCTAGTGTTGTGGAATTCGGAAGTACGAGGTGAAGCCTTAGATTCATGTACACGGTGTTCATGTCGTCGACTTCAACGGCCGTGGTGTCGATGTTCTTCAGTCTTGCGGTAGCGGTTATGTTCTCATTGCTCTCGTATTCGGTTTTGTCCGTATTAAGTGAGAGAGAAAGTTTTTCCGCTCCCGTATCCGATAGTATGGTGAACCGAACCTCATTGGATTGGATATAGTTCCATCCTGTTTCATTGTGATAGTCGTAAACGGCATAAAGACTGTGCTCTCCGGGCTGAGAAAAGTCGTAATATCCAATTTCTGCTCCAGCAGTTCTAAACCCTGTAGAGTATCGAGGATTCGGGTTAAGCATAACAGTTCTTACGATTTTTTCACCTGGCTTCAGCGTTATTTCATCCGGCGGACACTTCACCTGTGGGGTCTCGAATTCCAGCACCGTAGAATCTGGGATTGTCAGATATAGTTCCAAATTTGCGTATTTTGTATCCATGTCTTCCACTTCAACGGGCAGATTCCCGCAATTCTTCAGTGCGATGGTTACGGATATATTCTCGAAGCCCACATACTCGCTTTTACTCATCTTTACATCAAGGGAAAGATTTTCTTCGTCAGGGTTTTGCGGATTAAGCATGGTGTAGGCCATCCCTGTAATTATGAGCATTGCAATCACGGCGATTGTCAGCCATATCTTCCTCTCGTCCCTCATAATCCCTCCTATTCCACCGTGACGCTCTTGGCCAGATTTCTGGGCCGGTCTATCTCCGCCCCCCTCATGTCAGCTGTGTAGTACGACAGAAGCTGAAGCGCTATGGCCACCGGGATCGGTGAGAGCAGGGGGATTGTTTCTGGCACTCCTATGACCCTGTCCGCATATCTCTCGAGAACCTTTCTGTCCCTTTCGAAGCCGAGGGCGATGATGGGGCTCTCTCTCGCTCCGACCTCACGGATGTTTCCCAGCATCTTTTCGAATGTGGCGTCCCGACAGGCGATTGCCACCACGGGGGTTTCAGCGGTGAGCAGTGCGAGGGGGCCGTGCTTGAGCTCTCCCGCAGGGTATCCTTCCGCGTGGATATAGGAGATCTCCTTCATCTTGAGGGCGCCTTCCATGGCGGAGGGATAGTTGATGTTCCTTCCGATAAAGAACATGTCCTCCGAGTCCTTCAGGAACTCCGCCACCTTCTTTATCTCGTCGTGCCTGTCCAGTACGGCTCTGGCCTTCTGCGGCATCAGCCTCAGCTCCCGCTCCATCTCCTTTGCGTCGTCGTAGTCCAGTCTTCCCGATTCCACCCCGTACTTCAGGGCCAGCTGATACAGCGCCACCAGCTGCGTGGTGAAGGTCTTTGTGGCGGCCACCCCCATCTCCGGGCCGGCCTGCGTGTATATGACCTCGTCAACCTCTCTCGTAATGGTGCTTCCCACCACATTCGTTATGGCTATGGTCCTGCCGCCTCTCCGCTTGGCCTCCACTGCCGCCGCAATTGTATCGGCCGTCTCTCCGCTCTGGGTTATGAGGATCACCGTGGAGTTCTCCCGCACTGCAGGAGAGTACCGGTATTCGGAAGCCACCTCCACGGTCACCGGAATCTTCAGGAGGTTCTCCAGTATGTATTTGCCTGTAAGGCCGGCGTGATAGGAGGTCCCGCAGGCCACTATCTTTACGGATCGGAGGCCCCTGTGGTTGTACCTGTCCGCAGGTTCCACCCAGCGCCCTCTCATGGAGTCCTGAATGGCCGAGGGCTGTTCGAATATCTCCTTGATCATGAAGTGCTTGTAGCCGCCTTTCTCCGCGTCCTCTATGGTCCACTCGATCTCGTGCGGCTCTCTCTCCACGCTGTTTCCGTCGTGGTCGGTTATCGTTACCGCATCCGGCGTCACCACGGCTATGTCCCCGTCCTGAAGGTATATAACGGATTGGGTGTGTTCCAGCACAGCGGGCACATCGGATGCCAGAAAGTTCTCGCGGTCTCCGAGGCCGATTATGAGGGGGCTTCTGTTGCGTATTGCGAATATTCTGTTGCTCCCCTTCTCGATGACAAGAATGGCGTAGGACCCTTCGAGCATCCTCGCTGCCGAGAATACCGCGGCCTCAGTGTCCCCTTTTTCCCTGTATAATTCTTCTATCAGGTGGACGATGACCTCTGAATCGGTTTCCGACGAGAATCTGTGTCCCTTCTTCATCAGGTCGTCCTTTATCTCCTGATAGTTCTCTATTATGCCGTTGTGGACCAGCGCGAACCTTCCGGTGCAGTCCCTGAAAGGGTGGGAGTTGTTCTTCATGGGGGCTCCGTGGGTCGCCCATCTCGTGTGGGCTATCCCCACCGTTCCGGGAATCCTCGGCATCCCCTCCTTCAGGTGAGCGATGTTCCCTTTGTCCTTGAAGATCTCTATCTCCTCTTTCACTATGGCTATGCCAGCGGAGTCGTATCCCCTGTATTCCAGCCGTTCCAGCGATGATATGAGAAGTTCCTGTGCCTCCCGGTCTCCGGTGTATCCAACTATGCCGCACATATCAGCACCCCCTCACAGCACCCTTCCGTTCTCGGGAATGCTGCCTCTGACTATCTTCTCTCCTTCGACCTCGCTCCCCGCCCCTATCATGGTTCCGGGGGCAAGGGTGGTTCCGGCGGCGAAATGGCAGTCTTCCGCAACGACGGCCCCTATCCTCTCCACCTCGTGCAGGGTGTCGAGCCGGATCACAGCGCTCCCCACGCGGTTCTTGAAGTGCGGTTCCATCACGGTCCCGTCTCCCACCACCGAGTGCGAGAGATAGGAGTGGCTGCCCATGTAGCAGTTGCTCATGAGGACGGATGTTTCTATGGTGGTGTGCGGGCCGATTATGCAGTTGTCTCCGATGGCGGTTTCAGGCATTATGACCGCATTGGGTCCGATATCGCACCCGCTCCCTATCACCGCGGGCCCCTCAATGTAGGTTCCAGACCTCAGAATAGTTCCTTCCCCCACCTTTACATTCCCTTTGATCACGACATTCGGTTCCTTCTTTCCGGCCAGGCCTCCCTGGATCATCCGAAGGGCCGTGGCGTTCAGGTCCAGAAGGTCCCACGCGTACACCGCATCCTGCCAGACCCCCTCCGTTTTCACCCCTCTGAGGATCTGGTTCGGAATCGCCGACTGGATCACGGTGCTCAGGGCATACTCCCTTTCCATTATCGCTTCGTCTATGTAATCGAATATCTCCTCCGTCAGCAGGAATATGCCGGTGCTTATGATATTGCTCCGGCCGTCCCTCGGCTTTTCCACGATTCTTTTCACCCTTCCCCCGGACATGAAGACAACCCCGTATTTCGAGGCGTTTCCGCTGGTGGTCAGGGCGACCGCCCATTCCCCCTCCTTTCTCTCGCGCAGCAGGTCCTTTATGATCTGCGAGTCGATTATGTTGTCCCCGGGAAGCACGAGGAATTCGTAGTCCGTCTCACCCTTTGCCTTGAAGAGGGCGTGGGCCGTGCCGAGGAGGCGGTTCTGGAACAGGTATGAGATCTGGACGCCGAACTGACTCCCGTCTTCGAAGTAGGACATTATCTTCTCCCTTCTGTAGCCCACCACGAGTATTATCTCCGTGATTCCGCTCTCCCTGAGTGCCTCTATGACATACTGCAGAATCGGTTTTCCCGCTACCGGGATCATAACCTTGGGTTGATTCTGGGTGAGTGGCCAGAGTCTGGCTCCTTCGCCCGCTGCCAGTATAACCGCTTTCATGATTTCCCTCACTCTGCCATTCCTCCGGTTGCATTTAAAACTTTCTCAAGGCGCAGGGCAATGGAATCGGGCCACCGAAAGCCTTATAACATCGAAAGTGAATACCTATCCGGTGAATTAATATGGCAATAGGATTTGTACTCATAAGCACGGCCCCTGCAAAGGAGCACGAGGTATACAACGAACTGCTGAAAGTGAAGGAGATAGTGGAACTCCACCCTCTTTTCGGGGAATACGACCTGATAGCCAAGATAGAGACGGAGGACTTTAACCTGCTGGGAGAGGTGGTTGTGGACTCCATTCGCTCCATACCGGGAGTTATAGACACCAAGACTCTGACAGGCATAAAGTTCTGAGGTGGGAGAATGGAAGAGTGGGGCTCGTTCGCTTCCGTCACTGTTATTTCATTCTCTCTCGTTATCCTCCTCGCGGGGATTTTCACGGCCTATTTCGGGACGGGCAGGAGCAGGACCATGGGCATAATCTTCGTTCTGATGGGCCTCGCCGTGGGAGCTGCATGGGGGTACCTCTGCATGGGGCAGAACGCGCTCATAGATGTGGCCCTCATTAAGGTGCTCAAGCAGGCATTTCTGGATATCGCCGCTGCGATCCTCGGATTCGTCATCGCCGCCGTTCTCTTCCTTCTGGCTATAATGAAGGTATAAACCCTTTGTCTTTTTGTCTTTTTATTTCTCTTATACGCAAGATTTATGTACAATTGATGCATGTCAGTTCCATGGACGAATATAATGTTCTTTATCTCCTGCTTCCTCCGGTGTTTTTTGCCTTTGCGGCTCTTATGACCCTGAGGGCCTATCACGAGGAGACCTCGCGTATTTCAGGAGAGGGTTGGGGCGACAGGTACAGGCCGAAAGCTAGCAGGGGGAAGGTAATGGTGCTGATAATGCATATGGCCACACCTCTGGTATTTATTATTCTGACCGCGTTCCTGGCCACACTGCACGACAACGCCCCCTCGCCCATGCTCATGGGGGTAATATCGGTCGTGACGATTCTCTCTCAGGTACCCGTGGCCATGCGGACCGCGAGAGATGTCGCGTACAATCCGAACCCCGATCTCCTGCCCGATGAAATAGTAAAGATGCCGTATTCCCCTGAGAGGGAGAATAAGAAGAGGGAGTACTACGAACGCATGGGCCTGATAAACGGGGCCGACGTGTTCGGGAAGAGGCTGGTTCATGTATCGCTCTTCGAAATACCTCTGGTATTGGGCTTCACACTCTTTTTCCAGATGCTGAACGGAGGGACACTGAGCGCTGACGACCAGTACCTTTTTCTGATTCTCAGTGCCGCTGCGATACCGGGCGCCGTGAAGATTTCACAGATGCCGCTTAAGAGCGCGGCTGACCTCTCCAGAAGCATGATGACGGCGGTGCTGGCCCTCTCTCCTTCCCTGCTTGCCTTCCTCTATCTCTTCATTCGTCTCACCTCGGGATAACTTTATATAGAAGAACATCCCTATTTATCATCATGGAACGAGAGGATGCCATACTGGCCGTGAGGCGACTGCTGCAGAAGGCGGGTTTTTTTGTCTCCGACCCGCACAACATCCGCAGCATAAGCTTTGACCTCATTGCGAGGCGCGATTCCTCTCTTCTCATAATAAAGGTGCTGAGCAATGTGGACTCCCTCACCAGATCTCATGCGGAGGAGCTGAAGAGCATCGCATCCAGCCTCGATGCCTCTCCGATTATAATCGGCGATCGTGCCGGGACCGGGCCACTCGAAGAGGGGGCGGTCTACTCTCGCTTTGACATCCCCATAATCAACTTTCAGACCCTTTACGATTATCTGATCGAGGGGGTCCCCCCCCTTGTCTTCGCTGCCCCGGGCGGTTTTTATGTGAACATCGACGGCGAGGTCATCCGGCGTGCGCGGGCCGAGAAAGGGATATCTCTCGGAACGCTGGCCGACATAGCGGGAGTTTCCAGAAAGACCATTCAGATGTACGAGAGCGGAATGGGTGCCATGATGGACGTGGCCATAAAGCTGGAGGATTTCCTTCAGGAGCCCATCGTTCTGCCCATAGATCCGTTCGACTATCGCCCCGTACCGGAGGTGGATAGCATAGAGAGGGAGTTGGAAGGCCTTGAGCGGGAGATATTCTCGCTCCTCGGAAGCATGGGCTATGCGGTTCTGCCGGTGAAGAGATGCCCGTTCGAGGCGGTGACGACCCTTGAAGAGGAGGACCTTTTTCTCATAACAGGGGTCTCCGAGAGGAACAGGAACCTTCCGAAAAAGGCGCGGGTCATAGTCAACATCTCAAGGGTCGCCGAGAAGGACACGGTCATATTCATAGACCATGTTAAGACCAGAACGAACATAGAAGGGGCTCCGCTGATAGGTCAGGACGAGATTGAGAGGGCAAAGGATCCGGAGGTAATCATACATCTTATCTCTGACAGGAGGAAACGGAATGGCAACGAGTGAGCGCCTTTCCCTGGGAGGTTCGGTGCTTCTTTTCATATCCGTCGCCAGAGGGCTTGATACCAACAGAGACTATGTTCTTGAGGAGCTGGAAGCCTTCTCGCCCGATATAATCGCCCTGTCGGTTTCGCCCGAGGAGCTGGAAGGCCTCCTTCACATGGACGAGCTCGACATGGATGAGTTCGCTCTTTCCGACTACGAGGAGATGTATGTTGAGAAACTGCGTTCGTACTCGAAGGTTGTTTTTCCACCCCCTGCTTACACGGTTTCCGCGTCTTTCGCCCGGAGAAACAGAATCCCCCTCACCTCTCTGGATGTGAACGAAAGGCTCTTTTCCGAGCTTTATGTCTCGCTGGTCAGCACCAAGGACCTGATCCGCCACTCACTTCGGAAGAAGCGGCTCAAAAAGAAGAGGTTTCAGGCCGAGGGGCCCGAGGAGTTCGCCGTGCTGTGGGACAGGGAGGTGAACAGCCTGCCCGGTTTTGCAAGGATGGCGGAGAGGAGGGAGGAGTACATGGCCAGACGCATAGGACAGATCTCAAAGAAGTACGGAAGAATAGCCGCGGTGGTGGAAGTGGAGCGGGCCTCCGGCGTTCTGTCTCGCCTGAAATCAGATCACTCTGCGGTGCCTGAGGATGAGCATAACCAGCAGCGCGATGACGAGCAGTAGAGCCAGCGCGAGCATGGGAACCGGATTGTAGTGTGCGTTCGGGTTCATAGGGTACGCATCCTCACTATCCGGCACTCCGTCGTTATCGTCGTCAGTGTCCATATCGTCGGGAATCCCGTCGTTGTCGTTATCCGGAGGTCTGGAGGCCGGGTCGTCCGGGTCGGTCCCTTCTTCCAGTTCCATATCGTTGGGGTATCCGTCGCCGTCCCGGTCCGCATCGTGCGCGTCGCCGATACCGTCCCTGTCCATGTCTCCGTCCACGGTCAGTCTCACTAGAGCGGTGTTATTGTCCGGGTTCGGGTCAAGAACCGCACTCTTCAGGTCGAGCGAGGCGCGAATGCTCATGTTCCCCTCGTGCTGTGGCGTGATGAAGAAGGTCGCGGTCAGGGACCCGTATGCCGGCACGGTCATCTCTCTTGAACCTCCGTCTTCCTCGCCGTCCGCACTGTAATTGATGAGAAGCGAGAGGCTGCAGTTCACAGGGATTCCACCCCGGTTCTCTATCGTGATGTTCACCGGGAAGGGAACATCTATGACGCCCTCATCCGGTATATCGATTCTGGAGATTCCCAGATCGGCGGTGTAGGCCATGCTGATGCTGATGAACCTGCTGTCTGGAGAATCCTCCGCCCTTGCCGGTACGGAGGCGTTCCATGGGAAGACGAATTCCGCTCCTCCGCTCTCCATCCGGATGTAATACCACATCTCCGGGCTGAACCGCTCCCCCTCATCCGGTATTTTTCCCCGGTATTCGCCGTTTGCGTACTCCATCTCCTCCTCTTTCCACACGGTCTCCGCGGAGAGGAAGGGGTTGTTCTGCGTATATATTGCCTGCATCGTGGTGTTCTCCCCCTGTGGGGTGACACTCAGGGATATCGTCGCGGGGAAGGGGGATTGCTGCTCTTCTGGACGAAGCTCGCCCGAGATGAGCGGATAGGCTACCGGCTCATCGTACTCGGAAACGAATCGGGTCCATCTGGAGGAAAAGAGGTCGGAATAGGTCGAGTCCTCTTCCCCGGCCGGGAAATAGATCCCCATTCCGTTTATGTTATACAGTTGAGAGTGGAATTCCCTGACATATATCCTCTCTTTCTGGGTAAGGAGGGAGGCCGCAGCGCTCCTGAGTTCTTTCGACGCATCGCTGGTCATGTTGGTCAGCAGCAGCATGGTCTCGAGGTCAATCATGTTCCCGTAATAGGGGACCGTTGCGTTCCTTATTCTCGTTATGACCGGGTATTCCGGGTAAAGGCGGTATTCTATGAGGGCGGACCATGCCTCGAACGACGGTATGAAGGACCGGACGAGCATGTGCGTGTCCACGGCCGACATGGCCACATCCCCTCTGCCGGAGTAATATGCTGCGTAGGAGTCCACAAGGTATTCCGCCAGAGCGATCCCGTTCGTCTCCGGGTGTTCGGATATTCTTTTCACCAGGGCCGTGTAGTTCCATCCGTTCTCCTGCTCTTCCACCTGAGATGAGACGATGAAATCGCTGTATGGAGCCAGAGCTTCGTATATCTCGAGACTCCCCATATAACACGCGTCGAATCCCAGAACGGTCATGTGAATCCCAGACCATTCGAGCCCCTCTTCCATATCATTGAGGCCGAGCCATGCCCCTTTGTCCGGCCCTATCCCTGTGAACAGGTCGCCTCCGTGGCCCCACAGCACCAGTGCATACCTCTGTGCCGGGTAGTTCTCCGTGCTCCAGTTGATAAATGCGGAGAGAGTTGAAGGTCTGGACAGGTCCGCTTCGCCGTCTGCGGGTATGACGGTGCCTCCGTCGTCCTGCTGGACCATTGCCGACGAGTTTTCCGCGTATTCGAGGCGGTAGAGCTTCGTGTCCCCGGTGCCGTCCGTATCCGCCAGAGCGAGGACATTGATTCTG
>CAZKII010000001.1:0-26293 GCA_964552865.1 uncultured Thermoplasmata archaeon | reverse complement strand
AAGGGGTAGCAGCTCTCATTCGCAAAGAGCCAGTCGTCGCTGTCTCCGGTGGTGGGATATGCGTCTCTCCCTTCCATCGGCGTGTACCCGGAAAGCTCGCCCATCTCTCCCGCTATGGCGGCCAGCGCCTCCTGCCGCGGTCCGTTGGGGTCTTCTCCGTTCCCCCACGGGTAATAGATGATCTGTCCGTATGTGTGGAACGACATGGAGATCGTGAAATCGTGGCTATCGACGAGTTTTCTAACGGCCATGGTCTCGTTCTCCGAGAACGGCGCAGGACCGCAGTATATTCTGGAGGCCGGGTCGTGAGAGGTCGCATCCAGGTCCGCCTCCTCACCCCATCGGTATCCGTAGTTCCTGTTTATGTCCACTCCTGTCCCATCCGCGACTCCGTCTCCGTCAAGGTCTATGGGCCTCCTGTTCTTTCTCCAGTCATGTCCCTCCAGTGAGTATTCGTGCCCGTCCGGGTTCACCATGGGGATGACCCATATCTCTCTGGTGTCCAGAAGCCTTGTAACCGTCAGGTTTTTGCCGTAGCTGGTTACCATGAATTCTATGAAGTCCATGGGGATCTCGACGGCAGGTAGTTCGTTCCCGTGATGGCCCCCCATGATGAGCACCTCCGGCTCGTCCTCGTCCCTCTCCACATTGTCGGACAGCTTCACGGCCCAGATGTTTCTGCCCTCCCATGTGGTTCCGAGGGATTCCAGATGCACGAGCGTGGGCCTTTCTTCGGCCAGACGGACGAGTTCCTGCGTTATGTTATGGTAGTCCCTGTATCCGCTGATGGCGCGGAGCCCTTCCTCTACGGGCTGGTGGCCTGTTGCGGCCGGGTTCGGGAGGGATGAAATGAAAAGGGAAATTATGAGTAGGGCGGTGAGCCCCGCTCGTTTAGGTGTGGACCGTTTCACCGGAGACCACCACATCGTCTATATAGAAGCCGCCGAAGCCCACGGTGCTCGATTCGTAATGGTCGTAGTTCGTGGCGCTGGTTGTGACCATGCGGAACCGGATGAGTATGACATTCCCGGACCACTCGCTCAGGTCGCAGTTCAGTCTTGTGAGCGTTCCGGCCTGCGTCCAGTATCCGCCGGCATTGTGGCCGGTGTATGATGTCGTGCCGGTGTTGTCCGTTCCCGAAACGCCCCAGCTGGATCGAACTCCGAGGTTGATCGCGTGCCATGTTATTCCGTTGTCCGAGGAGACCTCCACCCGGAACCCGTCAGGGGGTGCGCCTTCCTGGGTGTTCAGGTTGAAGCGGAAGTAGGCGGAGAGCGTGGCCGTTCTTGCGCTCACGAGGTCTATGGGCATGGTGGTAAGGCTGTTGTCTATGCCCGGCATGCAGTACCCTGTGGCCGGGTTCCCGTTCCACCACGAATGCGTGCCGCTCCACGATGCGTTGGTGGTGAGTTGCCAGGCATCCTTGGAGGAGGCGGTTACCGCCGTGCTATCGCTTCTGGATATGGCAACTTTCACATCGTCGATATACCAGCCGTAGCCGGTCCCTGTTCCGTACTGGAAGTACTGGAACTTGATCCTGACCTGATCCCTGTAATTTTCAGGGACATAGTTGAGAAGGTTGACCGTAACCGGCTGCCATGAGAATTCGCCCTTCCCGCTTATGCCGTTCCATGCCCAGACCATATTCGTTCCGAAGGAGTCGTTCCTCCATATCGTGTTGTTACTGTCATCCTTTAGCTTCAGATTGCCGTTATAGGATCCCTGAGATGGTGTGATGTATTTCCAGTCCCAGTCGTCCGCCGGGTTTCCGTTCCCATCGGTATCCACCGTCGGGTCTCTGTATCCTATTTCCAGGACTCCGCCGTTGGAACCGGGCCGTATGTTGAACTTGTGCCAGAAGGTTAGAGTGGCCTTCTCCGCTTCGCTCAGGTCCAGAACCCTCGTCACTGCGGATTTGTTGGTGTTGTTCCCTGATATGGTTCCTGTCGTGCCGGTGAATTCTATGACATCGAACGACCACGAATAGGGGAGGCCCTGCCTTCCACCGGTGTCGTAGTAGTTGGAGACTTCCATGGTTATGGTGTCCCCCATCGTCCAGTTGTAGTCGTCGTCACCGTTGTTGCTGTGGCTCCACAGGGCCGTGTCGTCGGTATTCTCCGTTGTGAACCATCCCTCGAATGTCCAGCCGCCGGGGTCCGTTCCTCCGGTCTGGGTAAGAATGGGTGTGTGTGTCGTGTCCATGGATTTGTCAAATACCACCCCTATGTACTGGGACGGGACGGCTATGGCGCCGTCTGCGGGGTATGTTCTGAGGACAGCGGGAGGCCCTTCCGTGATTGTGAACTGCCCGCTCGTGTTTGTTCCGCTCAGAGGGGTGTCGTCGTGCACGGTGGCCCTTATGTAACAGTTCGTGCTCGGATCGTTGGGCACCAGCCACGAATAGATACCGTCGTCCGCGGTGCCGGTGACGATGGTGCTCCATGTGCTTCCTCCATCGCTGCTGTACTCCAGATCCACGCCGGTAATGGTTCCGTCTCCGGCGGTGGTGGTCCATGTTATGTTGTGATAGGTTCCAGCCTGCCAGGAGTCACCTGCGATCGGTGAGGTTATGGTTATGGAGGGGGGATTCCCGATAAGGGCGTCTATCTGGACATCATCAACATAAAGGCCGTCGTAGGTCCCGCTCCAGTCACTCTGAAGCCTGAACTGTATGTAAACCGTGTTCCCCACATAGCTTGAGATGTCTATGCTGTCCTGCGTCCAGGTCGTATCGCTCCCTGTGTATGACTGAAGGGTGGTCCATGTGCTCCCTCCGTCCGTGGAGATCTCCACATAACCGTAGTCGTAATTGGTCTCGATCTGGTAGAGCCTCCAGAAACTCAGAGTCGCGCTTCCCGCGGCGGTCAGGTCTATGGCGGGAGAGCGCAGCCATTCGTTTGCGTTGTTGTTGTAGTTGTTACGCCAGCTGGTTCCCGTGATGTCCGTTCCCCAGCAGTAGGAGCCGCTGTGGGGATTATATGCGGCCGGGTCGCCTCTCGCCCACTCGTCCTGTGCGCCGCCGTGTGTCCATGCGTTGTCTCCTGTCGTTGTCTCGAAGTCGGCATCGAACACTATCGCTCTGGTGGTGGGGCTTACAGGGGCGGCCCGCGTAACATTGCCCGATTCCGCTTCACCCCCGCCTGAAGCGATGGACTGCACCATCTGTCTTATGCTGGTGAATATGTCTCCAAGCTGTGCTGAATCCGTGGTGTAGTAATAATGGCCGAAGTATGGGTCGGGATTCGTAAACTCTGGGGCCGCATCGTATCCGATGCTGCTGGTGTTGTAGTCCCTGCCGTATTTTCCGTAGGGCCAACATGATGAATCCGCTGAATGCCAGAGGTCGTATTCTGTTGAAATAGAAGGAGAATAACTGTGCGACCACGAAGGAGCCATTGGATAGTTACTATCATGAGTTACCCCAAGTCCTATCGTAAATACCATAGGGGGGGCCCCTATCAACCCTTGTTTTTCTTTGCTTATTCCATAAGTATCATCGGTTATGGTTTCACCCCATCTCGCTTTAGGCGTCCATGCCTCGTCATTATTTGACTCTCCATCTGTCATGCCTACTACTACTTCCAATCTCGAATTATCTTCAGCATCTGAGTCAGAAGAGAAGTTAGAGGAGAGAAGATAGCGAATAGCCTCTCCCAATGTATCATAGAACGGAGTGGAGGTCCGAGCGCTTATTGTATTTATTTTATTTATGAAATCAGATTTGTTATTCTCTGTCATATTTGCCACAGGACACAGAAGATAAGGGTCGTAGTCAGGTTGATTATCTGGACCATCATATCCACTGTAGTCCTCATCATAAGGATAGTTGTAGTCGTTATAAGGAGAGGTCTGATCAAAAATCCATATTGCTGCTCTATCTTTAGATGTCAGATTGTTAATAAAATTTATTGTGGCATCTTTTAAATTCTGTATGTCTGTAGAACTCATTGATCCGGAATTATCTAACGCGAAAACCACATCCAGCGGCACGGTCTGAGTGGTCGTTACCACCGCCGTACCTGTGCTGGAGTTCTCCCTGAGGAGATAAGAGCTGTCGAAGCTGTTGTAGAACTGTGTTGTTTCCTCCAGATACTCGCTCATACCCGTATCCCAGTCCTGGATTATGTCGGTGTATAGCGTGGTGCTCTTGTCGAAGTAATCCAGCGCGTTCTCGCCGTTGAGCAGCATGATGGTGCTTTCGTGCTGCCACTTGGAGCTTCCGTTCTCCATGTCATCCCAGAAGAAATAGACATAGCGGGTTATGTAGGGATTGTCGTTGAACCTGAACATCTCGTTCGGAATCTCGTAAATCGGGTCTATCTGAACGGTTATGGTCCTCTGTCCCGCGAATAGCGGTGTCCAGACGACTTCCGCGGTAGTGGTCTCTCCGGGGGCGATATAGACCGAATCCGAGCCGACGAGGGTGTCGCCGTCCATGAATCGTATGAGGGCGCTGCTGCTCTCCCCTCCGAAATTGCGGATGGTCGCCCTGATGACATAGGATTCACCGAGCTGCGGGTGTGCATCGGAGACATATATGTCAGAGGAAGCGGCCGTGAGCTCCACCCTCTCGTCCGGCATCTCGAACCAGTGCATTATCATGTATGTGAGGTATTCTCTGGTTATGGTGCCATTGGTGAAGGTGTTGTTCACATAGGTTCCGTTTATCCCGGATATGTCCGCGCTCATGAAGACCATTCTGGAGGAAGTAACGCTGTTCTCGTATCTCACGCCCACCGCGGAGCTTCGCCCAGCGTCGCTCCAGAGCATTCCGATCCCGCCCCCTCCGGCTATCAGTGTGTCCGTACCGTCGGTGAAGGCAGGGTTGAATACCATGTTCATGCCGTGGGTCACATCGTCTCCCGGTGTCCCGTATATGTTTCCGGGAACTCCCGAGTCCAGAGTGCCGCCGCCTACCATGAGGTAGTTGTTCACGAATGTGTTGAGAACTCCCAGATCGTTCAGGACCGCCTGACTGTCCAGCCAGAGGTAACCGCCATCGTCAAGGTAGGTGCTGAGGTTCCCCTGATCCGCTGCCGTGAGGGTCGTATTGTCCTCTCCGGTGAACCAGAGTACGGCGTTGTAGTCGTCAAGCGTGGTGCTGTCCGGCCCGTCCCCTCCTTCCGCAACCACATAGGTCTCGTAGTCGTATCCGAGCGAGTCCAGTGCTGCGGTGGCGTAGGCCGTGACATTTTCTCTGGTTCCGGAGCCGCCGGGATTGTTCGCACTGCCGTCATCGTCCACCACCAGAATCCTGTACTGGATGTATATTTCGGATGAGGCCAGATATGAGGAGACTCTGTTGTTGTTCTCGTTGGTCTCTTCTATTACATTATAGGGATCGACTTCGGCTATTATGCTGTGGGTTCCGACCGTCCGGGGGACCCATGTATAATTGACGCGCCAGCTCTCTCCCGGTTGAAGTATGTCCGGATTCTTTATGGTGCCGTTGCTTTGGCCATCGATCCAGAAGGCCACCTCCACATTCGGTTCCGCGGTCATGCCGTTGTTCCTGATAACCGCACTTATGGTAACTGGCTGGGAATAGAACGGCCTCGTGGGGCTTATGGTCTGCTCGGAAACGGACAGGTCCCTTCCCTGCCTGTAGCTTATGTTTCCCAGCCACCAGAGGACTTTGTATGTTATCTCTGCCTGCTGAGCCGGCTCCTCCACGGAGGCCAGTTCGAAGGGGAAGAATACCCTTCTGGAATTTTTGTCCATGTCATCGTACCAGATGGCGTTTATGTCGCCTCCGCTCCCGAGCATCGCGGGCCCCGCCTCGTCTCCCGTGTCCGTGGAGTAGGTGGTTATTATGTCTCCCGAGTTCGGGATGTCGTTCCTTTCAGTTGTGGTAACATTGTTCGTTCCGTTGAGGCAGGAGCCGGGTGCGCCGTTGAGCAGGGCGTCAGGGCCGGTGTTCGATATGAATCCCGTGACATGGATGTAGTTCTGCATGAAGGAATCCGTGGCCACATCGTTCAGGATGTCCTCTCCGATGAGCCAGAGGTTCCCGCTGTTGTCCATGAAGGTTTGAAGGTTCGCTTCGTCGGTGGCCGTGAGCGTCGAGGATGTTTCGTGCCCGGTGTCCCATATGATGACATCGTAGTCCTGCATTCTGTTCAGGCCGCTGTCATAGGCCGGCCCGTTCACTCCGGTGACCACGAACCTGTCGTACCTGAAGTCGCCGGAATCCAGCGCTGCGAGAATCATGCTGCTCGTGTCGGCATCGGAGCCGAGAGATGCGCCGTCATCGTCCACCACGAGGATCTTCGGCATCACCTGTACATAGGAGCTGCCAGTGTTGTCCAGCGGGTCCGCATCGGTCACGCCGAGGGGAAGCACTGCCGTGGCGGTTATGGTATGATTTCCGCTGGGCAGCAGGTCTTCCGAGGGCCAGTCTACATATATGGTTTCGGGCCCGCCGGCCGGTATGGTGCTGGATACATTACCGAGCTCCACCTGCGTGCCGTTCGGTTTCGTGTCATATACATAGGTGGTGAATGTGGTGGAGACCTTCCCGTAGTTGATTATTTTCACATACACCCGGACTCCGTCATCCCCTCTGGTCGGGTTGGAAGGGGTGACCCATATGTTGTCCGAGGTTATGACGAGGTTCGGATTGGTACCGATGTTTCCGCCTATGGGCACCTCCATCCGCGCGCTCGTCTCGTGCCCGGCCAGGTCTGTGGCATTGATCGTGAAGTAATAGTAGCCTATCGGTGTGTTTGCGGGCGTGGTGCTGTTGGCTATGAAGGTTATGATGGTATCCCCCTCTGCGGCGGAGATCGGGCTCATCCGTACGACCCCGAGGCCGAGACTGGTCATGTCAACGAAGACCATGCTGGTGTTGAGGTCCGCATCCGGGTCCTTTATCTTCACAAAGACCGAGAAGTCGTCATCGGTCATAACCGCTTCCTTTGCAGGGGTGGTGGGGTCCGAGTCAACCCATCGGTCCATTATCACAGGTGCGGAGCTGCCGACATTTTTGATGTCCCCCTTCCATGCGAGCTCGTTGTCGCTTATTATCATGATGGAGATCTTGCTTGCGTTCACTATGTCTGCGCCGCCTATTTTCGAGGGAGAGCAGTCGAAGAGGGCGGTTTCACCTGTGCTCCAGGTGTCTCCTATGGGCGTGAGGCTGTCGGAGAAGAGAAGGGGTGTCGTCGTTCCGTCCACGGTGAGATATATGTTTGTACTGAAGTCCTTCAGTTCCTCCCCTCCCACATGTGTCATGTTCAGGATCGTGTAAAAGCCAGTGGTCTTATTCGCTTCCATTTCCACCGCAAAATCCACATAGGTTGCGTTGTTAGGAGTGGGCATCTGCCCGACAAACACGAAAATGGTGGAGAAGAGCACCACCGTTATCCCGAGAACCAGAATGTTCCCTATAATGTCCGAAACACCGCCCGAATTCCATTTCTTTCTCTTTTCAATCATGCTCTCACCTCTCTGTCCGATCTGTTTATTTCCTCTTTCCTCGCCCTATAAATACCTTTTCCGGTTATAACCATAATCATCGTATCACCTCATGTGCTGAGAGTCTCCCCCGTTACCATCACATCGTCCACATAGAACCCGCCGAAGCCCGCATTGGGGTCTTCGTAGTGCGCATAGGTACTTCCGTTGGTGTCCACCACTCTGAATCGGATGTGTATCACATTCCCCGACCAGTCGCTGAGGTCAACCATCACTCTGGTCAGTGTTCCCACCTCTATCCAGTTCCCCCCTGCGTCATGGCCCGTATAGGAGGTGGTTCCGGTGTTGTCCGTTCCGGAGACCCCCCACGACGCTCTTGCCCCGAGGTTTATGGCCTCCCATGTGACTCCGTTGTCTTTCGTCACCTCTATCCGGAAGCCGTCAGGGGGCGCCCCGCTCTGGTCGTTTATGTTGAACTTGAGATAGGCGGAGAAATAGGCGTATCTGGCCCTTGTCAGGTCGATCGAAGTCGAAACGAGGGAATTGTCCACGCCGGGCATCATCCAGCCGGTGGTCGGGTCTCCGTTCCACCAGGAATGCGTTCCGCTGTGCGCGTCGCCATCCTGCAGCTGCCAGACATCTCTGCAGGTGCTGTCCGGTGCATATGTCTCCTCTCTTGATATCTTCAGCGTAACATCGTCGATATACCAGCCGTAGCCGGTCCCGCCGCCGTACTGGGTGTAGTTGAACTTTATTCTCACATCGCTCAGCCCGGCATCCGGTATGTAGTTCAGCAGGTTAACCTTTACGAATTCCCAGCCGAAGTTTCCGCCTTTGCTGACACCGTTCCATGCCCATGTTATGGTGTTCCCGAAGTCGTCCGTTCTCGTGGCCCCGGAGTACATGCTTCCGGTGTAACTTCCAACGGTGGGTGAAATATACCTGTACTTCATTCCGCTCCCGTCGTTATAGCCGACTTCCAGGAAGGCTCCGTTGACGCCGGGTACGATGTTGTATTTGTGCCAGAATGTGAGGACGGCCGAGGAGGAATGCCTCAGGTCGAAGGATGGTGTAACCGCTGTTTTGTTGTAGTTATTGTCGCTCACTGCCGAGATGGTGTTTCCAGAGGAGGCGGCGCGCGTCTGGTTCGACCCACTGACTATATCCTGTGTTATCCGCGTGAAGATGTCGCCCAGATCGTCCGGGTTGTCCGTATAATAGTACTCGGCCCCGGAGGTGTTCGCGATCCTCCACAGGTTGTATTCCACGGTACCGGACTCCGTTCCGATGACATGCGTGTTGTAATCCTGCGTGTATTCAGGCGGAGGAGACGGGATTCCCGATGCATCCGGAGGGACATAGTGTTCGAGGGCGAGCCCGATGGTGTACATCTTCATGTCCGAATGCAGAAGCCCTTTTCTCGTTGCGACATATGCGCCTCCGTGTGTCCCCGCATCGATCCACTGGCCGGGAAGTGCGTCTTTATAGAACCAGTATTTGCCCCAGTGGTCCGGATAGTTCTGTGTGGGGAAACCGTTTTCCGGCTCCATGTCCCCCCACGGGGCCCATTCGTCGCTCCCAGCCTCTATGCTCTGAACCTTGAAGGCCGAGCTGTCCGCGGCCTGATAATCCGCTCCATCGGATAGTGCCACCACTGCCGGCATGAGGTCGGGATGCAGTGCGAAGCTGGCGTTCACATCCATGTACGCCATGCCTATGGTGTCCCATATTACCGTGTTCGTGTTTCCCGCGGCGCTCACTCCGTTTATAATGGCGTTTATTACCGTGTTCCGCCCGGAGCCTGCGAGGGACGTGATGGCCAGCACCCGGTTTTCATTGGCGCCCTGAAAGTCGTAGACCCCCACATAGGATGCGTCAGAGAGGCCGTCTATCATGTTGAGGGCCGCCTGTTTTGCCACATCGAGATATGTGGTGCCGGTGGCGTTGGTCCTGTCCGTCATGGAGGGGGAGTTGTCGATGACGAGCCCTATGATCGCATCCGCCTTGTTAACGATGGCTCCGCCCCTGCTCTCCTCCAGTTGATAGCACGAATCGTAGGTGTGGTAGGTGCTGGTGTTCTGCTGGAGGCCGACGCTCTCCGCCGTGTCCCAGTCCTGCACCACATCTGTGTATAATGTCGTGCTGCTGTCGAAGTAGTCCAGTGCGTTCTCGCCGTTAATCAGCATTATGGTGCTTTCGTGGGACCACATGCTGGTTCCGTTCTCCATGTCGTCCCAGAAGAAGTAGACATACACCCTCTTGGAGGGGTTATCGTTGAACCTGAATATCTCGTTTACCTCGTAGATAGGGTCCACAAGGACCTGTATGGTCCTCTCCCCGGCATACAGCGGTGTCCAGACCACCTCCGCCGTGCTCGCTTCTCCGGGCTGCACATAGATGGAGTCGGATCCCACCTGATGGGTTCCGTCCATGAACCTCACAAGGGCCGAGGACGGTGTGCCGCCCATGTTTCTTACCTGTGCCGTCAGTACATACGATCTTCCGAGCTGAGGGTGGGCGTTGGAGATGCTGAGGTCGTTTACCGTGCAGTAAAGCTCTATCCTGCTGTCCGGCATTCCGAAGCCTCTCAGGGCCCTGTAGGCGATTTCCGCCCGTGCGACCGTGCCGTTGATGGCGGTTCCGTTCACAGTGCTGCCGGAGACGAATGAGAAATCCACGGACATGAAGAATGTGGTGTACCCGTATGTGGTGTCGTGATTCTCCACCCCTACCGCGTTGGCCAGTCCGCTGTCGGCCCAGAGTATGGCCTCCGCACCCGATGCCGGCGTGAGGTAATCGGTTCCGTCGGAGAAGAGGGCAGTCATGTTGTCGCGAAGCCCGTGCATCATGTTCTCTCCCGATGAGCCGTAGATCACGGGGCCAGCGCCGGCGTTGAGGGTCTGCCCGCTTATTCCGATGTAGTTCGTCATGAAGGCCGAGCCGCCGAGCTCGTCCTCTATCCCCTGTCCTATGAGCCAGAGGGAGCCTCCGGTCTCGAGGAACGAGGTTATGTTGTCTATATCATCGTTAAGGAGGGTATTGGCGTTTTCCTCCCCGGTCATCCAGATCACGGCGTTGTATTTGGTCAGCGGTATGGAACCTGTGTATCTGGAGTCGTGGGTCACATTGTTCCTCTCGAAGTCTATCCCCGCGTAGTCCAGCGCCTCGGCCATGTACTGAGCCGAGTCGGTGGGATTCGTTCCGCCGTTGTTGGCGCTGTCGTCATCGTCCACAAGGAGTATTCTGTACTTGATGTAAAGGCTGGTGGATGACAGAAGCGATGAGACCTGATTGTTCAGTTCGTTGGTCTCCTTGATGATGTTCATCGGGTCCACTTTCGCCACTATGCTGACCTGCCCCACCGTATTCGCTTCCCATGTGGTGTTCACTTCGACCGAGGTGTGCGGCGGGATCTGGAAGTCGTCGGTGGTGACCGTTATCTGGCCGCTCGTGGTGACGATCCTGAACTCCACATTCGTGTTCTCGGTCACATGCCCGTTGTTTCTGACCACTGCCTTTATGGTTATGTCCTGTTTGTAGTAGGGATTGGAGGGGGAGAGGCTCTGTTGCGATATGGCCAGATCCTCTCCGTATATGAAATCGATGCTGGCCAGCCACTTTATCACCTGATAGGCGACCTCTGTCTGGTTGACCGGATACTGGATGGCGGAGAAATCGAAGGGGAAGAACGCCACTTTGTAGCTGCCGGAGTATGCCACCGAAGTGGTGTCGCCGCTCCCGTCCGCCGTAAGTGCGAATCCGCTGTTGACAGGGGTTACCACATCGCCGGAATTGGGTGCGCCGCTCCTTTCTATCACGGTGAAATTGGTGTTCTGCAGGAATGTTCCGGATAAACCGTAGTACATCCCGGTGGGCGCTGCATCTGTGACATCCGGCGCCGCGTGCAGGTAATCGTTCAGGAAGGTGTTGCTCACATTACCCACTATGTCTTCCCCTACCATCCAGAGCTTCTTGCCGCTGTTTGTATCGGTAAGGAACTGTATGAGATTGCTCTCGTCGGTGCTGGTGAGGGGGCTCGTGGTGTGCCCCGTGTTCCATATGACTATGTCGTAATCCATCATCTTGTCCTCGCCGGTGTTGTATCCCGGTCCGTTCTGGAGGGTGACGCGGTGGAGTGTGTAATCGAAATTGCATGACTGAAGGGCCGCTCCTATGAATCTCGTGGTGTCCAGATTGCTCTGGTCGTTGTAGCCGTCGTCATCCACAAGGAGAATCTTCGGAAGTACCGTTACATAGGTGGTGGCGGAGTTGTCCGAGTAATCCGAATCGTCCGGCAGGGTCGTTACGGTTGCGGTGGCCCTCAGGCTGTGGTTTCCGCTCGGGCCCACCTCGTCAGAATCCCACGGCAGCGTGAGGAGAAGGCTCTGGCCCCCTGCAATGTGCTCTCCAGTCAGAGGGGAGGAGATATTGCTCCAGCCGCTTCCAGAGTTGTGCTCCACGGTCAGGGTGAAGGCTGCCGCCTCTTTTCCGTAGTTGGTCACCCTCACCGTTACGGTTACCGCCGTGCTCCCTCTTACCGGGTTGGTCGGCGAGACATCTATGTTCTCCGGGAGGATTACGAGGTTCGGATAGTCCGCCAGCTCGCCTCCCACGGCCATCTCGTATCGGGATGTGGCCGTATTGCCCAGTTCGTCGCTGGCATTGAATGTGATGGTATAGTATCCGTAGGGGATGTTCGATGGGGTTATCGCCACGGCCTCGAATACGCCGTCGCTGTCGTTGTCCCACATCCTTATCGGGCCGTAGCCCGCTCCGAATTCCGAGAGATTGGCATATACGCTGTCCGTCTTCAGGTCGTCGTCAGGGTCCATCACCGCGGCGTATATGGTGAACTGGTCGCCTCTGGCCACCGACTGGATGTCCGGGGTGTTCGGGTCGGAGTCCACCCATCTGGCCTTGAATATGGGCGATCCCTCTCCCACCCCCATGATCTGCTGGGCGGACCAGACAATCTGGTTCCTCGTTTCGTCGATTATCATTATCCTTATGCTGTCTCCGGGTTTGATAGTGAAGGTGCCGGCTCCCAGAGGATAGGAAAGTGTCTGCCCAACCCTCCATGTCCCCGATACATTTGTCAGGCTTTTTGAGAAGTCCAGCTGGTTCCCCACTCCGTTCACATACACATAGACGGAGGTGTATGCTACCTCCAGTTCGTCCCCTCCGGTGGGTGTTATGTTGAGGTAACTGGGGCTCCCGGTGCTGTCATACCCTCCGAAGCTGGTGGAAAAAGCGGTATATGTGTTCTGTTCTGGAGTCGGCATCATCCCCACGAAGCTGATAAGGGTGGAGAAGAGCACCACTGTGATTCCGAGAATGAGAATGTTACCTATGATCTCTGCGGCACCTGAATTCTCCCAGCGCTTTCTCTTATGGATACCCTTCAGCATAATGACACCATAGAGGCAATGCCCGCTTCCTTATATATACTTTATGTGGTTATAACCACTCCGAGGGGAGTCTCCGAAGATCTATGTCGCACTGACGAAGGGGAGAAGGAAGTGTCTCAGCGCCATCAGGTGGTTGGGGTTCTCTCCGGTCACCATTATGTCCACATTGCCGAGGCCGAACAGGAGCTTCAGAGGCTCTTCTCTCAGGACCCGTATGTATTTCACCTCACTGATGGGAACCTCGAACCACTCACCGGACTCCTCGAAAAGAAGGCCCCGAATGGACAGGAAAAGGCTGCCGTCCTTCCACGAAAGGTCGATCTGCGTATCGCTGGCAGTCAGGTTTACGCGGAAGGAAACATCGTCCACCTTATGCGCCTTCATATTTGGCGGATGGACTTTCGCTATATAAACTTATGCACTCGCTTATCACTTTTTAAAAGAATCTATTACATTTTTGTTATTTCCGGCGAGCTCTCCCGCAGCCCCGATTTCCGGCCAGTTATGTTTAAATACTCCGTTTCACATCATAGACCATGCGCCGCCTCACAGCCCCGGAAAAGGTGATTCTCTACCTTTATTCATCCCCCGCACCGCTCCCTCCCGAGGAAGACTTCACGGTTGCCCACACTCAGGAGGGGATATCGGAGGGCACGGGCATAATAAGGAACCATGTGCCCAGAACCATTCGCGTATTGAAGGAGAAGAAGATGGTGGAGGAGGGCCGCAGCTACATCCCCGGGTATAATCGGCAGCTGAAGGTATATAGGCTCACGCCTCTGGGGCACGAGGAGGCGAGCCGCCTCTTTTCGGAGTTGAAAGAAGAGATGATCACAGTCCGCATGAAGGGTAAGGCCAAGGAGATGGCGGTTTCCGATGTCCTTCGCTATGACGGCGTTGATATGGGCGACATACTCAGGGGGAACGGCTTTGTCGATCTGGACGCTCTGAAGCGTGTGGAGATGCACATGATCCCCCCTCCCGATATCTCGGAGTTTTACAACAGGAATGTGGAGCTGGAGGAGATAAAGGAGTTTCTGGACGGAGAGGCGAGGGTGCTGGTCATATACGGTGGAGTGGGCGCCGGAGCCTCGTCGCTGGCCGCCCGCGCCGTGTCGGAGGCGAGAGAGGACTGGAACATAGCATGGATATCGCTGGCCTCCGAAGAGGGAAAGCGTCTGGAGGCGGTGACCTCTTTTCTGGAGGAGTTCGCCGGAGAGATCGGTGCGGATTTCGACGGGCTCCCCTCCCTCAACGGTTTCAGGGCCCTTATAGTGCTGGACGACTGGCACGATGTTTCCGACGATATGGTGGAGTATTTTGCCGAGTCCCTCCCCCATCTCAAGAGAACGGACATAAAGATAATGGTCACCTCCCTCGAGAACACACCGTCTTACAACCGCTTCTATCGGATGGACGATGTGCGCGACGGCTCTGTGGAGGAACTCCATATTCGGGGTCTGGAACCGGAATACTGCAGGAAGCTGCTGGGGGATGTGGACGATGAGGCCCTCAAGAAGATATTCATGATGACGCACGGCCGCCCTCTCTACATAAAGCTCCTGAAGAACGGCGATATGGACACACTCCTCTCGGTCTCCAGCTTCACGCCGGAGGAGGTGAGGTATCTCATGTTCCTGGCCGGGGTTCGCCCGTGATTCAGAACTCTATCCCTTCCCTTGCGGTTATCCCCTTCTCGTAGGGATGCTTGACCATCTTCATCTCGGTTATTAGGTCGGCTTTCTCCGCTATTTCCGGTGGCATACATCTGCCTGTTATGATCACTTCCATTCGGGCCGGTTTCTTCTTCAGGGCCTCCAGAACCTCATCGGTTCCGAGAAGTCCGAAGTGGAGCGTTATGTTCAGCTCGTCCAGCACCAGTATGTCGCACTCCTCGTTCTCCATTATCTCCTCCGCCCTTCTGAGCCCCTTCCTTGCCGCCTCGTAGTCCTCCGGCCTCTCTTTCCCCTTTATCACGAATTCTGGGAGGCCGTACTGTTCCATGATTATCCGTGTGCTGCCTCTAAGGGCCCTCTTCTCCCCGTAGTCCCCGTTCTTCATGAACTGGATGATGATGGTCTTCAATCCGCGGCCAGAGGCGCGAACGGCAAGCCCCAGCGCAGCGGTGGTCTTCCCCTTTCCGTCTCCGGTGTAAACCTGAATAAGCCCTTTTTCCAGCATGGGAGTGTGGAACCGGCCGTACTATTTAATCTCCTCGCTCAGTCATCTATATATGGGGCCTCTTCATTGCTCCCTCGTGGACTCCATAAGACAGATGCTGCCAGCGGATGTTCCAGCCGTATCGGAACTGATCCGTTCCACCCTCGAACTCGATTACTCCATGGACACATATCTCGCCATGTTTTCGTTCTGGCCAGCCGGTGCAATAGTGGCGGAAAGGGCGGGAGAGCTGGTGGGCTTCCTCGGTGCGGTCGTTCAGGCGGAAGGGGAGGCGAGAATACTCGTGTTCGCCGTGCATCCGCATCACAGGGGACAGGGGATTGGATCATCCCTTCTCAGGGAATTCCTCATACGCTGCTCTGGCAACGGGGTGCGTATCGTAACTCTGGAGGTCAGGGAGAGCAACAGGGCGGCCATCCGTTTCTACGAAAAGAACGGCTTCCAGCCGGTGGAGTTCATAGAAAAATGCTACTCCGACGGGGAGGGCGGGTACAGGATGGTCCTCTGGCTCTGAGGCTTTACATATAACCCGGCTCGTCGCTCCCTCTGTTCTCGTTCCAGTAGTAATAGGGGGACTGCTCCCTCTGGGCCTGAGAGATGTCGGTGGATACTCCCTTCTGGTAGGTCCCGTACCTCTCGACGATCTGCGTTTCCACGCTTCTGCTCCGTTTGAGGGCCGCCTCTATGTGCTTCACATCGATCAGTGGGTCCTCGTTCCATACGGCAAGGTCCCCGGCAGCGCGTATCAGGCCTCCGAGCCCCCTCAATCTGAGGGTCAGGGCGTTGTCCGCGTTGTCCGTCTCCTTTGCGATCTTCCCCGCGATCTCTATTATCTTCATGACCGCCGCTCTGGTGGCGTGGGGGATCCTCCCGTCCTTCTGGACCTCCTGTGCGATGAACTGCATCATCTTCGTCCGGTTCTCCTCCGTATCGGGCATGGTGGTCTCAACCAGCACCTCGTATCCAGAGCCGGATATCCTCGAGCGCAGCGGGGAGAGGATGTGTTCAAGGTCCTGGATGTTGCAGGCACCCACGAAGATGAAGTCGCACGGCACTGCATCCACCCTTACGCTGGCTCCCGCACTCTGGGGATTCCTGCCGCTTATGGGGAATTTCTTCTCCTGCATGGCCGTGAGGATGAACCTCTGGAGATGGCCGATATGCGGTATTTCGTCTATGAAGAGGACGCCCTCGTGGGCCTCGTGTATCGCACCGGCAACAACCCTTTCGTAGGGCTGCGTTCCCAGCTGTTCGTGGCTTCCGTACGGGTCGTGGCGGACATCTCCCAGAAGCTCCGTCTCGCTGGCACCTGTGGCTAGCACGAATGGACGCCGTTCCAGAGGGACTATAACCTTCCTCGGGCTTATCTTCTCAAGCTCCCTTCTTTTCTCCAGCGCCTTCTGGTCCAGAACCTTTATCATCTCGCCGGCCCGCTCGAACACCACCACCTCCTCCTTTCCGAGCCTCTTTCTTGTGGTGGTCACCCTTTTTCTGGGGGGCCTCGTGCTTATCATCTCCAGAAACCCGGAAATATCGCCGAAGGGACTCTCTCCCAGGGAGTTGCCCGATGCCTTCGGGGTTCCGCATCTGGGGCAGAATGTTTCGCTGGGCGAGGAATATGTCCCGCAGTTCACGCACTTGTATCCGAGTTTTTCCGCGATGTGTATGGGCGCCTCCTTCGGGTCTATCAACTCCCCTTCCGCGGATTCTATCCCTTCCCTCTCTTTGAGGACCTCCTCCATGGTCTTTACCTCGACCTGAGGTCTCTGGGGGTTCTCCGGGTTGTGGACCACCCTGATCTCCTCTCTCGGTCTTTCCAGATGGAGGGCCAGAGCCTGAGCTATCATGGACTTACCCGTTCCGGGGGGGCCCACGAGAAGGAGGTGTCGCCGCTGCTTCGCCGCGATCTTCGCCAGCGCTATGGCTTCCTCCTGTCCGATGACCCTGTCCAGCGGGTCCGTGGGAATCTCCACATCGGCCGTGGTCTCTATCTTGTCCAGTCCTCTCATTTCCCCATCATCTCTCTGTTCAGCTAAGGTCTCCGAAGGTCAGAACAACCAGGTTCTCCGGCTGCTTCGTTATTCCGAACTTCTTGGTGGCTATAATCGTGTTTATGCTGGTTCCTCCCGCAATGTCCAGGAGTTTCTGCGTGATGACACCGTCGAATATGACGGCATCCACGGCGGACAGGTCCCCTTTCATCCTCTCGGCAAGGTCCCTGACGGCCAGCTCCTCGATCTTGTTCCCGGCAGGGTCCAGCAGGTAGGCCTTGGAGGTCCCTTTCAGCTCCTCTGCCAGTTTTCCGAAGAGGCTCTCCTTCTCCTGCTTCGGCTCCTCCGCTTCTTCCATTATGAGGACCTCTTCCTCAACCTCCTCTTCCTCGGGTGCGGCGGGAGCGACAGGGGCCTTTACGACCCTCTCCTTTCTCTCCTCCTTCCGGTTCTGCTTCTTCTTCTCGTGCTTCTCCTTCTGGGACTGTCTGGAGCCGCTCTTGCCCTTTCCGTTCCCGTTGTTCTGCAGGGCCTTTGCGGTCTTTCCGCCGGAGAGACCGTACATGTCGATATACTGGTCCGCCGGCATCTTGTTCCTGAGGGCTTTCATCATCTGCTTCGGTGTCAGGTCCTCAACCTCCTGATTTCTGGGGGCTCTGGCTATAAAGTCCAGTTCCGCCACCTGAAGCAGTTCTTTCAGAATCATCTCTCCGCCCCTGTCGCCGTCGACAAAGGCGGTGACCACCTTTTCCTGCGAGAGTTTCTGCACGGTCTTGGGAACATTCGTGCCTCCCACGGCGATGGCGTTCTTTATGCCGGCCTTCAGCAGGTTCAGCACGTCCGCCCTTCCTTCCACGATTATGATGGCATCGGAGTTCAGAACATTCGGTCCTGCCGGGCATTTTTCGGGCCCGATGGTGGTAATCTCCTCCACCTGAACATACTGCCTGACCGATTCCGTGAGGTCCGTGCCGGTGTTCTTCGACTCCTCGATCATCTTGGCCAGCAGTTGCTTGGCCCTGTCTATTATCTTCTCTCTCTTCTTGACCCTCACATCCTCCACCGTGGCTATGCTTATTCTCGCGGTGCAGGGGCCGACCCGGTCTATGGTCTCCAGAGCCGACGCCAGAATGGCGGTCTCCACCTGATCCAGACTCGACGGGATCTCGATCGTCCCTTCGGTCTTCCCCTTCTTGGATGTAATTTCAACTTCAATCCTTCCGATCTTGCCGCCCTTCTGCAGGTCTCTGAGGTCCAGTTCGTCCCCCAGAAGCCCTTCCGTCTGTCCGAAAATCGCACCGACAATATCCGGTTTGTCAACCACGCCGTCGGTTATTATGTTCGCTCTTATCATGTACTTTGTTGTAGTAGGATCCATCATCGTATCACCTTCTTTTCGTGTTTCTTTTCTGGTTGTACGGTAAAAACAGCCTTTGCACAGCCCGCAACGGGCATATACTCTTCCTCCATTCGGCAGTCTTCCCTGCCTCTCATCCTCTATCTTCTTAGGGGGTGAATGTGAGATTATATGATGAATGTGAATCGTGATAGGCTATAGTTACCGTAATTTCCGCATATCGCTCCTCATTTAAATAACTTTCGGTTTCCCTCCGAACCATAAAGAATAAGTAGAAAGGCCTGCTATAACGCCCGATGGCGCTGTCATTCTCCGTCTTCCTGATCCTTTACAATCTCAGCATCGTTCTGGCTGTGGGGGCAGGCACGCTTATCTTCGTAAGGTTCAGGGAGAGGAGGCTGGCGGATGTCCTTGCGTCGGCTAGAAGGAATCTGCACATAATCGCCGTGCTCGTGGTGATACCCGTTTTCGTTCTCACGGAGAAGTGGTTCGCACCGGCCTACGCGAACCTCGATTACACACCGCTCATATACTCCTTTTTCGGAGAGGTGCCGGCGGTGGTTCAGAGTACGCTCCTCAACCCTGCCTTCACCGGGTTCATGGAATTCATGTATGTGTACGGCTTCACCTTCATCATCTATTTTACCCCCTATCTTCTTATAGTGAACTCCCACGATGCCCTCCTCAAAAAGTACGCGGCGATAATCGTCCTCAATTACATGGTGCTCGTCCCCTTTTATATCCTGTTCCCCGTCCACACCCCTGCGTACTCCGGCCTTACCAGCGTTTCCCCGCTTCTCTACAACAACCAGTACTTCGGCAGGATGGTCACGGGCATAGACCCTCTGGACAACTGCTTTCCGAGCGGCCACATCTCCCTCATGCTCAGCACGCTTCTGATCATATGGAACGCGAAATCGGAGGACGCTGATAACTACGGGAAGTACGCCTATTTTGTTCTCATCTCCTTCCTTCTCATCGCCGTGTCCATACTCTATCTGGGGATTCACTGGCCCGCCGATATTATTGGAGGGATAGTTCTCGCCTACGGCGCCTATTACACCGTGGAAAAGGGGTATGTCTTCCGGGTGACCGATTTTCTTTCAGGCCTTGTCCGAAGGAGTACGGAGGATTAGAGACCCAGAATCTTTCTAGTGTGCCTCTTTCCCGCTTCCACCGCAGGCTGATCGTAGGGATTCACACCCGTGAGGTAGCAGGTGTAGGCCGTCGCCATTTCGAGAAACATCAGGAGCGCTCCGACCTCTTTCCCGCTCGTTCTCTCCAGCATCAGGGTTCTGTTGAAGACCTCTTTCTCGCTAAGGGCCAGCGCGGTGGCCTCCATCTCCGCATTCAGTATCTGCGAGAGGCCTTTTCCCTTCAGGAAGTGGGCCGGCGCATCAGATTCTTCCAGGGTAATATCATCCCTGTGCTTCTCGATCCCCAGCAGGCTTATCGCACTGTTTTTCGGACCGTCAAGATAGAGCTGCAGCTGCGAGTGCTGGGCGGCGGGCCCCACTGCGGTCACGGGTATCTGCCCCTTTCCGTCCTTGCCGAGGCTCTCGGCCCAGAGCTGGGCGAACCATTCGCCTGTTTCTCTCAATGCGGAGGAGTAGGTGAGGAAGACATGCGCATCCCTGCCAGCCTCGATGGCCGCCACGGACTTCGCCGCAAAAAGAAGCGCATCGTTGTTCTCCGTGAAATACCGCTTCGCCACGGGCTCCGCCCCTCTCAGAATCTCCTCCGGACTGCAGTTCATATAAAGCGCGGGGAACAGCCCCACAGACGAGAGAACGGAGTACCTCCCCTCCACACCGTGAGGGAACGGAAGCGTCCTTATCCCTTTCTCCGTGGCCCAGCGGTAGAGGTCGTTGTCCTCGCTCTCCGTGGTAGTAATCACAATTCTCTTACCTGCATCAATTCCTTCTTTTTCGAGCCTTTGAAGTATGACGCTGAGCAACGCGAGGGTTTCGAGGGTGTTGCCGGACTTGGTCACCACATCGAACATGGTCTTCTTCAGGTCTATGGAGGAAAAGACGGAGTTCACGGCCTCCGGTTCTATGGTATCCAGTACATGAATCCTCACCCCATCCGCAGGGCCGAAAATAGAAATAAGGGCCTTTGTTCCGAGGGAGGAACCGCCCATGCCGCATACCACGAGGTCGGTGATTTTCCCAATCGCCTCTTTCACCCCGATGGCCGCAGAGAGCTGGTCACGGCTGAACGGCAGATTTATGTAGTTCGCCCTGCCGGCCCCGACATCCTCTTTCATGGCCTCGAAAGCCCTTTCGACGCGCTCGGCGGGCAGGTCGGCAGCGGGCCAGTATCCGTAGGTTATCTTCACGGTCATCCCTCTTTTCAGACACGGAAAGGCGGGGTGTTAATTATAGTTTTTGAAAGGGTCAGAGAGATGTAGCCACCCGTCGCAAATGACTAACTAAAGATAAGTTAGAGAATAACTCTTAAGAAAACGATATTTAATGCAATAGTTATTGTGCAACCAAAAACTCTAAATAGATGCAGTCTATATGGTGGCGTAAGGTGAAAAAAATGGATACAAAAAACCAAGAAGAAAAAATTGCCAATACAGCGATGATATATGCAATAAAGGGTGCGTTAGAGGACATGGCTCTCTCTCTGAACGAATTTTTAGAGGAAAGCCAGATTGAAGTGATATACAGAGCGAAAAAAGAGGAGATTGAAGAGGATTTTGAGCCAGTAACTATAAAACCATATCAAATTCTGGATTTGCTGCCCTTCCTCAATAACGACGAGAGTCTCAAAATCTTTGCAGAGATAGTTTGTTCTTACGAATACGGAAGAAGACAGAGAAAGATGTTCCGAGAAATTAGGGAGATAGAGGATGCTATTGAATCTGCCAAATCCGTGTATGTCGCACGGGCAGACAACCTGATTTGTCTTATGGATGTTACTAAACTTCACAGCGGTTGTGCGATATCGTTTGGGAGCAAGCTTCTCGAGAAACTTGCAGAGATTGTTCTCAAGAATAGCGGTATTGAGGTAATTCCATATTACGATGAGGGGCCTTTTAATCTTTTGCCACCATATCCTACGATTATCTTTGATAGCACAGGGGTCAATCCACAGGGGGCTGGTTTGAGAGGTCGGAAAGGGGTAGAAAAAACCATCTTCAGGCTTATTCAGAACGCGCCTCTAAATTCAAAAATATTGATTCTGGCTAGCGATTCATTGCTTTCTTCAGGAGCCTTGGTAGAAGATGTTTTCTTGAAGCATCTTAAAAAGATTGAAACTCTTGGAAGAATTTACTGGCCACAGACGGGAGCTTACATCCATTTATTAGTATTAGTCAAAGGGGGAAGAACCACAAAAAATGTCGAAATCGTAATGGATGGGGTAGGAAAGAGGGTTTCTTACAATGATATTGTCACTACTGGCAATTTGATTCCCGCACGAATTTTGGCAAATAAACAGGTAAAAAGAGCTTATTACAGCATCAAACATTCTACTGCCATCCGAGATATTGCTGAATTAATCCCATCTGCCGAATTTATTATACGAAAGAATGAAAAAAGCGGTCTCAATAACTATAAGATTGTCCGTTTGAGAGATGTACATGACGAGATACTGACAGACCAGCTCGAAGTGAAAAGTGTCAGTAAGGACTTGGCAGACTATACACTAAAACCGTGGGATTTAGTAGTCTCTGTAAAAGGTGATATCAAGAGGTTCAGACTTGCCATTGTTCCAGAGGATTTTCCCAACAATGTAGTTCTTTCGTCTAATCTTGTGGCCCTGAGATTCAAAGAGAAAGAAATGGCCGAACTTGTCAAAATCTTTCTGGAAAGCCCTTTTGGTCGTAAGATTCTGGAATCAAAGACAAGAGGTGGCCCCATTCCTTTTATAACTAAAGCCGCTCTTTTAGGTATAAGAGTGCCGGAGGTGTCGGGGGTAAGTCATATTATAAAAGAATACAATCAAATTCTAACAGAAACTCAAGAACTAATAAAGCAGATAGAGAGAAAAAAAGAAGAGGGAATAAAAAAAATATACAAAAAAATTGGAATATATCTAGAAACGGAGGAGATAGAATGAAATGCAAAGAGTTTAGGGAGTTATTAAATGGCTACGGCATAGGGGCTGATGAAATCAATAAAGCAATAGAGAGTTTAAAGGCAATTTATCTCTCTGGGAGCGAAATCCTTACAGATATTGGACCGGGAGAAGAAATATTCTCTATACCACCAATACTGGAGCAGAAGTCATTTCAGCTCTTTGTAGATGAGACTCATGGGTATGGTAAACTCCCGCATAAACACTACTTTTCTATCCTTACTGAGAACGGAATCGAACTAGCTAAAGATTGCCTGCAAGAGAAAATTGAGTGCGATGAAGAGGACATAGAAAACATTGTAAAAAACTATAGTAAAAAATTTCTTTATGTTCTTTTGCATGGGACATATCAACCTTCTAAAGCCCCTAGGTTTTTTCAACTAGAGCTCCCTAATTATGAGGCTGAAATAATGAATCCGAGTGAAGATCTAGAAAGATATGTCTCCTCCCAGATAAGTTCTTTTATCGTAACAGGAGATAGCGATTTGTTAGAAGATTACTGGCAAATACGAAATTCGAATGGGGGTGTGCTTGGACACATAAGTTCAAAGCAAAGGGAAAATATAGGCAAGATTCCCTTAAATCTATGGGATGTGGCTTTCTCAAAGCTTCTCCTTGGAAATAACGCTTCTATTCGTGAAGCTGCATTGCAGTTTTTTGAAGAGATGGAAGAGATTGGATTTGCAAAAATCTCCGATTCCCATAACTATAATGAATACACAGGAAAGGTTTACAGGATGCCGGAGGAGATGCTTCAATTCATAAATCCGGTGATTTTAAGGCCAACGGATGAGTTCAAAATCCTTGGCGCTTTCTGGCTGATTTCTCTTGCAAAGCGAGGGGAGTATAGTAAAAAAGAGTTTTTTGAATACGCTTCTAAACTTGATATAAAAGAGGATGATATCCCTCTCTACATAGAAGCCCTAAACGTAGAATTCCCGGGGCTTACCACACCATACAATCCAAATAGCGGAGACTTCATGCCTTTTATAGTTCGAGGGGATGTAGATGATTCCCTTAAGGTCTGGTTGGATAGGGTAGCCACTACAATATTAGCTGATTCGGGAGATGGAAGAAATGCCCTTTGATTCTCTGTGTAAGAGGGATTTACTGGCTTGGTCTGGAGAAAGAATGCTCCAGTATTTAGTTTGGGAGTATATGGAACACAAAGGATTTGATGTGTACGGAGAAGTACCCGTCGGCAAAAACAGAATAGATCTTGTCTGCATCAAAGACGACCTTGTTGTGGGCTTGGAAGTTAAGAGAAAAGAAGATATAGAGGCTGCCGACATCTCACAGGTTAAAAGATATGTTAGAAGCGGCTTCTTTTCAGATTTAGCTCTTATAATCCAGTATAAAGGCTCAAATACTAATGACATGAGTGGCATGGGTGCAAGCATTATTTTTAGGCAAGACTTCGAAGATCTGGAATATGAGCCGGCCTTTTTTTATGTTCCAATAAGGGAGCTCGATATGCCTCCTTTCTATGAGTTGGATCCCTCAATACCATCGTTCTTAAGGAACATACAGGTTTCGGAGGATAGTGTTGCAATATTTCCAACGCACCTTTTTAACTTTGAGTTTGAGAACTTAATAGAGCCAAAGAAGGGGCTGAAACTTATAAGAGATAACGAAATAACCGTGGAATACCATCTCTGGAAGGAATTCAGAAGAGAAGGGGCTTGTGTTCTTCCTCAAGTAAATATTACAGGTGTTGGAAGTAGGACTCAAGTAAACAAGGGAGATAAAATGGAAATAGATCTCTTGGTCATAGATGAGGAGGGAGCCGCTGCCATAGAAGTAAAAGATAACGGTGAAATAAGGGAAGAGCAGATAAAGTTCTATAACTCACTAAAAGAAAACGGAAGACTGGACGAGGTTCTTTTTATTGTCCCCAGAAAACGAGTGAAACAGGCACATGATAAACTTCTAAAACATGGAGCCCCGGATATTCCAGTTATCGCTTACGAAGAGATTCTTGGGCGTTCCGTAACCGATGACAATCAAAAGAGCCTTAATGAATTCTAAAAAAGACCGCTAAAAACCCTTAATCTTTTACCCAACAGCCTCGTAGTAATACTCACCTGCGCTCTTCTGCTCCCTGTCCAGTCTGGAGCCCTTCTTGTTTATTCTCGGCCTCTTGGTGTCGTTGTCCCGCCTGAATGTGATGCCCACCCCTTTGAGGAAGCGGTTCATCCCCTCTCTCAGGTCAAGCGGCCCGAAGCTCTCGCCCCTGATCCCCGGCTCCCCCTCGAACACCATGATGGAGTCGGATACGAGGTCGATGAAATAGACATCGTGGTCCACGATCATTCCGGAGCGGCCGGTCTTCTCCATGACCCTACGAATGGTCTTCGCCGCCTCCATCCTCTGGTTGGCGTCCAGATAGGCCGAAGGCTCGTCTATAAGATATATGTCCGCTTCCCGTCCGAGGCAGACCGCCAGAGAGGTTCTCTGAAGTTCTCCGCCGGAGAGTTCCATGACCTCCTTGTCCATGAGGTTCTTGAGGGCCAGCGGGTGCGATATCTCGCTGATGAAGAAGCCGTCCTGCACGGTTGGGCCGAGCATGGTGTAAAGGAGTTCCCGCACGCTCCCGTCGAAGTCCGGCTTTATGTACTGCGGTTTGTAGCTGACCTTCACGCCGCCTTCCAGCTTCCCTTCGTCCGGTTCTATGACGCCGGCCAGCATCTTGACGAATGTGGTCTTTCCGATGGCGTTGGGGCCCACAACCCCCACAACCTCGCCTATCTTTATGCTCCCGCTGTTCACCTTGAGAGTGAAAGAACCCATCCTCTTGACGAGTTCCGGATACGAGAGGAGCTCGAGGGCCTGCAGCTCTCCCCTTGCCGGGTGGGTGTCGAACTCTATGGCCCTGTCCCTGAACCGTATGTTCTCCTCCTTCAGGAATCCGGTGAGATAGACATTTATGGCGGTGCGGACCGGCCGCGGCTGCGCCACTATGCCGTACGAGCCCTCTGAGCCGTACATGAGATGAACATTGTCGGCCACGGAGTCCAGTATGGCCAGGTCGTGCTCGATGACCATGACATTCTTCTCCTTTGCCAGTTCCTGTATGATCTCGCTCACCTTCAGCCTCTGGTATATGTCCAGATATGAGGACGGCTCGTCGAAGAAGTAGATATCCGCATCCTTCAGAAGCGTGGCGGCAATGGAAACCCTCTGGAGTTCCCCGCCGGAGAGTTCGGACAGCTCCTTTTTAAGGGTCTGGCCAATCTCCAGTTCCTCCACCACCTCGTCCATCTTTCCGCGGGTGTCCACCTTGCTCAAGAGTTCCCCGACATTCCCCTTTATGACCTTGGGGAGTTTATCCACATACTGCGGCTTCAGGGCGGCGGTTATCTCCCCTGCGGCCAGCCTTTTGAGGTAATCGTGCATCTCGGTCCCGGCGAAGTGCTTTATCACATTGTCCCATGTGGGCTCACCATCGAGGTCCCCCATGTTCGGGATGAACTGGCCCGAAAGGATGCTTATCACCGTGGTCTTACCGATGCCGTTGGCCCCGAGGATCCCCACGACCTTGCCGTTCACAGGGGTGGGGAGGCGGTAGAGGCGGAAGCCGTTCACGCCATACTGGTGCAGGAGTTCGCCGTCCAGCTCCTCAGGGAGATTGATGATCCGTATCGCATCGTAGGGGCACTTGTGGACGCAGATGCCGCAGCCCACGCACAGTTCCTCCGATATCACGGCCTTCCCTGCCGGCCCGATGACAACGGTCTCGTCGCCGGCCCTGACTCTGGGGCAGTAAACCACGCACTCCTGATTGCAGCGCTTCGGATGGCATCTGTCCTTCATGACCGTGGCGATACGCATAACTGGCGGATATTTCAGGG